>JAZQDN010000132.1:0-4606 GCA_045546815.1 Eubacteriales bacterium
GTAACTTACGACAACCTCATTCGTCTTATAGACGACCCCGATATACTTGACCCACTCAAATTTCTTCGCCAGCGTGAGATAGTCCATTACCAGCGTTTTGGTGAAGCGCTCGGCATCACAACCGACCGACTAAACAGCAAAAACTTCTACGCCTGCAATCCTAATTTTGATAAAGGTTGCGGAAAGTGACCAACAGGCTTGATTGCAAAAACTTATGTATGATAAGAAATAAAAACAATGGATAAGCACCTAAACGTGCTTATCCATTGTTTTATCATTAGATTATATGGTTTTATACGATGTTTCTTTTATTATATTTCCACCGTCTCACCGACACGCATAAGGTTGTATTTTATGGTGGGGTAATTTTGGTCCATCTCGTCAATAAATATCTGTGGGTTTCCAAAATGCCCTGCAAAGCACCAGAAGTGACAGGGGATAGTAAGTTTTGCCTTTATAATCCCCGCCGCCTTTGCGCCCTCGTGTTCGTTCAAGTTACCAAAAGCGCCGTTTATTGGCATAATAAACAGCTCAACACCGCAAACTGAGGGGTTTGTAAAATAGTCCTCTCTATAACAGGTATCGCCCGCAACGTATATGCGTTTACCGTCCGCTTCAATCAAAAGTCCTATTGCGTCGGGTGCCTCGTCGCCGTGGTCACAAGGCAGAGCGGTTATTTTAATATTCTCGTTTTCATAAATCTCAAAGGGCTTTATGTATGTGATGCGATTGGCATCGAGATTAAATTCTTTTTGATACTTTTGACAGTCGGTAGCGCACAAAAGCTTTGTTTTTTGGTTTTGCATAATAATCGGTACGCTGTCTAGGTCAAAATGGTCCTCATGCTCGTGAGTTGCAATCAGCAAATCGAGATCGAGTTCGCTCGGGTTGTAAACAAACGGCATAAGGCGTTTAAGTCCATAAAGACGGTTGCAACAATCGGATAGATAAAGGTCAATTCCTATGCTGTAGCCGTTTTTTGTTTCGATAATAAATCCTGCCTGGCCTGTAAAGGTAAGGCTTAGTGTTTTTTTCATACTGTACCACCTTTATTGAGCACACACAACTGCAAACATAACAAGGTCCTCGTCACCGTTGTTGATGATAGCGTGCGACTGTCCTTTTTTGCAGTAATGACAATCACCGACAGTTAGATACTCTTCTTTTCCTTCGTGGATAGCCTTACAGCTACCCGACAAAATAAAAATTATTTCTGATGACGTATCGTGAAGATGATAGCCCGTCGATACACCCGGAGCATACACGCTTTTTACAATGCGGTTTAGCTCGTCTGCGTGAATCTTTGCAACAATGTCACCATTACCGCCTTGAAAGTTTTGCAAAATTTTTGTATCTAAATTTTCAAATTTAATCATTTTAATCTTCCCACGGATGAAGCACTACTTTAATAACTGACTGTTTTCCGTTTTCAACGGTGTCCACCGCTTCTTTAAATTGTGAAAGCGGAAAAGTTTGGCTTACCATTTCCTTTAGCGATATTTTACCGTCTGACACAAGTTCAATAAGTGTGTCCCACGCTTTTTCATTGCCGGTATAACCCACGACAGTGATTTGTCTTAAAATACAGTCAACAACAGGGAGTTCTACCTTGGCATCGTTTGACGGAATTCCGTAAAGCATAACTTTACCACCGTTTTTTACATTTTTAAAACAACTGTCAATAGTTGCAGGTGCACCTGCCGCATCAATCGCAAGATCAACGCCTTTACCGTCTGTTAATTTCATTACAGTGTCGTAAAGGTCCTCATAACGAAGGTCAATTGTAGTGCCGCCGAATTTTTTTACAAGTTTTGACTTTTCGTCGTTACGCACGGCGCACAGTACTGTTTTTGCACCGAGCGCCAATGCCGATTGAATAAACGAAAGGCCTGCAACGCCTGCACCTATAACAAGCACAGTATCACCGTGTTTTACACCCGAGTTGACTACTGCACCAAACGGACAAGCAACCGCCTCCATAATTGCGCCTTCGTCATACGAGATATTATCTTTTAAAAAGCGTACACAACCCTCGGGTACAATAACATACTGCGCATCACCCCCTGCATAGGGCGGATACCCAATTTCGCCTGCATCGCAAAGATGCTTTTGACCGTTTTTACAAAACTCACACTCACCGCAACCGACGTAGGTTTCAACTACAACACGTTTTCCGACGTTGTCCTTGTTACAACCCTCTCCCACCTCGACAATGTCACCGCAAATTTCGTGACCAAGAACGTGAGGCGGATCGCAGACGGGGAATTTACCTGAGATGATATGTACCTCGGTTGCACAAAGTCCGACTGCCTGAACTTTAATTTTAACCCAACCTGGTTTTACCTGTGGTTCGGGGATGTCACAATAATCAAGGTCGTAAAGACCTCTCCAAACTACTGCTTTCATTTAGAATACCTCCTTAAGCATTGCCTTAATATTTTCAAAGACCGCTTCTTCGGCAGGCGTTTTGCCTTCGTACGTTTCAAGTCCCTTTGCCTTTGCCAGTAATTTATAACCTATTGGGAAGGTTAGCGAGTCACACTGGCGGATAATGGGCAAAATGCTCTGATTGATTTTCATGGCGGTATCAATATCGCGATTATCGAACGCGTTGTAAATTGCGCGGATTTGTGTAGGCATTGTTGCTGCAAGTGCCGTCATCGAGCCGAAGCAACCTGCACAAAGTGCGGGGAAAAGACAATCGTCGGTACCTGTGTACACCGCAAAATCGGGACGTTTTTGTGAAACAATTTCACAAAGGTGTGCAATACGCTTCATAACGGCAGACGAGTCTTTCATACCTACAAAGTTAGGAATATCGAGAAGCTTTTCAAAAGTAGAAATATCAATACCCGTTGTAAAAAACGGCACGTGATATCCGATAACGGGAAAGTCACCCGCACCATCACAAACGGTTTTGAAAAAGTCGTAGACCACGTCTTGTGACAACGGATAGTAGTAAGGCGGACAAACAAGACATGCATCATAACCCATCTTTTTGACGGCGGAAATCGTTTTTAAAACTCTTGTTGCAGAGGTGTCACAAGCACTTGCAATAAGTTTTTTTCTGCCACGATTTATCTCAGCGACGGCAGAGAAAACCGCAAGTCTTTCGTCAAGGTCCATCTTTACATAGTCACCCGTAGAGGCTACCGGTAAAATTGCGTCAGCCTCTGAGTTGCAAATTTCTTCTGTTTGTTTTTTTATCTCATCAATAATAGCGTTTTCGTTACTGTCAAAGGGTGTGACAGTAACCGCTACCATACGAAAATCTTTTGTCAGTTTCATTAATCTACCACAAACCTTTCTACTGCATCCTGATTGAGTGTAATGCCGATACCGGGTGTTTGAGGAATATGAACAAAGCCTTCGGGATCAATACTGAACAGTGGTGATGTGAGAGTTTTACGAAGGATTGTATCCTGCTCACAGAATTCCTGATACCATACGTTAGGAAGAGTTGCGATATACTGAAGAGTTGCTGACATAAGGATGTTGGTCTTGAATGCATGAGGAATAATGATTGTGTTATATTCTTCTGCAAGGTCAATGAGTTTACGCGCAACGGTAAGACCGCCGCAACGGCTAAGGTCGGGCTGAACAATATCCACACAGCCGCGGCTGAGAAGTTCGCGGAACTCGTGGATTGTACCGATTTCTTCACCACCTGAGATATGGCAGGTGGTTGCCTTATTGATACGTGAATAACCGTCAAGGTTGTCGGGATGGAATGGCTCTTCAATCCAGAACACATTTTCCTCTTCAAATGCTTTTGCGGTATTAATAGCGCCCTTTACGTCAGTCCAACGCATAGCAATATCAATCATAAGGTGAGCGTCGTCACCGATTGCCTTACGAGCCGCTTTAACAAGTCTTATATCTTTTTCAAAGCTCTGACCAAGACCGCCCCAGCCGAACTTGAAGCCCTTATAGCCTTTGCCCTGATGATTCTCAACAAGGCGGAATACCTCGTCCTCTGTTTCGGGCATTAAAACACTGCAGTATGCCTGAATTTTGTCGCGGTAGCTACCACCAAGTGCCTTTGCAGTAGGAACGTTGTAGTATTTACCAATAATATCCCAAAGCGCAATGTCAATACCGCTCATTGCGTGGATGACGGCACTGCGACGGCCATAGTAGATACTCTTATCGTACATTTTACGCCATAATCTCTCGACATCGAGTGGGTCCTCTCCAATAAGAATTTCTTTAAGGCCCATACAAGCCATATGTGATGCAGGTGTATCTATAATTGTTTTTACAACATAAGGTGCCGAGTCAACCTCACCGACACCGCAGATACCTGCGTCGGTTTCAACGACAATAACAACAGTATCCTGACTGCCGTCACCAATCATTTCGATCTTATTCTGTCTTAAAATCATTGTGCGTACGTCTGTAATTTTCATTTTGTTTCTCCTATACTATTTTTATTTAATGCGTTTTCATAATCTCATTCATTCGCATTTTCAAACACAAAGTATAATTTGCGTCACAGTTGACGTTTTTAAATTTCATACTTTTACTCCTTATTATATAATAGGAAAACCAATTTGTAAAGACTTTTTACAAATTGGTTTTCCTTGCAACTCTTGATGGTTTTTGG
>JAZQDN010000133.1:0-48012 GCA_045546815.1 Eubacteriales bacterium
TATCGCCGATAAGATCGGCTCAACACCTGCAGAGGTTATGGGTGTTGCTACTTTTTATACACAGTTTAGGTTAAAGCCTGTCGGCAAATACCTTATAATGCTGTGCCAGGGCACTGCCTGTCACGTAAACGGCTCGGAGAGAATTGAAAACACCATTAAGGAATACCTCGGTATATCTGACGGTGAAACGACAGATGACGGTCTGTTCACTCTTAAAAATGTTGCGTGCCTCGGTTGTTGCTCGCTGTCACCTGTTATGATGATAAACGGTGAGACCTACGGCAGTCTCACTCCCGAAAAAACAATGTCGATTTTACAGGCATTAAAGGAGGAGAGCAAATGAGAGTTGTAGTTGGCGAGGGCTCCTGCGGTATTGCCGCCGGCGCTCATAAGGTGTATGAAGCACTTGCTTTGTGCGGAATAAAGCCCGCAATCACCGGTTGTATCGGTATGTGCTTTTTAGAGCCGATTGTTGATATATATAATGAAGAAAAACTTGTGCGTCGACTTGTTCGAGTTAAGGAAGGTGACGCAGAAATTATAAAAACCGCGGTTGACAGCGGGGACCTTTCCCTGATTGACAGCATTACGATCAGTGATGACGATAACGGCTTTTTACAAAAGCAGACACGAATTGCACTCCGCAACTGCGGTGTAATTGACCCCACCGATATAAATGACTATGTAAAAAACGGCGGCTATACTGCTCTTAAAAAGGTGCTTTCAATAACACCCGAGTCTGTTATCGACGAGATAAAGACGTCGGGTCTTGCAGGCCGCGGCGGCGCGGGCTTTCCTACCTGGTTTAAGTGGAACGCTGCCCGTCAGTCGGTTTCTGATAAAAAATATCTTATCTGTAACGCGGACGAGGGCGATCCCGGCGCGTTTATGGACAGAGCGGTAATCGAGTCTGACCCGCACAGCCTTATTGAAGGCATGCTTATCGGTGCGTATGCGATCGGTGCTGACGAAGCGGTTGTATACGTGCGTGCAGAGTACCCGCTTGCAATTGTCCGTCTGCAGCACGCGATTGAGCAGGCTACAAAGGCGGGGTATCTCGGCAACAACATCCTCGGCACCGACTTTAGCTGTACAATGCGTATAAAGGCGGGCGCCGGTGCGTTTGTCTGCGGCGAAGAGACTGCACTTATCGAGTCTCTTGAGGGCAAGCGCGGCATGCCGCGTCTTAAGCCCCCGTTCCCCGCACAGCGTGGCTATAACGATGAGCCTTCTAATATAAATAACGTTGAAACCTTTGCAAACGTTGCGTGGATCATACAAAACGGCGGCGATAAGTTTGCTGCTATGGGTACAGAGCAGTCAAAGGGCACAAAGGTATTTGCACTTACCGGTAAAATCAAGCGCGGCGGTCTTGTTGAGGTTCCTATGGGTATGACAATCCGCGATATAATTTACGATATCGGTGGCGGAATCCGCGGCGGCCGTGAGTGTAAAGCGGTTCAGCTCGGCGGTCCTTCAGGCGGCTGTATCCCTGCTGACAAGTTTGATACGGTCATCGATTATAAAGCACTTGCCGCAACGGGTGCTATAATGGGCTCGGGCGGTATGGTTGTTATGGACGACACTACCTGTATGGTCGGTATGGCAAAGTTCTTTCTCGATTTTACTGCAAAGGAATCGTGCGGTAAATGTGTTCATTGCCGTATCGGCACAAAGCGCCTTCTTGAAATTCTTACCCGTATTACAAAGGGTGAGGGCAGGGACGGCGACATCGAGCTTTTGGAAGAGCTGTGTGTCGGTGTAAAAGAGGGTGCGCTTTGCGGTCTCGGACAAACAGCGCCCAACCCCGTTTTGTCAACGATCCGCTATTTCAGAAATGAGTACGAGGCGCACATTTACGAAAAACGCTGTCCCACCTGCGAATGTACCGACCTTGTAGAATATTATATAGATAAAGAAAAATGCCGCGGCTGTACACTCTGCGCCAAAAAGTGCCCTGTTGATGCAATTTCGGGAAGCCTTAAGGCTCCGCACACGATCGATACCGAAAAATGTATCAAGTGCGGTCAGTGTAAAACACTTTGTAAATTCGGCGCGGTATGCGTAAGATAAGGAGGCGATACATATGGAAAAAATTACAGTAACTATAAACGGCAAAGTATGTACCGCCGATAAGGGTACAACCATTCTTGATATCGCAACAGCAAACGGCATTGAGATTCCCACGCTCTGCCACCACAAAAATGTAAAGCTTTACGGTGCCTGCGGTATCTGTATAGTCGAAGGCGAAAATATGCCGAAGCTTATGCGTGCCTGCTCAACTGTAGCTATGGACGGCGCTGTGTATTTCACAGAATCAGAGCGTGTTAAAAAGGTTCGAAAAATCGCACTTGAGCTTCTTATGAGCGACCATGAGGGCGACTGCAAGGGTCCTTGCACCCTTAACTGTCCTGCAGGTACTGACTGTCAGGGCTATGTAAAAGAAATTGCAAACGGCAACGACCGCAAGGCAGTCGAAATAATCAAAGAAAAGGTGCCGCTTCCCGCATCTATCGGCAGAGTGTGTCCGCATCCGTGCGAGACCGCATGCAGAAGAACAAAGGTCGAGCAGCCTATTTCAATAGCATATCTTAAGTCCTTTGCGGCAGATAACGTTTTAAAAACAAATCCCTATATCCCCGAGTGCGACGCACCGACGGGTAAAACCGTTGCCATTGTCGGCGGCGGTCCTGCGGGACTTACTGCGGCTTACTATCTTGCACTCAAGGGTCACTCCGTTACTATCTTTGATATGATGGAAAAAATGGGCGGTATGCTCCGATACGGTATCCCCGAATACCGTCTGCCAAAAGCGGTGCTCGATGCAGAAATTGCAGAAATCGCATCACTCGGTGTTACATTTAAAAACAATGTGAAAATAGGCGAGCAGATAACTCTTGATACTCTCGAGGCTGACTTTGACGCGGTTATCGTTGCTATCGGCGCCTGGAACAATATGGGTCTTCGCTGTACAGGTGAGGAGCTTTCGGGCGTTATGGGCGGCATTGAATTTTTGCGTAAAATCGCAAAAGGTGAGCCGTCGGGTATAGGTAAAAACGTTGCCATCGTCGGCGGCGGTAATACCGCTATGGACGCCTGCCGCAGTGCAGTTCGCGCAGGTGCCGAGAATGTTTATGTAATTTACAGACGTACCCGCGACGAAATGCCGGCAGAGGATATTGAAATTACAGAGGCAATGGAAGAGGGCGTTCAGTTCAAATTTCTGACAAACCCTGCAGAAATCATCGGAAAAGACGGAAAAGTTACCGCTGTCAAGCTTCAGATTATGGAACTCGGCGAGCCGGACGCAAGCGGCAGACGTGCCCCCGTTGCAGTAGACGGAAAGTTTGAAATATTGGATGTAGATAATGTTATTTGCGCTATCGGTCAAAAGGTTAACGTAAAGGGCTTTGAGACTTTGGAACTTAACGCACGCGGCATAATCTCTGCCGACGAGCGCACCTTTGCAACCTCCCGCGACGGTGTGTTTGCAGTGGGCGATGCTACTAATAGAGGCGCGTCAATCGCCATTGCCGCAATTGGTGAAGCGGGTAAGTGTGCAAGCGTTGTTGACGGATATCTCAACGGAATGGAAGTGCCTTATAAGGCTCCGTTTGTGTCGGAAAAACAGCCCACACCGGAATTTTATGAAAAGTTTGAAAAATGCGCACGCATAAAAATGCCTGTACGCCCTGCAGACGAGAGAAAACACGACTTTTTGGAGATAAACTTGGGCTTTTCGGACGAGGATGCGCGCAAAGAGGCAAAGCGTTGTCTCGAGTGCGGCTGTCACGACTATAAGGACTGTAAGCTTATAAGATACGCAAATATGTACGACCTTGATGTCAAGCGTCTTGAGGGAGAAAAACACCTCTCGTTTACCGAAAAGCGCCTTGTAAATATTGAGCGCGATCAAGGCAAATGCATACTGTGCAATCTCTGTGTACGCACCTGCCGCGAAAATGCGGGAAAGGGAATACTCGGACTTGTTGACCGCGGCTTTAAAACGGTTATCCGTCCCGAGTTTAAGGGCGATACCTCGCCTTGCGGTGATTGCCGTCTGTGTGCAGAGGCGTGTCCTACCGGTGCACTTAAAATTATAAAATAACAATGAAAGAGGTCGGAAATCATTTCCGACTTCTTTTTTTGTAAAAAAGTGTTGTTTTATTAATACTAATATGTTAATATATAGGATAGATTATTATATAATGGTGATATTATGGAACAAAAACAAAAAACAATATTCAGCGGCATTCAGCCGAGCGGTACAATAACTCTCGGTAACTATATCGGCGCCGTTCGTAACTGGCCCAAAACCGCGGAGCTTGGCAATGGAATCTTTTCTGTTGTCGATATGCACGCAATCACGGTGAGAAACACACCGGCCGACCTTCGCGCGCGCAGTCTTTCTACTCTTGCGATAATCCTTGCTGCAGGTGTTGACCCCGAAAAAAGCCTTGTTTTTATTCAGAGCCACGTGCCCGCTCACGCTGAACTCGCGTGGATTCTTAATTGCTATACAATGTTTGGCGAGCTTTCAAGAATGACACAGTTCAAGGATAAGTCAAAGCAGCACGCGGACAACATAAATGCGGGTCTTTTCACATATCCTGCACTTATGGCGGCAGACATTCTGCTTTACGGCACCGACCTTGTACCTGTCGGTGTTGACCAGAAGCAGCATCTTGAGCTTGCACGAGATATTGCGATACGTTTTAACGGTATTTACGGCGATGTGTTTACGGTGCCCGAGGGCTATATCAACTCTGTCGGTGCACGTGTCATGTCGCTTGCACAGCCTGATAAAAAAATGTCAAAATCCGACCCCAACCCCAAATCCTATGTCAGCATTGTCGAAGAGCGTGACAGCATTATCAAAAAATTCAAAAGCGCTGTTACCGACAGCGACAACACAATCAGATTTTCAGAGGATAAGCCGGGTATCAGCAATCTTCTCTCAATTTACAGCGCAATCACGGGTTGCACCGTACAAGACGCTGAAAAGAAGTTTGAGGGATACGGCTACGGCGACTTCAAGCTTGCTGTCGGTGAAACTGTTGCAGACGAGTTAAGGCCTCTTAAAGAAAAGTACGATGCGCTTATGAAAGACAAGGCATACCTTGAAAAAGTGTATACCGAGAGCGCAAAAACAGCAAACTATCTTGCAAATAAAATGTTATTTAAGGTGCAAAAGAAAATAGGATTTATTAAAAGATAAAAGGTGACTTTGTATGACTACAGTAGATTATATCTATCTTGTCGGCGCTTTTCTTTTGGCGCTGGTGCTCTCTTTTGCGGGTGCACCCGTTGCAAAAATAATCGCTCATAAAATCGGTGCGATCGATGTGCCCAAGGACTCCCGACGTATGCATAAAAAACCTATTCCGCGCCTTGGCGGAATCGCGATATTCGCGGGCTTTTACATTTCGGCAATCATTTTTGATATGGCGTATATGTCGCGAGAGATCCGCGGTATGCTTCTTGGCTCAATCGTAATTGTGGCACTTGGAATGTTCGATGATGTGCTCGCACTTAAGCCAAAGCAGAAATTTGGTTTTCAGGTGATTGCAACGCTTATCCCTACTGCGTGCGGTGTGCGCATCACGGGTATACCGAACTTTTTCAGCCCGACCGGTGCAAACTTCCAGCTTCCTGTTGTTGCACAGTATTTTGTGACAATCGTGTGGATGCTTGCCATTCTCAACGCAGTCAACCTGCTTGACGGTCTCGACGGTCTTGCAGTCGGTGTTTCTACCATAATGTCTGTCTGCGTTACTATAATTGTTGTACTTTTGCATTCACCCGCTGTCGGAATACTTGCGGCAGCTCTTGCGGGTGCCTGTCTTGGATTTATACCGTATAACTTCAATCCTGCAAAAATGTTTATGGGCGATACGGGCTCAATGTTTATCGGTTATACGCTTGCGGTAATGTCGGTTATGGGCGTGTTCAAGGCGTATGCGATAATCGCTTTTGCAATTCCGTTTTTAATTTTCGGTCTGCCGATATTCGATATGGTGTTTGTGTCGATCCGCCGAATGCTCAACGGTAAATCGCCGATGAGCGCGGACAAGACCCATCTCCACCACCGACTTATCGATCTCGGCTTTAATCAGAAGCAGACGGTTGCAATTATGTACGCAATCGCGGCAGTTCTCGGTCTTACCGCCGTTCTTATTGCGGGCGAGGGATTTATGCGTGCTGCGGTTGTTGTGCTGATCGTATTCATAATTGTAATTATGTGTTCAATATTTATGTATAAACATAAAGTTCATAAGGAGATAAAAAATGACTGATAAAATAAAGGTAATGACGGTTTTCGGTACTCGTCCCGAGGCTATTAAAATGGCACCGCTGATAAAGGAGCTCGAAACCCGCCCCGAAATTGAGAGCATTGTTTGTCTTACCGGTCAGCATCGCGAAATGCTTATGCAGGTGCTTGATACATTTAAAATCAAACCCGACTTCAACCTCGACATTATGCGTCCCGGTCAGACGGTCACCACTATCACAACTGATGTTTTACTCGGTATGGAAAAGGTGCTCAAGGACTTAAAGCCCGACGTGCTTCTCGTCCACGGCGATACCAGTACGACCTTTGCGGGTGCGCTTTCTGCTTTTTATAACGGTGTGCGCATCGGACACGTGGAGGCAGGCCTTCGTACTTATGATAAGTATTCGCCGTTTCCTGAGGAGATGAACAGACAAATGACATCGCGCCTTTGCGATATGCATTTTGCGCCCACTCTTGCAAACAAAAATAATCTTTCAAAAGAAGATGTAACAGAAAACGTGTTTATAACAGGTAACACGGTAATCGACGCGCTCAAAACCACTGTTTCGGACGACTATGTTTTTGTAAACGAAACACTTAAGGCGATCGATTTTACTGATGCTAAATACATCCTGCTCACCGCGCATCGCCGCGAAAACCTCGGAAAACCGCTTGAGCAGATATGTACCGCAATAAAGCAGCTTGCAACGGAAAATGCGGATGTCCGCTTTATTTACCCGATGCATCTCAATCCGCTTGTGCGTAACACCGCAACCGAAATTTTGGGTAACCTTGATAACGTTATTCTTATTGACCCTGTTGACGTTTGCGATATGCACAATCTTATGAACCGTTGCTATATGGTAATGACAGACAGCGGCGGTCTTCAGGAAGAAGCCCCGGCACTCGGAAAGCCTGTTCTGGTGCTTCGTACCGAGACCGAGCGTCCTGAGGCGGTTGAAGCGGGTACTGTTAAAATTGCAGGTGTCGATACAGACGATATCGTGCGTCTTGCAACAGAGCTTATACGTGACAGTGCCGCTTATGACAAGCAGTCAAAGGCGGTCAACCCCTATGGCGACGGCAACGCGTCGGCACGTATAACAGACGCAATACTTTATTATTTCAACAAAGGAAACAAACCAAAGGATTTCGGTGAGTAAAATAATGAGAAACAGTTATTTAACTGAACAAAAAGAGGAAATGAGTACATCACGGTTCAAGGCCTTTATTGGTCGCCCGATAGGCAAATATGTAGTATCGCTTTTTTTAACCTGGCTTGTTCTTGGCTCGATCAGCTTATTTTTGCTTTACGGTCCGTGGAGCGGCTTTCGTACATTTATGATAACATCTACGGAAACGACCATTAACCATAAATATATTTCGCGCATTTTCTATTCTGACGAAACAATCAAAAAGGTTATGGATTCAAACACCGTTGTTGAGCTTGATACGAAGGTTGATACACAGAGCGTTAATACGACCGCAAAAGAAAACGTAACCACCCTTACCGAGATAAGTAAGGACGGCTACAAGGCGTGGAAGCTTGAAATTTCCGACCCGTCAAAAGTCAAGCTCGGTATATCGAAATATTTTGGTATCAAGGGTCAGAAAATGCCCTATCTACTTGAAAATTACCCCGAGGCAATTGCGGGCATAAACGCCGGCGGCTTCGGTGACGCTTCGGGTTGGGGTAACGGCGGCGTCGTAATGGGCTACTGCGTAGCGGACGGCGAAATACTTAAGTTCCCTAAAAAATCGATTTATAACATTATCGGCTTTGACAAAAACAACGTTTTAATTCTCGGTAACTTTAAGCAAAGCGAGCTTGAGAGCCTTAATCTTCGCGACGCGGTTGAGTTCACTCCGTTTTTGATAATCAACGGTGAAACGGCAGAAATCAAAGGTAACGGCGGCTGGGGTACAGCACCTCGTACCGCAATCGGTCAGAAAAAAGACGGTACGGTTGTGTTCGTTGTTGTTGACGGACGTCAGCCCGGCTACTCAATGGGTGTTACAATGAAGCAGCTTCAGGAGATTATGATTGAAGCGGGCTGCTACAATGCCGCAAACCTTGACGGCGGCTCGTCTACCGTTCTTTCATACCACGACGATATAATCAATCAACCCTCGGGCTCTGACTCGGATGGTATGCGCTTTATTCCCAATGCTTTTATTGTAATGGAATAAACATATGTTAAGTTTAATCTTTTTTGTGCTCGAGCTTGTCGGCACAGTGTCCTTTGCAGTGTCGGGTGCAACAGTTGCAATTGCAAAAAAAACAGACCTTTTCGGTGTGGTGTTTTTGGGAAGTATTACAGCACTCGGCGGCGGAATAACCCGCGATATCCTGCTTGGCCACTTTCCGCCACGTGCGTTTACCAACGCGCTTTACGTGTCGGTTGCAGCGATATCCTCGGTTGCTGTTTTTGTTCTTGTGCGCGTTTTTAAAGATAAATACGTAGTGCATGAGCAAGTATTTGAACACATAAATAACGTTTTCGATGCGCTCGGACTTGGCATTTTTACTGTTACCGGCATCAACGCCGCGCTGTCATCAAGCACTCAGAGCAATGCATTTTTTGCAATATTTTTAGGAGTTACAACCGGGGTCGGCGGCGGTGTCCTTCGTGATCTTTTGTCAGGCTCCGTTCCGTCGGTACTGAAAAAACATATCTATGCTCTTGCGTCGATCGCGGGCGGCTGTGTTTACTATATTCTTGTTGCAAGCGGTGTGTATCAGACGATTGCGGCGGCAGTCTGCGTTTTGATAGTGTTTGTAATAAGAATACTTGCAACGGTTTTTAAATGGAATTTACCAAAAGCATAAAAGTCAGCTATACTTCTGTATAGCTGATTTTTGATTGTATTACGACTGTTTTTGTGTTAAAATAGTACTTGTTATAAAGTAGTAATACAATTATAATGGTAATAGAGGTGACATATGAAAATTTTAAATTTCGGGTCTTGTAACATAGACTATGTATATTCACTTGACCATATAGTAAATGTCGGCGAAACGCTAAGTTCGCAAAATTTAAGTGTTTATCCCGGTGGTAAAGGACTTAATCAATCGGTAGCACTGTCGCGTGCGGGTGTGCCGGTTTATCACGCGGGCTGTGTGGGTAGTGATGGCAGTATTTTAACAGAGCTTCTTATGCAAAACGGTGTAGATATTTCGCACATAAAAAAAGTTGATGCTACAAACGGTCACGCGATAATACAGGTGGGTCGTGACGGTGAAAACTCAATATTTATTCATTCGGGCAGTAACGGTATGATATCAAAGTCACAAATTGACAGTACACTTGCTCAATTTGAAAAAGGTGACATTTTGCTTTTGCAAAACGAGATCAACAATATAGAATATATTGTTGATACGGCATTTAAAAAACAAATGAGAATCATATTAAACCCGTCACCTATAAACGAAAACCTGTTTAATATTGATTTTAATAAGCTGTCATACATAGTGCTCAATGAGGTGGAGGCAAAAACCTTTTCAGGATGTGACGAGCCCGAAATGAGCCTTGAGTTTTTTAAAAAAACATTTCCTAACCTTTGTGTTATGCTGACACTTGGCAAAAATGGTTGTGTGTATCAGGATAAAAACATTAAGCACTATCATTCAATATTTGAAACAAGTGTTGTTGACTCAACTGCAGCGGGAGATACCTTCCTTGGATATTTTGTTGCGGGAATTTCGCAAAGAAAGGATATCCCCGAAATTTTAAAATATGCATCAGCCGCTTCTGCAATAGCGGTTTCACGGGCGGGCGCGGCTCCCTCAATTCCAACAGCACAACAGGTAAGGTATGCTTTAAAAACAATGAAAGTAAAGGCCGTTGATATGGCGGCAAAGCGTATTTTGAAATCAATCGATGATTATATTGACAATAATATTTGTACAGTAACGCTTACCGAGCTTGCTAAAGAGCTTGACTATTCGCCTGTTTACACAGGCTCTCTTATTAAAAAACTTACAGGTAAAAGCTATGTTGACTATTTGCAGAGTAAGCGCTTGGAGCTTGCGACGCATCTACTAAAAAACAGTGAAATGCCTGTAAAAGATATTATTCAATGCTGTGGTTACCAGAATGAAAGCTATTTTCGTAAAATTTTTAAACAGCAATATAACAAAACGCCTTTACAGTATAGGAGAATATAAAAATGACGAACGAACAAAGACTTAAAAATTTGCAGGTGCCGCAGGGCAGGGTAGATGTCGTGCTCGACACCGACGCATTTAATGAAATCGACGACCAGTTTGCAATTGCATATCTTTTAAATTCAAAGGAAAAGCTAAATACAAAGGCAATTTATGCCGCACCGTTTCACAATGCCAACTCAAAAAGCGCAAAGGACGGAATGATAAAAAGCTATGACGAAATACTAAAGCTGCTGGATTTTATGGGCGAGAACGCTGACGTCTATAAAGGATCAGAGGACTATTTAAATGATGAGACAACACCCGTTATATCTCCTGCGGCGCTCGACCTTGCAAAGCGCTGTGATAGCTATAGCCCCGAAAACCCGCTTTATGTTGTGGCAATTGGCGCTATCACAAACGTAGCATCCGCTATACTTTTAAATGAAAATATGATAGAAAATACCGTTGTTATATGGCTCGGCGGGCACGCGCACCACTACTGTGATACTGCCGAGTTTAATATGAAGCAGGATGTTGCCGCCGCACGCGTTGTGATGAATAGCGGCGTGCCGTTTGTACAGCTTGCTTGCAAGGGCGTTGTAAGCTCTTTTACAATCTCCGAGCCGGAACTTAAGTATTGGTTTGAGGATAAAAACAAAATCGCCGACTACCTTGCCAAAAACACGATAGCCGCCGCAAGCAAATATGCATCGGGTAAACCGTGGACGCGCGTTATATGGGATGTTACTGCGGTTGCGTGGCTGCTTAACGATGATGAGCGTTTTATGAAATCGCAGATTGTAAAGACCAAACTGCCAAACTACCAAAATATATATGAAACGTCAGATAACGGTATTGATATGAACTATGTTTACTATATTCATAGAGACAGCCTGTGGGAAGACGTTATAAATAAAATAACCAAATAAAAAAATCACTCGCAATTGCGAGTGATTTTTTGTTGTAGGGGGCTTGCTCCCGCCATCTGTCCTATTCCAGTATCGTGTACATTGTTTCAGCTTCGTTTGCTTTAATAAAGTCACACACCTTTGTCACCTGTACACGCGTTTTTTTAGCACCGAACGATATCTCGATAATATCGTTTTCCTTGATGTCGTATGACGGCTTTACAACCTTGCCGTTAACGGATACGCGTCCGCCATCCGCCGCCTGCTGTGCGACGGTGCGCCGCTTGATAAGGCGTGACACCTTTAAATATTTGTCAAGTCGCATAAATTCTCCTAAAAAATAGACTGCAGGACTAAAAATCCTGCAGTCGACTTTTTTAAAAATTAGCCGATGTAATCCTTGAAAGCTTTGCCAGCTTTGAATACGGGAGCCTTTGAAGCTTTGATTGTGATAACTTCGCCTGTTCTGGGGTTCTTACCCTTTCTTTCGGGCTTGTTCTTAACTTCGAAAGAACCGAAGCCAACGAGCTGAACTTTGTCACCCTTTTTAAGTGCTTCTTTGATTTCGTCCATAACAGCACCAACTACTTTAGCTGCCTCTTTCTGTGATACTTCTGCTGATGCAGCAACTGCTGCGATAAGTTCTGCTTTGTTCATTTTAAATTTTCCTCCAATTTTTGATTTTCATACGTGGATTTAACTATGATAATATTATCGCAAATTTTTTTTCGATTTGCAATAGTATTTCAAAAAAATATAAGTTTTTTTACACTTTTTTACAAATTTCTTTGCAAAATTCATCATTTTTCGCGTAAAGATCTTGCTCAAGGTCACGTCCGAATGTGTTTCCAAGACGCGCACACTCAAACAAAAGCTGTGAAACCGCGTCGCTGTTTTTGTTTTCGATCTGCTGTATACATCCTTTTATGTTGGCGATGATTTCGTCTGTGTCGTTTGCGATCTCCGACTTTTTAATAAGCTTTTGTGCACGCATAAGCGAGGGTAATGCACTTGATACTGACTGCATAACCTCGGCTTTGTTCTTTTGTCCCTTTTCTTTTTTCTTGAGCTCGTCCCAATTTTTGAGAACGACGTCAGAGGTGTCCGCGACAGTGTCGGCAAACACGTGCGGGTGACGGTAAATAAGCTTTTTGCATATTCCGTCGCACACGCCGTCAATGTCAAACGTACCGTTTCCGTTAGCAATGCACGCGTGGAAAACCACCTGCAGAATAAGGTCGCCCAGCTCTTCTTTCATAATATCGGGGTCGTTTTTGTCAATACCCTCAACGACCTCGTAGGTCTCCTCAATAAGTCCCTTGCGTATTGACTGATGCGTCTGCTCCATATCCCACGGACAGCCGCCGGGCGCACGGAGTATGTCGACAATCTCTACAAGATCATCAAAATTATAGCTGTCTTTTTGTAAAATTGTCTCTTTGCTCATTATTTAATAAGTCCTTTTCTTTCAAGTATTGAACAGATCTTTTCGCCCTTTGGCAGTAGCAGCACGTCCTCACGCTTTATTGCCTTGAACACAAAAATAAATACGATATAAAGCACTGCCGCAATCGCAATTCCGATAAGTGCGCACAGCCTTATTGATATGTTGCCGAACAGCACATATTTATATAAAGCATATGACAGTCCGACGCCAAGGAGCGAGCATATGATCGGCTTTAGGAAAACCGATACAAAATCCGTTTTATAGCCTTGCTTTTTATAAAGCATGATCAGATTGATTATCAGAGCGGAGCCGTAGCAAAGCAGCGTGCCGAAGGGTGCTCCGTTTATGCGGATGCCCGGCTGTGACACAAGCGTGTAGTTTGTAATAATCTTCAAAACAGCACCTGTCGCCATTGCGATAAGCGGAATGTTAACGTGTCCGCAGCCCTGCAAAAACAGGCTTGTCGGGTACACCATCGCAACAAGGTAAATGCCAAGTGCTAAAATATGAAACGGCTGTGTTGCTATTATTATTTCGTTAGGATTGCTTGCAAATAGCAGGTTGAATATCGGATAAGCAAAAAACGAAAGGCCGATTGCGCAGGGTGCCGCGATAAGCGATACGATACGCATTGACGAGTTCATATTCTGGTATGCTTCGTTATACTTTTTCTTTGCAAAAAGTTCGGAAATGAACGGAAGCACCGAAATACCTATTGTTTGCGTAATTGTCGGCGGAAGGTTGAAAAGGGAGAAGCAGCAGCCTGAATATGCACCGTAAACAGAGTTTGCGTGCATAACAAAATCTGCACCCGCCGCCTTCAAAGCCTCGACCTCCGCTTCGGTATATGACGGCAGCCCTGAGTTGATAAGCGCCTGCCTTACGCTTATCATATCAATGGTTGATGTAATGCTCATGATCGATGAGCTGAGAGTTATCGGTATTGCAATTTTTAAAATCGCTTTAAAAAGAACGCTGTTCGAACGGTTTTCAATGGGGTTTACAACGTCGGTTTTTATCGGGCCCTTACCAAAGTAAAATCGTATAAACATAAACGATGTCGACACAAACGAACCGATGGTAACACCGAGAATTGCGCCGCACGCGAGCACCGAACTTTGTGTGTGCCCTTTTGCAATAAGTATAATGACCGCCGCAAGCCCGAGTAGCTTTGATGCCGCTTCGAGTATCTGATAAATCGCGGTCGGTGCCATGTCCTTGTAGCCCTGGAAAAAGCCCTTGAACGACGAACCGAGAGATACAAAAAATATTGCAGGAGCAATTGCGATTATCGAAACGCCGGCACCCGGGGCATCAACAAAATTTGCAAACCACTTTGAAAAAAATATGAGAACCAGCATGCCGATAAGACCGACCACCGCAAAGATTTTAAGCGATAAAGACAGTATCTTTTTTGGCTCGTGTATTCTGCCGACCGCGTTTGATTCGCTGATAAGCTTTGCAAGTGCCACGGGAATGCCGCCTGTTGAAATAACAAACAGCAGTGAATATACCTGATATGCAGCGTCATAATACCCCTGACCGTCGCCGCCGATGAGGTTAAACAGCGGTATTTTGTAGATAAATCCTATTGCTTTTACAATAACGAGTGCCGCGGTCAAAACCATTGCACCGTTTAAAAAATTCTTTTTTGTTTTGTCTGACATAAAATTTTAGTCCTTACAGTTTAGTGCCGCAATTTTTGCAGTATGTGTCACTTGCACCTGCGTGCTTTGAGCAGACGGGGCAGGTCTTTTTGAACTTCGACATTTCGGTGTTGACCTCTTTTAGTCTGAACTTGAGCACGTCGATTTTTTCCATACACTGTGCAATCGGACTTTCGTCGTCGCTCTGCTTCTTTTTAATATCGTATGTCAGCTTGCCGAGCTCGCAGAAGGTGCGCTCGATTTCACTTTTAAGCGTTGACGCCTTGTATTCGAGCTTAACGTAATCCTTTGCATCGACAGCCTTGTCAGTCACATATTTACCGGCTTTTTCCATCGAATCAATAATATCGTCAATTATTGCCATTGTCACTTCTCCTTAAAATATTATAAGATATATTATATCACAGGTTATTGCATTTTACAACAAAAAGTAAAACGGCACAGCTGTTGTGCCGTGCCGTCTTACTGTTTTGCATTAAAAATAGGAGGGGGATTGAGATAAGTTTTATCTTATCTTGTAAACAGTATACCACGCCATAGCGCAAAAGTTGTTATCAAACTTTTAACTTTTTGTTAAAAGCGGGACCTTTCCGCAGACGCGCAAAAAAATCCTTTATGATCTGCGAGCACTCGCCCTGCAAAACGCCAAAGGTGACAAGCGGCTTGTGGTTTACGGGCAGTGCCATTACGTCAACTATTCCGCCCATCGCGCCCGCTTTTTTATCGGCTGTACCGATTACCACGCGGTCGATGCGCGAATTTATTATCGTGCCTGCGCACATAATGCACGGCTCGAGTGTCACGTACAGCGTGCACCCTGTCAGCCGCCAGGAGCCCAGCTTTTTGCACGCTTTTTCAATCGCGATGTGCTCTGCGTGTGCTACGGCACTCTGTGCGGTTTCGCGTCTGTTGTATCCGCGTGCAATAATTTTGCCGTCCTTCACTATGACAGCACCGACAGGCACTTCCCCAAGAGCCTCCGCTCTTTTTGCCTGAATAAGTGCTTTTTTCATAAAATAAATATCGTCCATAAAAATATTATATGCTAAATTAAGCCAAAGGTCAATAAAATTAGAGTGGGTGATATTATTTGGTATATATTTTGCTTGCGTGTCACATTTATTTTTGCTTTAAAACGCGCTTTGTTCAGCGCCACACACTAAAAGGTATACGTTACTCGCTTTTTGAAAATGACGGCGGCACTTACTCGGCGTTTGCCGCCGCCCTCGGCACAACAATAGGTCCGGGAAATATAGTCGGTGTTGCCGTTGCGATATCGACGGGCGGTGCGGGTGCGGTCTTGTGGATGTGGGTCTGCGGAATTTTGTCAATGGCAACCAAATATGCCGAGAGCTATCTGTGTCTGAAATATCGCAATAAAGAATACGGCGGACCGATGGTGCTTTTAAAAATGCGCGGCTATAAAAAAACAGCGCTTGTGTGGGCGATTTTATGTGCGGCTGCGGGTCTGTTTATGGGCGCTGCCATCCCTGCAAATGCGCTTTCGCAAACACTGCCGCTACCGCTTTGGATAACGGGTGCGGCTTTGGGCGCACTCACGCTTATTACCGTATCGTTTGGCGTTGGCGGTATATCAAAGGTGTGCTCCTTGCTTGTGCCGATAATGTCTGTCGGCTTTATATCGCTGTGTGTTGCGGCGGTTATTTTAAATATCGGTCAGCTGCCCGCCGCAATCTTAAAAATAGTAAAAGGCGCGCTTATGCCGTCGGCGGTTGTGGGCGGCGGTATTGGTGCTGCTGTAAAAAGCGGTGTTGCGCGCGGACTTTATTCAAACGAGAGCGGGCTTGGCAGCGGCGGAATTCTTGCGGCAGAATCGGGCGATGAAAATACCGTGCTTTCGTCACTTGGCGCAATGACAACGGCGTTTTGGGACACCGTTGTGATGTGCGCTCTTTGCGGAGTTGTGTTTGTGCTCGGCGGTGCGGATGTCGGCTGCAGTCCGTCTGCAACCGTTGCGGCGGCTTTTGCAGATATTCCGTTTTCGCGGGTGTTTTTGAATGTTTCAATGTCAATGTTCGTGTTTGCAACGGTAATCGGATGGTACTATATCGCGCGTCGCGCTGTTGCGTTTGCAAAAATTCCGTCTCACCTTTACGACATGCTGTATGTTGCGGCAGTCTTTTTCGGCGCGATCAGTATAAACGCACCGCTGTGGCAGATTGCCGATATACTCAATTTTGCAATGCTGATACCGTCAATGTTTATATTTATATTGATGTCAGGTAAAATAAATCTTTACATATCTAATAAATAGTGATAATATTATATGGATAATATATAGGAGTGAAAGTATGTCTGATAAATTAAATGTCGCCGTAATTTTCGGCGGTGCTTCGAGTGAATATGAGGTGTCGTGTAAATCGGCGGCAAATGTCATTTCAATTCTTGATTCAACAAAATATAATGTATATAAAATCGGCGTGTCAAAGCAAGGCGAATGGTTTTTGACAAACGCCTCGGTTGCTGATATCCGTGTCAATAACTGGCAAACCGATTGCACGCCCGCAATAATTTCACCTGACAGCAAAACACACGGTATACTGTGTGGTGGCAAGAGTATTTATATCGACGTTGCTTTTCCCATAATCCACGGTAAAAACGGCGAGGACGGCGCGATTGCCGCGCTTTTACAGCTAGCAGGTATCCCGCAGGTGACAACCACTATGACAAGTGCCGCCAACGGTATGGATAAGGTGCTTACACATATCATTTGTGAGGCGGCGGGTGTGCCGATGGCAAGGTATAAGTATTGCTATTCGCGCGAGTGCGTAGCTGACGTGAACGCTGTTGCGGACGACCTTGAAACATACTTTGAATACCCTGTTTTTGTAAAGCCCGCGTCCGCCGGCTCAAGCGTCGGCGTCAATAAGGCAACTGACAGAGCGTCGCTTGTTGCGGCACTGACCGAGGCGGCAAAGCACGACTTTAAAATACTTGTTGAGGAAAACATAGTCGGTGTTGAGGTTGAGGCTGCAGTTATCGGAAATTCCGAGCCGCGCTGTGACGTGTGCGGTCAGGTTATTGCCGCTGACGAGTTTTATACTTATGACGCCAAATACAATAACGCTGCTTCAAAGGTCGTTATCCCCGCACTTGTACCCGACGAGTGTCAGAGCCGTGTGCGTGAGCTTGCGGTGCGTGTTTACAGGGCACTTGAGTGTCAGGGACTGTCACGTGTCGACTTTTTTGTGACAAAGGACGCGCGCGTTATCTTTAACGAAATAAATACTACCCCCGGCTTTACCGATATCAGTATGTACCCCAAAATGATGGCGTATAACGGTCTTGAGGGCTTTGCGCTTGCAGACGAGCTTATCCGCCTTGCGCTTGCGGAGGATAGAATATGAACAGTGGCGCAATCGGCGTTTTTGACAGCGGTCTTGGCGGTCTTACCGCGGTAAAGGAGCTTATAAAAATATTGCCGAATGAGGATATTATCTACTTTGGTGACACCTCGCGTGTGCCCTACGGTACTCGTAGCCGTGATACCATAATCTCCTATGCAAAGCAGGACCTTAACTTTTTAAGCACTTTTAATATAAAAGCGGCTCTTGTTGCGTGCGGTACCATTTCTGCGGTAGCTCTCGATACGCTTAAGGATAAATATGAGTTTGACATAACCGGCGTTATCGACTCGGCGGCACGTGCCGCATCAAGCGCCACCGTAAATAACAGGATCGGTATTATCGGCACAAACGCAACCGTCAGCTCGGGGGCTTATGAAAAGGCGCTTTTGGCAATATCGTCCGATATACAGACTGTTGCTGTACCCTGTCCTCTTTTTGTACCGCTTGTTGAAAACGGACATATCAAAGAAGATGACCCCATCACCGCGCTTGCGGTAGAGTATTATATAAAAGAGATTGTCGATTTTGGTGCTGACACGATAATTATGGGCTGTACCCACTACCCGCTTATCGCGCACGCTATCAAAAAATATGTAGGCGGGCAGGTGACCCTTGTCAACCCCGGAAAAGAAGCGGCAAAGACGCTTAAGGAAAAACTGTCGTCACAAAAGCTTTTGTCAAAAAACGGCGGTGTCCGTCGCTTTTATGTCAGTGACAGCACGCAGAATTTTGAAAGCTACGGCAGTCTGTTTATGGAACAGTCGATTTCGGGCGAGGTGCATAAAATTGACATTGAAAAATACTGATGTAAAAATCACTCTCACCACCGTCCAGCGTGCAGAAAACACCGAAAAATATACGGTAACGCTTGACGGTACGCTCTCATTAAAAAACGGAACATATTTTATTAAATATACCGATACCGAGCCGAATATTATTGCAATAAAGCCCGACTGTGTGCACATTTCAAAGCCGCAGTCAAATTCTGTTCTCACCTTTGAGCAGGGTCGGGAGCACGTGTCGGGCTATATGACGCCTGTCGGAAAAATGTCGGTTAGCGTTTTTACACACAAGCTACTTAATGCGTTTGAAACAGAACGCAGGATTTTTATAAAATACCGTCTTGTGTTTAACGAGTCGGCTGAGGCAGAAAACGATATAACCATTAAAATACAGGAGAAATGAAAATGACAGCAGTAAACCCTACAGAATTTTTTAAAAGCCTTTTAAAGCAAAAGGTTGTTGACGCATACACCGCGTGTGTTGCTGACGGCATTTTTGAAAAGGTGGATATTGTCGATTTTGACGTTGAAGTACCAAAGGACAGCGCAAACGGCGAGTTTTCGGCAAACTTCGCAATGAAAAACGTTCGCCTTTTAAAAAAAGCTCCCGCAATGATAGGAAACGAGATCGTTTCGCATATCGACTGCGGTGAGTATATCGAAAACGTAGCTGTTGCAGGTCCCGGATTTATCAACTTTAAAATGTCACCCGCATACTATGCCGGTCTTGTCGACGGAATACTTGAGCTTTCCGATAACTTCGGTAAAACAAATGCACTTGACGGACAAACTGTGCTTGTTGAGTTTGTTTCGGCAAACCCCACAGGACCTATGCATATGGGTAATGCCCGCGGCGGTATTATCGGTGACTGCCTTTCGTCTGTTCTTGCGTGGGCGGGTGCTGATGTTAAAAAAGAGTTTTATGTAAACGATGCGGGTAACCAGGTAATGCTTTTCGGTGAATCACTCTATGCGCGTCTTTATCAGTATGTAAACGGCGAGGACAGTATGGAGTTTTTAGAGGACGGCTACCACGGTGACGATATCAAAATTCTTGCAAAGGAATTTTGCGAAATAAACGGTGCTGATATTTTAAATCAGCCAAAAGAAGAAGTTATCGAAAAGTTGGTTGCCTTCGGTCTTGAAAAGAATATTGCACGTATGCAGAGCGACCTTGAAAAATATAAAATTGTTTATGATAAATGGTTCCGCGAATCGACCCTTCATAAGAGCGGCTATGTAAAGGAAACTATCGACCTTCTCGATAAGGCAGGCGCGCTTTATGAAAGTGAGGGTGCAAAGTGGTTCCGCGCTACCGACTACGGCTGTGAAAAGGATGAGGTAATGGTAAAGGCAAACGGCTTTTACACTTACTATGCCGTTGATCTTGCATACCACCGCAACAAGTTTTGTGAGCGTAACTTTGAGCGTTGCATAAACGTTCTCGGCGCCGACCATCACGGTCACACGATACGCTATAAAGCGGGTATGAAGGCACTTGGTATTGAACCCGAGCGTCTTGAGGTTGTGCTTATGCAGCTTGTACGTCTTATGCGTGACGGCGAGGTTGTCAGAATGTCAAAGCGCACCGGTAAGTCGATCACGCTTTCTGACCTTCTCGATGAGATCCCCGCAGATGCTGCAAGATTTTTCTTTAATATGAACCGCTGTGAGTCGGTTATGGACTTCGACCTGTCGCTTGCTGTCAAGCAGGACAGCGAAAACCCGATGTATTACGTGCAGTATGCTCACGCACGTATTTGCTCCATTCTTCGCAATCTTGAGGTTGATGCAGGCACCGTTTTATCCTGCGGCGGTTATGATTATAACACCGATGCAGAAAAAGAGCTTATCCGCGCTCTTGCGTCGTTCCCGTCAGAAATCCTTTATGCCGCTGATAACTTTGAACCGTCGCGAATTACAAAATACGTTATTGATACCGCGTCGGCATTCCATAAGTTTTATAATGCCTGCCGCATAAAAGGTGAGGCGGACGATGTTGTGGCTGCACGCCTTGCACTTGTTGTCGCGACAAAAACCGTTATAAAAAATGCGCTTACACTTATGAATATAAACGCACCCGAAAAAATGTAAACCTTATAAAAAATATTGCCGAGCAAAGCTGCTCGGCAATAATATTATCTTTTAAATTTCAGTATTTCGTTGTTTTTCGGCGTTATAATATATATAATGTAAAATACTATGAACGTCAGCGCGGTCTCCAAAAGTGCAACACCTGCGGCACAAATCACCTGTGAATTTATGTTTGTTGCAAACGGTAACAGCACCTCTCGTCTGCCGTGAAATCCGCTCGCCGCAAATGACAGCCACAGCGCAAAAAACGTCAGCACCGACGAAACGGATGCGCCGCAACCGATAACGGTCGGCGAAAGACTGTCGCTGTTGAGCCGCTTTAGTACATATACCGCCGCGCATGCGATGATTGCAGGAAGTGCGAGCCACAGTGCGTAGCTTCCGTCAATGAGAATGCACATAATAAGCGTGTGCAGAACAATGGATATGCCTCCGCCGACAGCACCACACAGCGCAGTTATATAAACGCTTCCTGCAAAATCTGCCCATATGGGAAAGCCTGCGTATTTTGAAAGGCAGAACATACCAAGGTTTATAACACTGCCTATTATAAATAAAACGATTTGCCGCATAACTGTGTTGCGGTTCATATCGGTTCACCACCTAAAAAATTATGTCAACTAAAAGTATATAGCACAAATATAGAATTGTCAATATATGGATTTTAATAGAAAAGGGGAATAACTATGCCCGAATTTATTTTTATACCGCTTTGCCTTGTGGGCTTTGTTGTGTTACTGTTTATTATTTACAATAATAACGCAATAATCAAGAGGTATAAAATTTCGTCAAAAAAAATTAAAACACCGCTACGGATAGTGCTGCTTTCCGATTTTCATAACAAGCGCTATTCAAAGGGCGGGCAAAAGCTTGTTAAAAAAATCGCGGCGCAAAAACCTGATATGATTTTTATAACGGGTGATACGGTTGACCGCAGACGACCTGATTTTAATGTATCGCGCGAGTTTGTAAAAAATGTTTCAAAAATTTGTGAAACATATCTTATCACGGGTAACCACGAACGCGCGCTCGGTCGCGAAAGCTGTATAGAGCAGCTCGACTGCAAGGATATACTGCTTGATGATGATTACAGAATTTTTGAGGAGTATTCGGTTCTCGGACTTTCCGATACGGTCGGACTTTCAGACAGCACGTGGCAAAGCGATGCGCTCTGCGTGTTTGAACGCCTCGAAAACTATAAAATCGTCGCCGTTCACCGTCCGTCACAGTTTGAGAACTATCTCGGGATATCAGAGCGCGATGTCGACCTTGTGCTGTGCGGTCACATTCACGGCGGGGTAATGCGTATTCCTTTTTTCGGGGCCGTCTTTTCACCCGATGAGGGCTTTTTTCCAAAGTACTCAAAGGGCGTTTATGTTAAAAACGGTACCACCCTTGTTATATCAGGGGGTCTTGGCAATACCGCTTTTCCGCTTCGTATAAATAATTTTCCCGAAATCGTCGTTATAGATATAGAACAAAAAAATTAAAAAAACAGTTGCATTTTAAAAATGCTTGTGTTAATATATTATAGATTGTTAAAAGTGAAATCTTAAGGCAGTCCTCTGTGTTGCTCGCATGAATGCCTGTGGATATCCTAAAATTTTAAGGAGGAACAGTTACTATGGATCTTTTAAAAACTGTAACTAACGAGCAAATTAAAACCGAAAAATACACACTCAACATCGGTGACACTGTTCGTGTAAGCGTAAAGGTTAAAGAAGGCAACAGAGAAAGAATTCAGGTCTTCGAAGGCACCATTATCGCAAAGCATGGCGGCGGCATTTCAGAAACCTTCAAGGTTAGACGTGTTGCTTACGGTGTTGGCGTTGAGAGAACATTCCTTGTAAACTCACCCAAGGTTGAAAAGGTTGAAGTTGTTCGCAGCGGTAAGGTTAGACGTGCTAAACTCTACTATCTCCGTGACAGAGTTGGTAAGGCTGCTAAAGTTAAACAGAAAATCTAACAAAAAAACGCAACGTTTTAAACGTTGCGTTTTTAATTTTATTATAAGCTTATTTTTTCTCAAGTGTTACCTTGTATCTCATAACGTCAGTGCCGTTGTGGTTGTTGAGTATCGAAAACTCGTTTGATGTCAGGATATTCGGCTGAACGCTCGGGTCGTCCGATATGATCGCGTTGTAGTGGTTGCCCCACGGCTTTCCGTCAACAAAGACGGGCTCCGGCTCTGACCAGTTGATAAGGTCGGTCGAGGTCGAAATCTGCATAATCTTGCCTTTTTTGTCAAGACCCTCAAACTTGCCCTTGCCTGCTGCAACTATCGGCTTGCTTGTCATAATGTACATTTTTTCTTTCTCGCTGTACACAACGCGCGGATGCCATGCATCGCTTATGATCGGCGACTCTTTGCCGAGGTTGCCCGCTTCACAAAACGCACCGTTGTAATACTTTACAAAGTCGCCCATGGCACCGTCCGAACGCTTGCGGCAACGCGCAACGTAGCCGTCACATCTCTGCCATGCATCGCAGAACTCTTCTTTTGTCACGTCAAGCTGGATAATGTTGTAAAACACATAAATATATTCGCCGTCCGGCTCGATGTACATACAAAAATCACCGCTGCCGAGACGAATAATGTCGCCCTTCTGACCAATCATATTATTGTTGTTTGGATTAAAGCGCTCGGTAAATCCAACTTCTTCCGCACTTAACACCCAACGGTCAAAGACCCAGTGCTTGCCCTCGTCATCCGAGTGCATAAGACCGATGTGACGAAAGTCCGAGTCAAGACGGGGAGATTTACCGCAAAGCCCGAGTGCATCGTATGCAGTGTTTTCGGCATTCCAACCCGTTTCGTTGTGAAACCAGCAGAAAAATCTGTGTGTATTTGGGCATATATACAATCCAAATGGCCATATACTGCCGCGCGCACGCGTGCCGTCGGGATAACGTATGCCGCTGTAGGCGTAGTCGGCATGACCTACCGAAAAATTGGTGTTGATCGGCCATTTTTCTTCCATATCGTCAAGAGTTGTGCCCGCAAACATACCGATGTGACCCATGTGCGAGTGACCGCTGATTGCCCAGACGGTGCCGTCAACGTCGCGGTACATCGGTGTTGTGCCGTCCTGATACACACCGATTTTATTCATAAACGGCGATGGAGCTTCCTCACCGATTTTTAAGCTGTATTTTTCAAAAAAAGACATAATGCTTTACCTTTCAGAACAAATTTTCTTTAGTGTACTATATAACATCCGAAAAATCAACAAAAAAAGAAGATGCTTTTTGAAAAGCATCTTCTTTAAAGATGATTTGATATTATGCTTTGTTAACCGAACCGAAGAGCTCCATTTTTTCCTTAACGGTAGCTTTGATTGCCTCAACGCCGTCAGCGAGAACTTTTCTGGGGTCAAAGCCTTTACCCTGAAGGTCTTTGCCTGCTTCGAAGTACTTTCTTGTAGCTTCGGTGAAAGCAATCTGGCACTCTGTGTTAACGTTTACCTTTGAAACGCCCATTGAGATAGCTTTTTTAACCATATCAGCAGGAATGCCTGTACCGCCGTGAAGAACAAGCGGCATACCCTTTGTAGCATCTGAAATCTTCTTAAGAGCGTCAAAGTCAAGGCCTGCCCAGTTTGCAGGGTACTTGCCGTGAATGTTACCGATACCTGCAGCAAGCATTGAAACGCCGAGATCTGCAATGAGTTTGCATTCATCAGCATCAGCAACCTCGCCTCTGCCTACAACGCCGTCTTCCTCGCCGCCGATAGCGCCTACTTCAGCCTCAACTGAAAGACCCTTTTCGTTTGCAAGAGCAATAATTTCTTTGGTTTTTTCAATGTTTTCGTCGATGTCATAGTGTGAACCGTCGAACATAACTGATGAAAAACCGTCTCTGATAACAGTTTTTGCAGCCTCATATGAGCCGTGGTCAAGGTGAAGGGCAACAGGAACTGTGATACCGAGCTCCTCAATCATACCGTTTACCATACCAACTACTGTTTTGTAGCCGCACATATACTTTCCGGCACCTTCAGAAACACCAAGGATAACAGGTGAATTGTTTTCCTGTGCAGTTAAAAGAATAGCCTTTGTCCACTCAAGGTTGTTGATGTTGAACTGACCTACTGCATAGTGTCCTTCGTATGCTTTTTGCATCATTTCTTTTGCAGAAACTAACATGTTGTACATCCTCCGTTTATTAAAAAATTACGTTATTATTATACCCCCCACTTTAATCAAAGTCAATTGTTTTTGCTTGACAATATAAAGAAAATTGTTTAAAATTAAAATGTATAATTTTATTTAGGAGTAAATACTATGTCAAATATAAAAATTACTGCTGACAGCACCTGCGATTTGCCCGCAGAACTTATTGAAAAATACAGTATTGATATCAATCCGCTTTATACGGTTCTCGGCGACAGGTCACTGCTTGACGGTGTTGAGGCAACGCCTGACGATATCTATGAGTTTGTTGCACAGAACGGTCAACTTCCCAAAACCTCGGCAGGCTCTGTTGACGACTATATAAATCGCTTCAAAAAATATGTTGATGAGGGGCTTGAGGTCGTTCATATCAGTATTTCGAGCGGTCTTTCATCGAGCTATCAGAACGCGTGCATCGCCGCTTCAGAGGTCGGTAATGTCTATGTTGTTGACTCGCTCAATCTTTCAACGGGCTCGGGTCTTTTGGTGCTTGATGCTGTTGATATGGTAAACGAGGGTAAGTCTGCTGCCGAAATTGCAAAGGTGCTTACAGAACGCGCGTCGCTTGTTCGTGCAAGCTTTGTGCTTGATAAGCTTGATTATATGGTTATGGGCGGCAGATGCTCGTCTGTTGCAATGCTGGGTGCAAACCTGCTTAAAATCAAGCCGGTGATCGCTGTCGGACAAAACGGTAAGCTCTCAATGGTAGATAAGCCCCGCGGTCAGTATATCAAGGCGCTTGAAAAATATGTAAAGTCTGTTCTCAGTCAGCCCGATATCAACACCAAGCGTGTTTTTGTGACACACACCAAGTGTGATGACGGTGTTGTTGATTTTGTAAAAGACCTTATTAAAAACACTATGGACTTTGAAGAAATTATCGAATCTACTGCAGGTTGCGTAATTACCAGCCATTGCGGACCCAACACTCTCGGTGTACTTTTTGAACTCAAAAAGTAATCGTCGTTTTTAACAAATTTTTTATCTTAAAATGTCTGTTTTGAACAAAAAACAGTAAAAGTTAATATAAAAAAATAAAAAAAATAAATTTACTATTGAACTTTTTGTCTTAATAGTATAGTATATATTATATATATTGTTCGAGGAGGATTTTTCATGAGCGACAACTATGAAAATACAACACCTGTCGAAGAAGAAAACGCAGTTGTTAACGAAAATACAGAAGCAGCCGCTCCTGCCGAAGAAGTGACCGAAACAGTGACCGAAGCAGTGGAGTCGACTGAGGTCGAGCTCGACCTTCAGGATATCGAAGAAGAAACAGTAAACCCCGAGCTTGGTATGACAACCGGTCAGAAGGTAAAGGTTTTACTTATGAAGCCTATGTGGTCAGCAATCATCAAGTGGGTGTTCTTTTTCCTTGGTATTGTCGGCGCAGTGCTTTACTTCATCGCAGGCAGTTCAAGAGAAACAGGCGAAGCTTTTTCAAAGGCTTTTGGTGGCGTTTCAGGTGCCATCTCATCATTTTTCAGCCTTATACCCATTTCAATGTTTGAAATTCTCATCTGCGCAGCAGGTGTGGGAATCCTTGCATACCTTGTATTCATTATCGTAAGAACCATTCAGGTTAAAGGCGGCTTCCACAAGGGCGGACTTTGGGTTCAGTTTGGCTACACACTTCTTGCAATCGCCGGTGTGTTTGCAATTCTTTGCTCAATGTGCTACGGTGTATTCACTTACCGTGAGCGCCTTTCAAAAACAACCGATTACTCGTCGGCTAACGTTACCAATATGGAGTTCAGCGAAACAATGCTGTACCTCATTGACGGTCTGAACAACTCTTACTACGAAGGTAAGGACAACATCTTCTTCACAAAGAAAAATCTTTCAAAATATCAGCAAAAGGGCAGCGCAGTTGAAGCGATAACCGAAAAGGTTGCAGAAGCGTTCGAGGCAGCCGCACAGGATATTGAAACACTCAAGGGACCCAAGCTCAATACAAAAGAGCTTTTGTTCACACCCCTTTATACAAAGAACCAGATCGCAAGTATCTATTCACCCTTCACAGGTGAGCTTTGCATCAACCCCGAATACCCCGAAGTTTTCGTTCCCATGCAGGTTGCTAAAACAATGGCAATGCAGCGTGGCTATACAGACGACGGCGATGCAGAATTTATTGCATTCCTTGTATGTACACAGTATTCGGATGATTACTACATAAACTACTCAGGTTACTTTAACGCATACCTGCAGTTCAGCTCACAGTACTATCAGAGCAACGGTAAAAACTTACATCTCTACATGGCAAACGCACTTCACCATACAATCAAAAAAGAGTATGTTGCAGTTGTAAAAGAACTCGACGAGCTCTACGGTGTATCAAGTGATATCGGCTTTGTAGCAGCAGAAGACAGCCTCAGCGGCGCAGAGTACTGCGACATTGCAAAGCTCCTTCTTGTTAAGTTCAGAGATAACGTTGCAGAGGGTAATCCCAACATCGACGATATCGACGCAGTAAACTACGGTAAATACTGCAACTACCTCACAAACTTCTACAAGATCGATGGCGATTTCCAGGATGCAGTTGACGAAACCTACGAAGAATACCACCCCGAATATTAAACAATATAAAGACAAAGGGTGAAAGGATTTTTCCTTTCATCCTTTTTTATTTAATAAGGATATAAGATAATGAAAAAGAAAACAATCGTCATTTTATCTTTGGTGGCAATTGTGTCTGCGGTTTTGTGCATCGGCAGCTGTATTAAAAATCCAACAACAGAGGTTGTTATAAATCAAACGTCAAAAGAAGCCGGTAAAACCAAAATCCTTAATATAGACCAATTAACGCCCGACCTTTATGAAAAATTTGTTGCGGATGAGCGGCTTACCGATAACCACAAACAGATTATAAACTCGGTACAGATTGCAAAAAGCGGCACAGAGCTTACATATAAAGAAACGGCAAATTACAGTGAAGAAATTAAGCTTGACATTTATGTAGACAGCAACCAAAACGAGTACAAATACAACAGCGACGGCGATATTATAGGCTTTAGTGCCAACGCAATGGCGGTCGATACAATTACCGGCACTGTTGATAAAGGTACTCTTACCCTTGACGATGCAAAGGCACTTGCTCCCAAATATGCGCGCGCATTTTTTGGTGACAAGATGAACGGCTTTGAAATTTACAGTGCAAAGTACAATGACAGCCTTGGCGTTTACAGCGTTGACTTTACAAAGCTGTTTGGCGAGGGCGGGTTTATAAGAGGTCCTTACTGCTTTGTTGATATTTTGCCAAACGGCGCGCTTAAAAGCTGTATGCTTTCAAGATATGATATTTACAGCGACTTTGACTTCGATAGGTTAAACGGCATTACGCAAAAGACAGTGACCGATTTTGTTGACAGTAAAATCAAAAGCGGAGCTACCTACGAAATCAATTATATATCGCTTGTAAAGGAGCAGAACAGCGAAGAATTTTACATTGAAATCGGAGTGGCTGTGACAGACGCAGACGGATGGGCAAGCGCAGTTGATTATAAATATGAATTAACTTAAAAGACTGAAAGGTTAATCCTTTCAGTCTTTTAAGTTTATCTATTCTGCTGTTGCTTCTGATAAAACAACGCTTATTTCAAGTTTTTTGGTGTTTCTGTAAACCGTGAGTGTAATTGAATCACCGGGCGATTTTTTGTTCTTCTCGGCGTCAAGCTCCGCCATTGAGCTGATGTCAACTCCGTCTACCGCTACGATGATATCGCCGTGCTTGAGGCCCTTTTTGTGAGCGTCGCTTTCTGGGTCAACGTATTCAACATAAACGCCTTCAGGGATTGAATAAATCTGTGCATAACTCTTGTCAATATCGCTGCCTGTTATGCCGATAAACGGTCTGTCCTTGATATATCCGTGCTGTATAAGCTCTTCAATAATGGTTGTAGCGCCTGCCATCGGAATTGCAAAGCCAATGCCTTCATAACCGCTTTGAACAATCTTTGATGATGTTATACCGATTACCTGACCGTATGTGTTAACGAGCGGTCCGCCCGAATTTCCGGGGTTTATCGACGCGTCTGTCTGAATGAGCGTCATATAAAAGCTTTCAATAACGATTTGTCTGTTGAGCGCCGAAACAATGCCCGATGTCACCGTTCCCGCAAGCTCAAGACCGTAAGGATTTCCGATTGCGATAACCGTTTCGCCTACCACGAGTGATTCGCTGTCGCCAAACTCTGCAGGCTGAAGTCCCGTCTCGTCGATCTTTATAACCGCGATGTCTGTGCGCGAGTCAGAACCGATAAGCTCTGCTGCGTACTCTTTTTCGTTTGCGAGCACAACCTTTATTGCGGTCGCGCCGTCAACAACGTGCGCGTTTGTGGAAATGTATCCGTCTTCACTTAAAATAATTCCCGTGCCCGAGCCCTGCGTTACCGTTGCGTTTCCTGCCGTTGTCACGATGATTCCGACAACCGAGTCTTTAACCTTTTCATAAACCTTCGGAATGGTGAGTGCATCTGTTGAGGGCGGCTGTGTTTCAAGCGATGGCACGTTTACGTTTTCGTTTTGCTCGTCTTTGTTTTCTTCTGTATCAACGCTTTGCTCAATTCTGTCCGGTACTTTGTTGTCATCGCCGGTGTGCTGTGCAACAAGCGATGTAAACAGAGCAATAACTGCAATCAGCAGTATTACCGACACACCGCCGACCGCGATCAGCGCCCATTCAACGCCCGTCAGCTTTCTGCGCGGTTTTTTGGGCGGCTTGGGTGGCTTCGGAGTGTTTCCTGTGTAGCCCGTATATCCCGTGTACCCGTCATTTCCGATGTTACCGCCGTTGTAAGGGTTGGGATTTTGCCAGGTGTATTCACTGGTGTTTTGCTGGCCGAAATTATTTGTGTTTTCGTTCATAGTATTTCTCCTAATCTGTGTATAGCGGAAGGGTGAAAATGAATTTTGCAAATTCGCCCTCTTTTGAAGAGAGGATTATGTCTTCGCCGTGCTCTTTAATAATATTTTTAACAAGAAACAGACCGATGCCTGTGCCTTTTTTGTTAAGGCCGCGGCTTTTATCTGCCTTGTAAAATCTTTCAAATATGTGCGCAGCATCGTCTTTAGAAATACCGCAGCCGGTGTTGTATACCGACAGATTGACTTTGCCTTTTACAACGCTTACGGTTATCTTTATGCTTCCGTCCTGCGGTGTAAACTTAATTGCATTATCGACAAGATTGAATATAACTCTGTAAATTGCGTCGTAATCACCGACTGCAATAACGGGATCGTCGGGGTAAACAAAATCAAGATTAATTTTGCTCTGCTCGATTTTATCCTCAAAGGCGAATAAAACCTTGCCTGCGGCCTCTACAATGTCAAAAGGCTTTTTAACGTATGACATCTGCCCTGACTGTATCTTTGCAATGTCGAGAAACGCCGCCACCATTCGTGACATTCTGTGCGCTTCCTCTGAAACGATCGCGAGATATTTTTCGTGCTGGTCGGGCGGGATCGTGCCGTCGAGCATACCGTCAATAAACCCTGTGATTGTCGTCATCGGTGTGCGTAGCTCGTGAGACACGTCGGCAACAAAGCCTTTTCTCATATCGTCAAGGCTTTCAATACCGTCCGCCATTGAGTTGAAAGCACGGGCGAGGGGCGCGAACTCGTTTGTTTCCTTTACCTTAATTCGCTTTGAAAAATCGCCCTTTGCATATGCGTTTGCGGCATAGTACATCTGGTACATCGGCTGCGTCATCTGTCGCGTTGTAAATATAAGCGCAATAAATGCAATTATCAGCACCGCAACTCCGCACGTTATATATAATAGGAAGTTTCCTAAAAAAATTGACGTGATATTGAGCTCTGTCGTGGTAACAAACACAGCCCCGCTGACCTCGTTGTCATCTGACATAACAGGCACTCCCACGGTATATCCCACTGTAGTACCGCGGGTGCCAAAGGAGTGCGAGCGCCTGTATACGTTACCCGAAAGCACACTTTCTACGACCGAGTGCGGAATAAAGTTGCCGGCCTTATCGCTTTTTTTAGAAAATGTAGAAAACTCAATAGCACAGTGTGAGTCGAACACGACAATATCGCTGTTCATCGTCTCTTTTATAGTGGATATCGATGACTCAAATATACTGCCTGCAAGGATATTGTAGTTTTTAGGCATAGTAGCGACAGTATGTGCAACCTTGTTCGCGGCACGCTCCATGCTCTGACTCTGGTTATTGAAATTGCGCACGCCGATTGCGGCACTCGTGGAAAATCCAAGCAGCGAAACGGTAAGCGCCACAATAAGCACGCATATGCTGTAATATTTTAAAAATATCCGTTTATGCATAAAATGTTTTATCGGGTCTCAAACTTGTAACCCACACCCCATACAGTTTTGATTGCCCATTTTTCCGATACGCCTTCCAGCTTTTCGCGGATTCTTTTTATGTGAACATCTACTGTGCGTGAGTCACCGAAGTATTTGAAGCCCCATATTTCGTCGAGCAGCTGGTCGCGCGTATATACGCGGTTGGGGTTTTTGGCAAGGTGGTACAAAAGCTCAATTTCCTTGGGCGGTGCGTCCACGTCAACGTCCTTTACACGCAGCTTGTAGTTTGTAAGCGAAACATAAAGGTTTTCGTAAACAACCTCCTGCATATCCTCGGCGGGAGCTACATCGTTGTCTTTTGAACGACGTATAACGCTTTTTATGCGCGCAATAAGTTCTTTACTCTCAAACGGCTTTGTAACGTAGTCGTCAGCGCCGAGCTCAAGCCCTAAAACCTTGTCAAAGGTCTCGCCCTTTGCAGAGAGCATAATAATAGGTGTTTTTGACACCTTGCGAATATCGCGGCATACCTCCCAGCCGTCTTTTTCGGGAAGCATAATATCAAGTAAAACCAAATCAAAGCTGTCAGCCATAAACTTGCTTATAGCCTGAGTTCCGGTATGTGCACATTCAACCTGATATCCTTCTTTAATAAGATATAAACTCAAAAGGTCGCAAATGTTTTTCTCGTCATCAACAACAAGTATCTTACTCATACCAATCTCCTTATAATTTTTTATTTCTTCTATACTATACCAAATATTTCAAGTCAATAGGTTACGAAAATGTGAACAAAAATAAAGATTTTATTTAAAACTGTCAAATCCTCGTGAAATTTCGGCAATTTGTGCGTTGCCGCCGAGGATGTCCTTTATTTTATATGTAACCGCTTCGTAGTCTGCCTGCTTTACTGTCAGCGTGAGCGTTACCGACTCACCGAAGGCACAGTCCACCGTGTTATGCGCAAAGCCCTCAATCAGCTTTTGCACTCTGTCGTATCCCGCGTAGGGAAATGTGGCAGAAAAGGTGACTCCCATATCGCGTATCGCGCGCTCCGCCGCGCAAAGTCCGTCAGCCGCACCCTTTGCGTAGGCACGGACGAGCCCGCCCGCACCCAGCAGTATACCGCCGAAATAACGTGTCACAACAACGCATACGTCGTAAATATCCTCTTTTTTTAACACCTCGAGCATCGGCATTCCCGCTGTACCCGACGGCTCACCGTCATCAGAAAACCTCTCGATACGCGGATTATACAGTCTGTAGGCAATACAGTTGTGTGTTGCATCCGAGTGCTTTTTACGTATGCTTTCAATAAAATCTATAGCCTCCTGCTCACTTGTCACGTGTGCAAGATATGTAATGAACCGGCTCTTTTTTTCAATAAACTCGCAGCATGCGTCGTGTGCCGGAACACTGTAATTTGTTTCCATAGTTAATCACCATAACTATTTTATAAAAAAATACAATGTATTTCAAGTGTATATAAATATTTTGAAGAAAATAAGCTAAAAATATTAAAAAAAGTGTTTGACATACGTCGAAAAATATTATATAATACTTCACGATGTTTAACTATGCTTGGCAAATTGATATCACCAACATTTGCTCAGTATAGCCGGACAAATATTAAGAAAGGTGAATTAGTGCAATGATTAAAAAGGAAGTAAAGAACGCAGTTATCGAGCAGAACAGACTTCACGAGACTGACACAGGCTCACCCGAAGTACAGATTGCTATTCTTACTGCAAGAATCAACGAGCTTACTGAGCATCTTAAGAAAAACCCCAATGATCATCATTCAAGACGCGGTCTTCTTAAAATGGTTGGTAACAGACGTAACCTTCTGAACTATCTTATCAAAACCGATATTACAAGATATCGTGCGATTATCGAAAAACTCAACATCAGAAAGTAATTGTCAGAGCGGGATTTTTGTATGAAAGTCCCGCTTTAAGTCTTTTTTTCGGCGCGCGGTTTAGCAGTAAAATACACCGTGCACTTGCGATGCATTTTAGTGTTAAACAGCGGCCGTAACTATATTAAAAATTCAACGGAGGTACAAAAAATGTACGAAAATCACAAAATTTTTGAAACAGAAATTGCCGGCCGCAAGCTCGTAGTTGAAACAGGCAAGTTTGCACAGCTCGCAAACGGCTCGGCTCTTGTTCGCTACGGCGAGACGGTTGTTCTCGCTTCTGCCACAGCATCGGCAAAGCCCCGCGACGGTATCGATTTTTTCCCGCTTTCAGTTGACTTTGAAGAGAGAATGTACGCTGTTGGTCGCATCCCCGGCAGCTTTATGCGTCGTGAGGGCAGACCCAGCGAAAAGGCTATTCTTTCTTCACGTGTTATCGACCGTTCTATCCGTCCGCTTTTCCCCAAGGATATGCGTAACGACGTAAACGTAAACATCACTGTTATGGCAGTTGATCAGGACTGCATTCCCGAGATCGTTGGTATGATCGGTGCGTCAATCGCCCTTTCAATTTCGGACATCCCCTTTAACGGTCCTATCAGCGGTGTGTCGGTTGGCTACGTTGACGGCGAGTTTGTTTTCAACCCCACCTTTGCACAGCGTGAGCAGTCGCAGATGGCAGTAACCGTTGCATCAACCGCACAGAAGGTTACAATGATCGAGGCAGGCGCAAAAGAGATCGAAGACACCACAATGGCTGACGGAATTATGCGCGGTCATGAGGAAAATCAGAAGGTTGTTGAGTTTATCAACTCGATCGTTGCAGAGGTTGGCAAAGAAAAGTTCACCTTTGAGTCATGCGATGTTGACCATGACCTTTTTGACGCAATCAAGGACTTCGCTGTAGAAGATATCAAATCAGCGCTTGACTGCGGCGACAAAATCACAAGAGACGCAAATATTGCTGCTGTATATACAAAGGTACACGAAAAGTTCGACGCTGAAAACGAAGAACGCATTGCAATGATTGATGAGTGCCTCTACAAACTTCAGAAATTTGTTGTTCGTACCTGGCTTTCAGAGGAAGGTAAGCGTGTTGATGGCCGCGGTATCAACGATATCCGCCCGCTTTACGCAGAGGTTGACCTTCTTCCCAAGGTACACGGTTGCGGTCTTTTTGCCCGCGGCAATACACAGGTTCTTACAATCGCAACACTCGGTATGGTATCAGATGAGCAGATTCTTGACGGTCTTGATGCCGACGTTGAGTCAAAAAGATATATGCACCACTACAATATGCCCGGCTTTACAACAGGCGAAGCAAAGGCATCGCGTAGCCCCGGCAGACGTGAGATCGGTCACGGTGCTCTTGCAGAGCGCGCACTCGAGCCCGTAATCCCGTCAGTTGAGGATTTCCCCTATGCTATCCGTCTTGTATCGGACGTTTTAACATCAAACGGTTCAACCTCACAGGGTTCAATCTGTGGTTCTACCTTGGCTCTTATGGCTGCAGGTGTTCCGATTAAAGCCCCCGTTGCAGGTATTTCCTGCGGTCTTATCACCCGCGATGACGGTTCGTTTATGACAATGGTTCACATCCAGGGTATCGAAGACTTCTTCGGCGATATGGACTTCAAGGTTGCAGGTACCAAAAAAGGTATCACAGCAATCCAGATGGACATCAAGGTAGACGGTCTTACCGAAGCTATCATCCGTGAAGCAATCGAAAAGACACGTGTTGCACGTTATCACATCATCGACAACGTAATGCTTAAGGCAATCGAAAAGCCGCGCGACGATGTTAAACCGTGGGCACCCAAGGTAATCACCTTCAAGATCGACCCCGAAAAAATCCGTGAAGTAATCGGTAGCGGCGGTAAGGTTATCCAGAAGATCGTTGCTGACACCGGTGCAAAAATCGATATTGAGGACGACGGTTCAGTATTCATTTCATCAGCTGAAAAGGCAGCTTCAGATAAAGCACTCGAGATCATCAAGGGTATTGTTTTTGAGCCCGAGATCGGTGCAATTTACAGAGCAAAGGTTGTAAAGCTTATGCAGTTTGGTGCATTCGTTGAGTTTGCACCCGGCAAAGAGGGCCTTGTTCATATTTCAAAACTTGATACAAAACGTGTTGAAAAGGTTGAAGACCTTCTTTCAGAAGGCGACGAAATCTACGTTAAGTTTATGGAAATCGACGAAAAGGGTAGATACAACCTTTCGAGAAAAGATGCGCTTTTAGATATGCAAAACGGCGCTTCCGTTAACTAAAACAAACTAAAGCGAGAGGCGGCACAGTCTCTCGCTTTGCGCTTTTTTGAGGAGTTTTATGAAAAATTTAAAGGAAAAGCTGAAAAATAAAAAATGGTTTAAAGTCCTCGGCTTTATCTTAATACCGTTTTATATAGTTTTTTGTTACGGTATTGCCGAATATACAAACAGCAGCAGTATCAAGTCTGTTTTAAAGATGGCGTTGCCGTCCAATATGCCAAAGCTGTGGTTTGCATTGATCGTCCTTACACTTTTGTCGGCGGTGATACTGCTGCTTGTTCGAAAGGTGTGGATATATGCCACCGTTTTTGGCAGCATTACGCTCATTATGGGTGTTATCAACTGCTTAAAGGTGGCTGTTAACGGTGATAACTTTGTGCCGTGGGATGTTACAATGCTCGGTAACGCCGGTCAGCTTGCAGGCTTTGCAAAGTTCGACCTGCCGTGGCTGACATATGTGTGGGTGCCGTGCGCGGCAATCTTTTGCCTGTTTTTCTGGCTGACCGATGCAAAAATCCCGCTTAAATGGTACTACACCGCGCCTGCAACGCTTTTAATAATTGTTCCTTTAATTGTTTTGTATAACTATCCGAATACGGTTGAAAAAGTAATAAGCAAGTTTGGTATGTCCTTTTCAAACTGTGCACTTCAGTCATCAAACTATAAGTATAATGGCTTTGTAAATGCTTTTACCATCAACTGCTTTTCGCTTAAGGTTGTTGAACCCGACGGCTACAGCGAGCAGACGATAAATTCATATCTTGATAAATACGAAACAAAGCCTGCAACAGAGTCACCCGACGTTATCGCAGTTATGTCGGAAGCATTTTTTGATATACGCACGTTAAACGGCACCGAGTTTTCGGTTGACCCTCTTGCAAATTTTGACGAGATAAAATCGCGCAAAAACGCCTGTAGCGGTACCCTTTATACCACTGCCTACGGTGGCGGTACCGTCCGCACCGAGTTTGACTTTTTAACGGGCCTTACCGTTGATACGCTTGTAAACAGTACGACCCCCTGGCTGTACGTCAATAAAGACATTGAAACATACGTTTCAAATTATAAGTCGCAGGGTTATACCACCACCGCGATTCATACCTATATGAAAAAGTTTTATATGCGAAATGTGGCGTACCCCTACCTTGGTTTTGACAGCTATATCGGGCAGGAGGACCTCGGTGACAGCTTTGTTTTGAGATACCGTCGCGGATATATTGTTGACGATGTGTTTATGGATGTCGTTATTGATGCACTCGAAAAAAATCCCGATACCCCCAACTTTATTTACGGTATCACGATGGAAAATCACGGCGGCTACGATAAGTCAAGCCCTGAAAATATCGTGGTCGAGGTCAAAAATGAGCTGGTAGACGAGGAAATGTACGACCAGATAACAACATATACCCAGGGTGTGTATTATGCTGATCTTTCACTCAAAAAACTCGTTGACTATGTTGACAGCCGCGAAAAACCGACCGTAGTCATCTTCTTTGGCGATCATAAGCCCGCTTTCGGTATTTATGAGCGCGCCTTCAATCAGACGGGCAACCTCTACCAGCGCGATGGCTACGATGTTGATGAAAACAAATTTATCTACTCGGCACCGTATCTTGTCTATGCAAACTACGATATCGACTTTGGCAAGCTTTCGGGCGAAAACAAAGAGGTTTCGGCTTATTATATGCTTTCTCTCATAGCCGAGGCTACAGGCACAAAAATGACCCCCTATATGCAAATGCTTGCAGGTAACTACGAAAACCTGCCCTGCTATAATGTTCGCCTCGGTATGACGCTTGATGGCGAAAACGAGTCTTTTGTGCTCGCAATGCGACACATAACTTATGACAGAATTTCAGGAAAAAAATATTCAGAAGCTTTGGAGAACTAAAATGATAAGATTTAATAACGATTATTGTCACGGCGCACACCCTGATGTGCTAAATGCGCTTGTTGAAACAAACGATACTGCTTTTTGCGGCTACGGACTTGATGAAATGTGTGATGCGGCAAAGACAGAGATAAAAAAATACCTCGGTGGTGCCGATGCCGATATTCATTTTCTTGTCGGCGGCACACAGACAAACTTCACTGTTATCGCATCTGCGCTTCGCTCATATCAGGGTGTAATCAGCGCAGACAGCGGACATATCCATGTTCACGAAACGGGTGCTGTCGAAAACGTCGGCTATAAAATTCTTGCGCTGCCTGCAAAGGACGGTAAAATCACCGCCGAGCAGGTGAGGGAAGTGGCGCAGGGCTATGTTGACAGCGACGTGCAGGAGCATATCACTCAGCCAAAGCTTGTATACATTTCGTTCCCGACAGAGTTCGGCACGATATATTCCAAACAAGAACTAAAAGATATCAGCGATGTCTGCAAAAAATACGGTATGTATCTTTTTGTTGACGGTGCGCGTATGTCGTACGGTCTTGCCGCGGTAGGTGCAGATGTTACCCTTGCCGACCTTGCAAAGTATGCGGATGTGTTCTATATCGGCGGCACAAAATGCGGCGCTATGTTCGGTGAGGCGGTTGTCATAGTAAATAACGCTTTAAAACCCGATTTTCGCAGCTATATCAAGCAAAACGGTGGAATGCTTGCAAAGGGCTGGACACTCGGAATTCAGTTCTATACGCTCTTTAAGGACGGACTGTATTTTGAGATCGCCAAAAACGCAATAGATTATGCTACCCGAATTAAGCAGGCGTGTTTACAAAAATCAATTCCAATGTATATCGACAGCCCCACAAATCAGCTTTTTGTTGTGGTGGATAAACAGCTTGCCGAGGCACTTTCGGAAAAATACTATTTTGAAAATGAGGGCGTAACTGAAGACGGCAAAAAAATAATTCGTTTTTGTACCGCCTGGAGCACAAAGCCCGAACAAGTTGACGCACTTATAGAAAGTATAAACAAATTATGATGACAAGAGAAAACATTAAAAAAATATTACTCATTGCGGCGGCAATAATCGTTATGCTGACGCTCGCTCTCAATATAGGTGTCGTATGGATAGGCATAAAGTCGCTCTATTCCATTGTTGAGCCCGTCTTAATCGGTTTTTGCCTTGCGTTTATTTTGAACTTATTGGTTGTTTTGTTTGAAAAACACGTATTTTTCAAACTTTCTACTAAGAAAAAGCAACGAAAAGCACTAATAAGAATACTAAGTATTGTTTCAACCCTTATTGTGTTTGTTTTGGTGATAGCACTTGTGCTTTTAGTAATCATTCCGCAGGTTTCAAAGACTGTTTCGTCAATTGTTGCAAGCCTGCCGCAGTTTGCTGACAGAGCAATGGAATGGGTGCGTGAGGTACTTGAACGTTTTGATGTTACGACCGAGCGCATAACAAATATTGTGCTTGGCGGTGAAGCGGTTATGGATAAGCTTACCTCTTTTGCGCAAACCAACTTAAACGGCGTTTTAAAATCGGTCGTTTCATTTGGCGGTGCGGCGGTAGGTGTCACCTCCGATATCTTTTTCGGTCTTTTCATTGCGATATACTTTCTCGCGGACAAGGATCGCGTTACCCGTCAGTGCAAGCGTCTTTTGCGCGCAGTATTCAAAGAAAAAATCTATTCGCATATGTCGCATGTCGGCAATGTTGCTTATAAATCCTTTTCAAACTTTATCGGCGGACAGCTGATCGAAGCGGTTATTTTGGGTGTTCTGTGCTTTATCGGAATGCTTATTTTCGGATTTCCCTATGCGCCCGTTGTGTCGGTGCTCATCGGTGTAACAGCGCTCATTCCCATTGTCGGTGCTTGGGTCGGCGGCGGAGTTTCCGCAATACTCATTTTAACAAACGACCCTATAAAAGCACTGTGGTTTTTACTTTTCTTTATAATTTTACAGCAGCTTGAAGGCAACTTTATTTACCCCAAGGTTGTAGGAAAGCAAATCGGACTTCCGGGTGTCTGGGTGCTTCTTGCCGTTGTTGTCGGCACAGGAATTTTCGGTGCCGCGGGTGCGCTCATTTCGGTGCCGCTCACGTCGGTGCTTTATACACTTGCCACTGAATATGTTATAAAAACGGAAAAAGCAAATGACAGACCTCTGGAGTAAACTCAAAAGTACTGACCGCCCTATTGTGCTTTACGGCATGGGCGACGGTGCCGATAAAATGATAGCTGCACTGAATAATATCGGAAAAACTCCTGCTGCAGTCTTTGCAAGCGACGACTTTGTACGCGGACAATCATTCCGTGGTATGAAGGTACTTACCTTTACACAGGCAAAAAATGCTTTTCCTGATATGATTGCTTGTGTCTGCTTCGGTACTCAGATAAAAGAGGTGCTTGACAATATAAAAAATATATCGCAGCTGTGCGAACTGTATGCACCCGACCTGCCCGTTATTGATAGCGGCCTTTTTGATAAAGATTATCTGCAAAAAAATATTCATACTGCCGAGCTTATCTACTCCCGTCTTGCAGACGAGCAGTCAAAACTGACCTTTGAAAGCGTTTTGCGATATAAGCTGACGGGAAATATAAATTTTCTTTCACAGTGCGAGGTAGAACCTCTTGAGCCGTACAGCAGCATATTAAGGCTTAATGATAACGAAACGTATGTTGACCTTGGTGCATACCGCGGCGATACCGTAAGCGAGTTTTTGTCGCAGGTAAACGGCTTTGACAGCATTTTTGCGGTTGAGCCTGATGTTAAAAATTATCAAAAGCTCTCAGATGCCTACCGAGACATTGCAATCTGTATCAATGCGGCGGCAAGCGACAGCGACGGCTTTGTTACTTTTGATACCCGTCGCGGCAGAAGCTCGCATATATCACAGAGCGGAAAAACCGTGCCCGCCATAGCTGTCGACTCTCTTTTGGGTGTAAAGGCACCAACCTTTATAAAGCTTGATGTCGAGGGTAATGAAAAAAACGCTATTATCGGCGCTTCGCACACAATCGTGCAGTATAAACCAAAGCTGTGTGTTGCGGCGTACCACCGTTTTAACGACATTTTTGAGATTCCGCTTCAGGTGCTGGGCATGCGACCCGATTATAAAATGTACCTGCGCCATTTTCCGTATATTCCCGCGTGGGATACAAATTACTATTTCGTGTAGACAACAGTATGATTTTTTTATATAATAGTTTTTGAGGTGATACACTTTGAAAAAGAAAATAGCAATTGTTGTTGTGCTTGCGGTGCTTGTTGCCGGCGGCATCTTTGCAGGCATTAAAATAAAAAACTATCTGCCGTTTTATTTTGATAAGACAGGCAAAAACCAACCCGATACACAGTATACGCTTGTCATTGAAAAGAGCGATTTTGAAAACGAGGTCGCAATTCGACTGCAGGAGCAGGGGATAATCGTTTCGGCTGTGAGATTTTTGGGGTATATTCACGAAAACTACCCCGATTTTGTATGGTATAACGGCACATACGATGTGTCTGCCGATATGTCGTACGAGCAGCTTTGCAAAAAGCTTCAGAACCCCGATAAAAAAATCGAGTATGTCAAATTTACCGTTCCCGAGGGTAAAAACATAATCGGTGTTGCAAATATTGTTGAAAAATCGGGACTTTGCACAAAAGAGGAGTTTTTGGCGGCGGCAGACAGCTACGACTATGATTATGCCTTTATTGATGTGCTCAAAGCGCGCGATCAGTCAAAGGTCGGCTATAAGCTTGAGGGCTATCTTTTTCCGGCAACGTATGAATTCAGAAAAGACACTGTCACCCCCGAGGAGATCGTAAATCAGATGCTGTCTGCATTTTCGGGCTATGTTACCGAGAGCACGATTGCTAAAGCCGAAGAGCTGGGACTTGATGTAAACGAGCTTATCACCTTTGCGTCGGTCATTCAGGCAGAGGCCTTTTCAAAAGAATCGATGGAATATATTTCGTCGGTGTTCTGGAACAGACTGGGTTCGTCCTATACACGTCTTGAGTCCGACCCCACAAAAACCTATGCAAAAAGCCTTCAGAGCCTTGATCACTACTCGCAGGCAATGTTTAATGCATATGATACATATGCTTGCGCAGGTCTTCCCGTTGGTCCTACAAACTGTCCCGGTATGGATACGATAAACGCTGTTTTAAACCCTGCCGAAACACCGTATTTTTACTTTGTGACAGATGCCGACGGTAACTTTTACTATAACGAAACCTATGCCGAGCACGTTGCTGATTGCTACGCTATCGGTCTTTGGAAAAGATAAAAAAATCCCGTGATAACCACGGGATTTTTTAAAGGATTTATTTATGAAGATAATTGTTGATGCCGACGCGTGCCCTGTAACACGTCTTGCGAATAATATAGCAAAACAATATTCACTTGAGTGTATTGTCGTATGTGACACCTCGCACGTGATAAATATCGATTATGCCACTGTTATCACCGTTTCGCAGGGTGCTGACAGTGCCGACTACAAAATCGTAAATATGGTAGAGAATGGCGACATTGTTGTAACGCAGGACTACGGTCTTGCGGCACTGTGCCTGTCGCGCGGAGCATATGCTGTCAACCAGAGCGGTATGGTATATAACGAAGCAAATATGGACAGCCTTCTGTTTTTTCGTGCAGCCTCCGCAAAAGCGCGCAGGGCAGGTATTCGTACCAAGGGCTTTAAAAAGCGAAGCAGCAGTCAGGATGATGACTTTAACACCGCTCTTTGTAAGCTAATCGAGAGCAATCGTGTCAATTAACTCATAGCTTTCGTTGTACACATCGCACACAACTCCGTCACCCATGACCCGTATGTTTGCGCCGAACTCGCCTTCATTTAGTGTTGGCTCTGCGGGCGCGTGGATCTTTCCGTTGTTGTCAATGCTGTATATAAAGCTTTCGTAAAAAATAAACTCGCTTGTATCGGTTAAAACCGTCTTTGCAACCGCACCATCGTAGCTGAGCGTTTTAAGACAACTGTCTGCGCTGTCTAAAAAATACACACCGTCCTTGTAGGCGGACAGACTTTTCGGACGTGCCGCCGATATTTTGAATCGGACGAGCCCGTCAAAATCGGCACAGTAAATACCGTCGATCCCGCCGTAACCGATGCCGTTATGCTCGGTAACCGTTTCAAAATCAAAATCAATAATCTGTGAACAATCGACCTGATTTATGAGTATCTCGTCTGCACCGACTGCACTGTAATATTCCTTTAAAAGCGATCTTGCACCCTCGTTTGTGCTGTCAACGTTTTGCAGAATGTGCAGTAAAATTCCCGCACCCTCGGGCGCGCTGATGTCAACATACTGCTGTGCGATATCGAGTAAAATATCGGTGTCGTCATTTGCATATTTTATAACTCGGACAACACTTGCCTTGTTGTTTATATCCATCTTTTTAATCGCCCGCGATAAACGCACGCTTTTAAAGAGCAATGCCGACACGACAGCGACAGCCGTAACCGCGATAACTATTATAATTATCAACAAAGCCTTTGATTTTGTTTTTGTTTTTTGCATTATATCCATCCTTAAATTATACAGATGCTTTAAATAAAAAAGACCTTTAAAGGTCTTTTTTTATTTTTTGGCTAGGCGTGAGCTGTTTATAAGTACAACAAACGCACCGAAGTTGTGAAGTATACTGCCCGCAAGCGCACTTATTACGCCAAACGCCGACAGCGTTATCATCGCAAGGCTTATAAGAATAGAAAGCGCAAGGTTCTGATAAATAATGCTTCTTGTCTTGCGTGCAAGCTCAATAGCGTAGGGAATGTTTAATAGGTTGTTGTTCATCAGCGCAATGTCTGCCGACTGTATTGCAAGATCAGATCCCATAGCGCCCATCGCGATACCTACGTGCGCTTCTTTTAACGCGAGTGCGTCGTTTATGCCGTCGCCGACAGCCAACACATAATAATCCTCTTTGAGCCTTATAAGCGAATTAAGCTTATCCTGCGGTAAAAGCTGTGCCTCAAACTCCGAAATACCGATTATGTCGCAAATGTTCTGCGCGGCTTCCTTTCTGTCACCGGTAAGCATAACGGTTTTTTCAATGCCGCACTTTTCAAGCATTTCAACGCCTTGCTTTGCTTCCTCGCGTACTGTATCGCAAAAGCAAAGTGCACCTAAAAGTACTCCGTTTTTGGCAACAAAGCTGACCGAGCCTAAAAACGCCTCGTCAAAACCGTCTTCGATCTGTACACCGCATCCGGTGATCCAGCTTTTGTTACCAAACAAAACGGTGGTGCCGTCCTTTTGACCTTCTATACCCTTACCCGAGATTTCTTTTATGGAAAAATCTTTACAGTAATCGATGTTACCTGCCGCGGCGATAACCGCACGTGAAACGGGGTGATTTGAGGCAAAGGCAACAGATGCGGCAAGCGACAACAGCTCATCCTGCTCCACACCATCACATACCTTTGCACCTGTGAGTGACAGCTCACCCTTTGTAACAGTACCCGTTTTATCAAAAACGACCGCATTGATTTCTGTCAGCTCTTCAATGAATTTCGAGTTTTTGATAAGTATACCGCGTTTTGTTGCGGCAGACAGCGCGGCAATCATCGGTGCCGAGCTTACAAGCATCTGTCCGCAAGGGCAGGAAACAACAAGAATCGCGATAGCTTTGTTAATATCCATTGTGACAAGTGCAATTGCCGCAGAAATAACAAGTATCAGCGGAATGTAATATTTCATAAACTTGTCGATAAGACGTGTTTCGGGGATTGAAATATTTTCTGATTCCTCAAGTAATTTTAAAATGTTTGAAAAAGAACTGTCAACGTATTCCTTTTCAACCTCAACCACGATTTTACCGTCAAGGTTAACAGTACCCGCATACACCTTGTCGCCGACACCGACCTGTGCAGGCTGCGGTTCGCCCGTGAGCGATTTCTGGTCAATTGCCGTCTCACCCGAAATAACCTTACCGTCAATCGGTATTCCCGTGCCGGGCTTGATTAATATTTTCTGTCCGATCTTAAGCGTTTTTGCATCAACCTCGCGCTCACTGTCACCATCAAGCAAAATTGCGGTGTTTTGCTGCATCTTTTTAAGACCGTCAATTACCTCACGGCCGCCCATAATACTGCGCTCTTCAAGAAAATGCGCAATGTTGAGTATAAACGGAATGAGCACCGACAGTACAAGCTGTCCCGTGAAGTAGCAGGCGATTATCGCGATCGCCACCAACATTTCCATTGCGTTTGAAAGCTCTTTTGAAAAAATACCCTTTACCGCCGCAATGAAAACAGGGATGCCCTCTACCAAAAATGCGATTGTATAAAAGAGCGCGGGAACAATCTCTTTTTGAGGAAACAGCAGTGTGTAAATAAATCCGACTGCAAGGCAGGAAAGCGCCACCGCTCCGCTTAAAATCTCGCGGCGCAGCTTGCTTTTTTCTTTGTCAGACATACTTTCGTTTGACAGCGCCTTAAGGCTGTTTTTTCCGATATGGTCTATATTCTCCATTCTACAGCCTCCCTTAGTTAATGATAATATTGCTGTCGCCTTCGCTTACAACCTTGATAGTACCGATTTTATTAATGGCTTCTTTAACCTTCTGGTTATATATGCGTGTGCGCACAACAACAGAGCTTGTCTTGTACTCTTCAAGCACGCCCCAGAACTCTGCAAGGTCAGAGTTTGCCGCGGCAACCGCCGTCGAATACTCTGTGTTTGCGTCAGATATCGCTTTGTTTGCGTCCGCTTCAGCGGAAGGAATGGTGGTGTCGCGGTACTGCGTCGCATTTTCAAGAATAGTGTTTGCCTGAACTGTCGCAGAGTTTACCGCCTCATATGTTGCACGCACCTCGCTCGGCATACCGACGTATGTAAGCTCAATTGCACTTACCGTAATTCCGACCTGTGCCGCATCCAGCTTTTGCTGTGAGCTTTTTATTGTCTGTGATGTAAACTGCTCCTTGCCCGAAGTGAGAATGTCGTCAACGGCCATATACGCCGATGTTTCGACCATTGCGTTGCTGACGCTGGCATTGATGATCTGTTTAATATCCTTTACCTTGAGTGCGTATGCAACGGGGTCTGTTATCGTGTATTTGAGCGATGCGGTAATAACCGCAATGTTGTGGTCGCCCGTGATAACGTACCCGTTTTTTGTGTAGTCAGAGCTCATTTCAGCGGGTGTGAAATGTGTTTCGACCTTCTGCTCAATAATATTGCCTGTCGGGACTGTTATGACCTCATCAATGATGTAGGGGAATGCAAACAGTATACCCGGTCCGTGCACCTGCTCCTCGGCGGTATTGCCGACAAGCTTTCCGAATCGCAGAATAAGTGCGACGTTACCGCTCTTTATAAAACGTACACCCGAAAAGCAAATGAACAGTGTTATTATGATGACTGCGGCAACAAAAATCCGTGATACCGTTTTCAGTACATCTTCAAAAACTGCATTCTTTTTCATTATGCTACTCCTTTTTGCTCTGAAATAAGAGTGTAAAGAGAGCTTGTGAGAGCCTGCGCGTCCTCCTCGGGAAGCTGTGTCATTATATAGTTAAGGTCTTCAATAATAAGCTCGTTTGAGGTGCCGTCACTTACCATATTACCGTAGTCAAGAAGCACGTTAAAGGGGTATGAATCAGCGGTTACAACAAGTACAGTTCCCTCGTCGACCGAGGCAACAACGGTGTCAAGTTCCTGCAAGAACTTGTACAGTTCAACGTTTGCCGCCTGCGCACTTGCATAGATCTGCGCAACCTCTGTTTCGGTCTTTGCTTTTATCTGTGCAGCTTCCGTCTTGCCGTCAGCAATTATCTGTGCCGCCTGTGCGTCGGCATCAGCCTTGATTTTGTTGGCATCTCTGTTTGCATTTGCAATTATCGTGTCTATATCCTTTTGTCTGTCGGCACTCATCTGTGCAAATACGCTTTCAAGATTGGCGTTGGGAAGCGAAATACGTAGTATGTTCACGTCAGTAATTTCAATGCCGTAGTTCTTTTCGCAGTTTGTCTTCACTTCTGCATAGATTTTATCCTGTATTTCCTCTGTCTTTATCGTTTCCTTTTCAAGTGAAACAAGGTCAGTCAGATTATATGCGCCCATAACGCTGTTTGTTGCACTGAATATCTGGTCTTTAATGTACGAGTCAACCGTACCCTGTGCACCGACACTGTTATAGTAAAGCAGTGGGTTTGTAACCTTCCATACAGCGTATGACTGCAAAATGATGTTACGGTTGTCCTTGGTGGTTGTCTCAAGATAGTTTGACTCAAGATACTGCAGTCTGTTTTCAAACTTCTCAACCGTTTCAAACGGCCACGGCAGTTTGAAGTAAAGTCCTGCCTCTGTGATCTCGGCGCGCGGCGCACCAAAGCGTAAAATCACAGCGCCCGTACCCTCGCGTACCTCGCACGTGAACATAAAGTATGCAAGAATTATAACAAGTACAGCCGCAAGCGTTATTTTTATCCAGCGCATAGAAAACAGCTTTTGTTCAGCGTTTTCGGACTGTGCTTTCTTTTTGAATATTTTCATTACCGTATCTCCTTAAAATTACTGCTCGGCTTTTGGCTCGCTTGTCTGCGGTGCATTAAAATTGCCGAAGTAAATTTTTGAACTGTCAACACCGTTACCCACAATTACGAGGTTTGCGTTGCCGTAGGCGTTTTTGAGTGCCTTTAAGTACTTGTGATATCTGTAAGCACTCGGGTATGCATTGTATGCCTCGACACCTGCCATGAACTCGGCGATCTCGGTGCGGGCCGCCGCCACCTTTGTCGAGTGCTCGGCGTTTGCCTCGCCCACCGCGGTGTCATACTGTTGCTGTGCCTCTGCCTGTTTTGTTTCTGCGTCGCACTGCGCAGTGATCTTTATTTCCTCCGCCTGTATCTCAGCGCTGATTATCTCCTGATAAACCGATGCCACCTCGAGCGGCGGATGTATGCTTTCAAGAACAATGCTTACAACCTCAATACCGGTGTTAAATGAATCCAGCTTTTTGGTAAGTTCCTCACTGAACGTTTTTGCAAAAGCATCGCGGTCGGTAGACAAAAGCGTCGCAAGACTTGTGTTGATCGTTCTGTCTGTCACAAGCTCGTATGCCTGCGCCTGCAAAAACTGTTCGGGGGACGAGGTGCTTGTCAGATACTTTTTGAGGTCTTTAATCTTATACTCGACCCTGAGGTTTATCGACACAAGCTCGTCACCGCCGCCAAGCAGCAGCTTGTACTCGGTCTTGCCGTGCTCGCTTGTCCACACGTTGTCTGTGTTTTGTGTCGAGCTGTAGCCGATTGTAATTTTGTTTACGCTCTCTGTGTTGTAAATGTCTACCTTGTCGATAGGGTAGGGAAAAACAAAATGCAGACCCGGCTCAAGAATTTTTTGTTCAAGCGAGCCGAGGCGGTAAATCGCGCCCTTGCTGTGCGGGTCGATCTGGATAATGCAAGTCGACAGCCACAAAAAGAAAACTATAAAAACGACGGTTATCGGCGCAATCTGCTTCACATAACGCATGCTCCACAGTCCGCGCATTGTAATGCCTGTGTTATTTTCTAAAAAGTCGATTACCGAAAGATTGTCGTCACTGCTCTTTATAAACGGTATCGGTATTACCGCCTGCGGCTGTGTGTCGAGCTGCTTGCGTATGATCGTTACAACGAGCGATATCGCCATAAACACCGACATATAGTAAAACAGTGCCGCGAGTATGTATTTTACATAAACGTCAATATCCCACAGTGCAAGCGCTTTGAGTACAGATGAAACAATACATACAAAAAGCACTGCATAAATAATTCTCATATAC
>JAZQDN010000134.1:0-24694 GCA_045546815.1 Eubacteriales bacterium
CGTCTTTCGCTGTGACCGATGATAACATATTCTGCACCTGCAGCTGTGAGCATATCGCCGCTGATCTCACCTGTGAAAGCACCTGATTCTGCCCAGTGAATGTTTTCAGCACCGATTTTGATGTTTGAACCCTTTGCAGCCTCAACTGCAGTGGTGATATCGATAAACGGAACGCAAAGAACAACGTCACATGTAGCACCTGCAACGAGCGGCTTCATCTCTTCGATAAGAGCCTTTGCCTCAGCAGGAGTTTTGTTCATTTTCCAGTTACCTGCAATAACGTATTTTCTCATTTTTATTCTCCTTATTTGTCTTCAAGACAAGCGATACCGGGAAGCTCTTTACCCTCAAGGAACTCGAGTGAAGCGCCGCCGCCTGTTGAGATATGTGTCATTTTGTCTGCAAAGCCGAGCTTTTCGATTGCAGCAGCAGAGTCGCCGCCGCCGATGATTGAGATAGCGCCGCTTTCAGCAACAGCAGTAGCAACAGCCTCGGTACCTGCAGCAAAGTTTTTCCACTCTGAAACGCCCATAGGTCCGTTCCATACAACTGTGCCTGCGCCCTTGATGGCGTTTGCGAACAGCTCGCGTGATTTAGGACCGATGTCAAGACCCATCCAGCCGTCAGGAATATCGTCTGACTGAACTGTCATATGCTCTGTGTTTTCGTCGTATTCGCGACCAACCTCGTTATCGATCGGGATAAGGAATTTAACGCCTTTGGCAGCTGCCTTGTCCATCATTTCCTTTGCAAGATCTACCTTGTCGTCCTCGCAAAGTGAGGTACCAACGGTGTGACCGAGAGCCTTGAAGAAGGTGTAAGCCATACCGCCGCCAACGATAAGTGTATCAACCTTTTCGATAAGGTTGTTGATAACGCCGATTTTGTCCGAAACCTTGGCGCCGCCGAGGATTGCAACGAAGGGACGAGCGGGGTCAGCAAGTGCTTTACCCATAACGCCGATCTCCTGCTGGATAAGATAACCGCAAACTGCGGGCAGATAATCAGCAACGCCTGCTGTAGAGCCGTGTGCACGGTGAGCAGCACCGAAAGCGTCGTTTACAAAGATATCAGCCATTGAAGCGAGCTCTTTTGCAAACTCGGGGTCATTTTTCTTTTCGCGCTTATCAAAACGTGTGTTTTCGAGTAAAAGTACTTCGCCGTCTTTGAGAGCTGCAGCCTTTGCCTTTGCATCGTCGCCGATAGTGTCTTTTGCAAATGCAACCTCAACGCCGAGGTGCTCTGATAAACGTTTTGCAACGGGAGCAAGAGTGAACTTTACAGCATCCTCAGGCTCGCCCTTGGGCTTACCCATATGTGAGCAAAGAATAACCTTTGCACCCTGTGCCATAAGATATTTAATTGTGGGGAGTGCCGCAACAATTCTTTTTTCACTGGTGATAACGCCGTCTTTCATCGGAACGTTAAAATCACATCTTGCAAGGACTCTTTTGCCAGAAACGTCAATGTCTTCAATATTTTTCTTGTTGTAGTTCATTGTTGTTCTCCTTGTATTTTTTAAAAAATTATTTACTAAACAGGAATTATATCATATTATACCCATAATTACAATATTTTTCTTAATAATATATTAAATTTGAAAAACATATGGATATTTAAAGGCATATATGTTATTATTATAAAATAATAAAATTAAACGGAGACGTATTATATATGGGATTTCTTGACAAACTGTTTGGCTCGTCATCGGGCCGCGAAATAAAAAAGGTTCAGCCGCTTGTTGATGCAACGCTTGCGCTTGAAGATAAGTTTTCAAAAATGAGCGAGGAAGAGCTCAAGGGTATGACAGAGGTGTTAAAACAAAAGCTTGTGCTGTCAACCGACCTTGACAGTATCCTGCCCGAAGCGTTTGCCACCGTGCGTGAGGCGGCGTGGCGAGTGCTGGGTATGAAGCACTATCCTGTTCAGATACTCGGCGGCATCATTTTGCATCAGGGCAGAATTGCCGAAATGAAAACAGGTGAAGGTAAAACAATGGTTGCGACCCTGCCTGCGTATCTTAATGCGCTCACGGGTAAAGGCGTGCATATTGTAACGGTCAACGACTATCTTGCAAAGCGTGACAGTGAGTGGATGGGTAAAATCTATCGCTATCTCGGTCTTTCAGTCGGTCTTGTAATTCACGGTATGAACCCGCAGGAGAAAAAGGCGGCGTATGAAGCTGACATCACCTACGGTACAAATAACGAGTTCGGCTTTGACTATCTTCGCGATAATATGGCAATTTACAAAGAAAATATGTGCCAGCGCGGGCATAATTTCGCCATCGTCGACGAGGTTGACTCAATTCTTATTGATGAGGCGCGTACACCGCTTATCATTTCGGGTGCGGGCGCAAAATCGACACAGCTTTACGAGATCGCCGACCGCTTTGTAAATACCTTAAGAGCCGTAAAAATGGTGCGTACTGACGACAAGGCTGACTATGACAAGTTTATGTCGATGGATTACGACGAGATCGAGATGGGTCGCTTTATAACCCCCGAACAGCACGCACAGCTGCGGGATGCCGACTATATCGTTGACGAAAAGAACAAAAACGTATCGCTCACCGCAAACGGTATCAAAAAGGCGGAGCAGTACTTCAATATCGAAATGCTGTCATCTCCTGAAAATATGGAGCTGTCGCATCATATCCAGCAGGCGATCCGTGCACACGGTATTATGCACCGTGACGTTGACTATATCGTAAAAGACGGACAGATTATAATTGTTGACGAGTTTACCGGACGTCTTATGTACGGCAGACGCTATAATCAGGGTCTGCATCAGGCGATTGAAGCAAAGGAACACGTTAAGGTTGAAAAAGAGTCAAAAACCTATGCGTCAATCACACTTCAGAACTACTTCAGACTTTATTCAAAGCTGTCGGGTATGACAGGTACTGCCATGACCGAGGAGGACGAGTTCAAGCATATCTATGCGCTTGACGTTGTTGAAATTCCCACCAACAAGCCCAATATCCGTGCAGACCATCCCGACTCTGTTTTCAAAACAGAAAGCGGTAAGTTTACGGCGGTAATTGAGCAGATTGACGAGTGTCACAAAAAGGGTCAGCCTGTTCTTGTCGGCACAATATCTATCGAAAAGAGTGAGTTGCTTTCGCGTCTTTTGTCAAAGCGCGGTATAAAGCATCAGATACTCAACGCAAAGCATCACGAAAAAGAAGCGTCGATCGTAGCACAGGCAGGTAAAGAGGGTGCCGTTACCATCGCCACCAATATGGCGGGCCGTGGTACCGATATTATGCTTGGCGGTAACGCTGAATATATGGCAAAGGACCTTATGGCAAAGCGCGGCTATACCGATGAGCTTATAAGTGAGGCGACCGGCTTTGCCGAGACCGATAACGAGGAAATCATCGAGGCAAGGGCAACCTATACCGAGCTTTATAATAAATTCAAAGAAGAAATCAAGGACGAGGCAGCACGCGTAAAGGCGGCAGGGGGTCTGTTTATTATCGGTACAGAGCGTCACGAATCACGCCGTATCGACAATCAGCTTCGCGGCCGTGCCGCACGTCAGGGTGACCCGGGTGATACCCGCTTTTTCCTGTCGCTTGAAGACGACCTTATGCGTCTTTTCGGCGGTGAGCGCGTTACTAATATGATGAGTGCACTCCGCGTTCCCGAGGATATGCCGATTGAAAATAAGGTGCTCACAAATACAATTGAGCACGCACAGCAAAGAATTGAAGACGAAAACTTCCGCCGCAGAAAGAACGTGCTCGAATACGATAACGTTATGAACAAGCAGCGTGAGGTTATATATAAACAGCGTCGCACCGTTCTTGACGGCGAGGATATGAATCCTGTTATTGATAAAATGCTCACCGACGTTGCAGATATCATAACAAAAGAGTTTGTATCGGGTGAGGAGAGCGAAAACTGGAACCTTACCGGTCTTAAAGAGCGCATTGCTCCATTCGGCGAGCTTTCGCTTGATAATATCGAAGTTTACGAGGATGCGGCAGACAAGGTAGAAAATCTGCTTCGTGAAAAATACGCGGCGCAAAAAGAGATCCTTGCGGAAAACTTTGAGGAGGCACAGCGCGTTATTATGCTGCGCTCTGTTGACCGCAGATGGATGGACCATATCGACGATATGGATGAGCTCAAGCGCGGTATCGGTCTTGCGGCTTACGGTCAGCGCGACCCTGTTGTTGAGTTTAAATTCCAGAGCTTTGACATCTTTGAAGAGATGATAAATAACATAAAAACAGACACGGTTTACGGCTTGTTATCGCTTGTTGTAAAACGTGAAGAGGACCTTGAACGCGAGGAGGTTGCAAAGGATGCAAAGGAATCGCACGGCGGTGACGGCAGCGTAAAAGTGAACAAAACCGTTGTAATCAAAAACAAGGTCGGACGCAACGACCCCTGTCCCTGCGGCAGCGGCAAAAAATACAAAAAGTGTTGCGGAGCAGGTGAGTAATTTGAATACGGTAAGCAGCTATCGTGAAAAAACCGACGTATTTTTTGAAAATACGCTGCAGCTTTGTGACTTTGACGGCATTGTCGCAAAAATGTACCGCTACGTGACCGACGAACAATTAAAGGACCGCGCTCTCTGGGCGCGGTTTGTAAATCAGTTCAGACTCGGAGATGACAGCGAAAAAAACGGCTGGCGCGGTGAGTTCTGGGGCAAAATGATGCGCGGTGCGGCGTTCGTATACTCTTATACACGCGACCCGGAGCTATATGACATTTTAAAAGAAACAGTCGAGGATATGCTGACAACCCCCGACCAAAACGGCAGAATCTCGTCGTATGCATACGAAAAAGAGTTTTGCGGCTGGGATATGTGGTGCAAAAAATACGTGCTTTTAGGATTGCAGTATTTTTTGGAGATCAGCGATGACGAAGCGTTGAACGCGCGCATTATAAGCGCTATGCGCGGTTGCCTTGATCACGTGATGGAGCATGTCGGCAGTGACAAAATTGAAATTTGCAGTATTTCAAACAATGCGTGGCGCGGTCTTAACTCGTCGTCAGTGCTCGAGCCGGTTGTACGGCTGTATATGATAACGGACGAAGAAAAATATCTTGACTTTGCGCGCTATATTGTTGAGAGCGGCGGCACCGACATCGCAAACTTTGTTGATATTGCACTTGAGGATACGACAAATCCGTACCAGTACCCCGTTACAAAGGCGTATGAAATGCTTTCGTTTTTTGAGGGTGTGCTTGAGTTTTACCGCGCAACCCGTGAAGAAAAATATAAAACCGCGGTTGTCAACTTTGCGCGGAGAGTAATGAGCTCGGAGGTTACGATTGTCGGCGGTATCGGCTGCACCGAGGAGCTTTTTGACCACGGTGCCGTGCGTCAGGCGGACACTCCGCAGCACGAGCTTATGCAGGAAACGTGCGTTACTGTGACGTGGATGAAATTCTGCTCGCAGCTGCTTATGGCAACGGGCGATATGCGCTTTGCAAATATGTACGAGCGCGCGTTCTATAACGTATATCTCGGTGCGTTCAATTTTAACAAAAACATTCAGGATACACTTGATTACCCGCTCCCCTTTGACAGCTACAGCCCGCTTCGCGCTGACCGTCGCGGTAAAGCGATCGGCGGACGTATGGTTATGCGCGATGACTTTGTCTACGGCTGTTGTGTCGCGATAGGTGCGGCAGGTATCGGGCTTTTCCACAAAATCGCGGTGATGAGATCACGCTTTGGCATTGCGATAAATATGTATGCAAACGGAACTGTGCATACGCACACACCCAAGGGAAATGACGTTACGTTTGATATAAAAACCGCTTACCCTGTCGGTGAACGTGTGGATATAGTAATCAAGGAGCTTGATTGCGAGAGCTTTGAGCTTCGCCTTCGCATCCCGCAGTGGAGCGATAAAACAACGCTTATAATAAATGGCGAAGAGCTGCCTGTTCATCCGTATGAGGTGCTGATCAACCGACCCTGGAAAAAAGGCGATACAGTGTCGCTTGTCTTTGATATGACACCAAAATTACACAGCCCCGTGTCAAACCCGACAGACTATATTATGACAGGGGTCTCACACAAAAAGCGCTATATCGTGGGTCACGTTGTAAACGAGGCAAAGGATACTCCCTTCCACGTGGCGATAACCCGCGGACCGCTCACTCTTGCACGTGATGAGCGCATTGATCCCGACCTTGAAACACCCATTGATTTAGTGCTTGACCCCTTTGACCGCATTGATTATGAACAAACGGAGTCTGCGGGCTTTGAAACTCTGTGTGAATATCAGGCAAAGCTGCGTAACGGTAAAATAATATCACTTATTGACTATGCCCATGCAGGCGGCGACTGGACAAAGCGCTGTGCCGTCTGGCTTAAAACAAAATATAAAAACCTGTAGATTACTCTACAGGTTTTTAATTTTATCCTTTTGTGTGGGATATAAAGTAGCCGACATCAATGCCTGTAATTGCACGGACGTATTTCAGCGTGTATTGCTCACCGTTTGCGGTGTACACCACCTTATAGATATTGTGCTCCGATGCCGTGGTGTACTGTATAACCTCTTTTAGTGTGTAGTCTGTCGGTTGCGGCAGCTTTTGCGGGGTTATTTGCATATCGTCGGTAAAGCCGGCATCAATACCAAAGTATTCATACGCGAACTTGTTTTTGTCGCGTGCACTATTAAGCTCTTTGCCGAGTAGCTCTGCATAGCCGAGAATCTGCTCACGCGTCAGCGTATCTGCGCTTTCAAAAAGCGGTATTGACGTTGCTGCGCACGCTTTGAAAACAATGCTGTCAAAGCTTGACGGGATATAGCCCTCGAGCGGAAACCTGCTTCCCTCTGTGCCCATTGTGTCAAGCGATATATCGCGGTTTTGTAAAAGAGCAACAGTAAACTCACCGTCAATGCAGTCGATATACAGCTTGTTTATGGTACTTGCCGGCTTTAAGATTAACTGACCGAGCAGCTTTGTGGGTGCATTTTCGTTATCAATGCCGCTGATGTAGCAAATGCTTTGCATATACACCCCGCAGCTGTACAGTGTGTCGCTCTCCTTTTTGATTTTTCTTATGCCGAACGACACATCCTCTATTTCGGGGTGTGACAACAGCTCGTTATATATAGCATAAAAAATCTTTTCGTCCGCATAGTCCTTTTTCAACGGTGTGTCAAGCGGTACACACGATAGGTATAAGAGCGGGTCGTTATAAAATTCGTTTGCAATATACCTGAGCATATGTGCAGTACCGTTTACGGTGTAGGTCAGCTCAAACACCTTTGTGCCGTCAGACAGCGCCCCGCTTTTAAGCGATACTATCTGAAGCTCTGTATTGATAACATCCTCCGCAAAAACTATGTGATGCGGCATAAAGCTGTCTTTTATATCGTATTCAACGTTAAACAGCCGCCTTGAAAACTCGTTGAGCATTCTGCCAAAGGCGTTTTGATATACTTTGTTTTTGCTCATATCAGAAAATTTTGAGTAAAATTCGCTGTCTGACGAGCCTGCAAAGATAATCATTTCATAAAGCGACGGCTTTTGTGTGTTATCAAAAAGCGGCATTCTGTCAAGACTGTATTTTTTGCAAAAGTCATTAAAATGCTTTTTGATCTGGTCATTTATTTCAATGTCCTGCATCTGTACATCGGTGTCGGGTATTTTGGCATTATACCCGATCTCTTCGTATCTGTCCGCAGCTTTATTTGTGAGAGATAAAAATGCGTTGCATTGCCAGCGTTCATAGCCTTGGTACTGAAGGGTAAAGGTCTTGCCGTTTAATTTAAATTCGGCTGTGTATATAACGTCGTCAAGGCCGCTGACACCGTTGTTGCTCATAAAATAAACGAGCTGCGGCTCTGCGTCCTTGTAGCCGTTGCCAAGATTTGCAATGCAGGGGGCCTTTTTGTAAACGCACTCGTCCTGCGTTGCTGTTTGCTTAAGCTCTTCATAGCCAAAGTCGTTGTCCAACCATTCTGCAGCATCAAGCTCGCTAACTCCGTCTTTTGCAATAACAGGGTATGATACTTTTATATATTCCACAAGACTGTTTGGGCTCGGTACAGTGCCAAGCTCAAAAAACGGAATGAGCGATATGTTGTGTGAGTTGTAAAAGCTCACAAAGCTGTTTTGCATTTTTTTGTCTATTTCATAAACTATTTCGGTGTCCGGAATAACCGTAATGTCTTCGCCTCGCGTAATCGAGCTGTCTGCACTAACGATATTGTCTGAACGAAGACCGCGACCTATAAGCGCCCACAGCGCAACTACCGTAACGATTGCAGCAGCCGCCGCAACCGTACCTATTGCTGCAAAAATACGTCTTTTTGGGTGAGAGCCCGGCAACGAATTTATTTTGTTTAAATAATCTGCATCGGCATTTACATTTATGTCGGGCATATCTATGCTTTTAAATTTATCAAAGTTCACAGTATCTCCTCCTCATAAATCTTTTTAAGCTTGGCTCTTGCGCGCGAAAGCCGACTTTTAACAGTTCCCTGCGAAAGACGCAGTGCTTTTGATATTTCGGGGACCGTCATATCCTCAACGTAATAAAGCTCTATTACCTCACGATAATCCTCTGAAAGAGTTGAAAGAAGCTCACACAGCTCAAATGAGAGCGGGTCGGTAACTGAAATTTCACCTGCCGATTCAAGCGGCACTGTGCGAGAGTTGTCAAACCGTTTTTTCATATTATAGATTGTGTTTTTTGCAACGCGAATAAGCCAGACACGCATCTGGTCGACACAGGAAAAGTGTGGCTTTTTTTCAAACAGCAGTAAAAACGCCTGCTGTGTAACATCGTGTGCATCCTCTTCGTTTTGGGTAAGCGACAGCGCAAACCTGTAAACCGAGCGGCCGCACTCGTTTAAAACAGTGTTTTCAAACTTCATTTTTTACCCTCCTCTATCTATACAATGTATCAAAAACGCAAATTAGTTGCAACAAAATAAAAAAATTAAAGCCACAGCTTTAAAGCTGTGGCTTTTTTAGTGTCAGTAAAGCGTTGATACCATCCATATTTTCCGCGTTGCACACAAAGCAGTAAACACCCGCGTTTCCGTCGCTGTAATAAATAACTGTGCGCGGCACACCGTTTACTGAATAGGTGTATATGCCGCCGTCTAAATCAAACTCCGTTCTGAAGTTATAGTTATCGACAAGCTGCGGCTTTATATACTCGACATCCTGCGCGCTGTAACCGTCCTGCGCACTGTAGTCGCGCTCGATAGCAAAGTATTCCCAGACAAAATCAGAAAGCATTTGCGGTGTTATCACTCTGTCTGTAAAAAGCTCGGGTGCCATTAAATAGGCGTAGTTTACAAGAGCTTGCGTATCGGGGTCTTCGCCCTCGTTAAACACGGGCAGTGCCCATAGCTTATACTTGTCTGCAAAGCTGTTAAACTGATTTGTAAGATAAAACTCGGTCGAATACTCTTTCTGGTCAACAAATGTATGCATCACAAGCGGCGGGATACGTTGCTGATTGTCAGATACCGTAAAGCTTTCGCCGTCCTTGTCAAAATAAATTACGTTAAGATAGGCGGAAGAAAAATTTTCAGCCCAGTATCTTGCGGCATAGTTGCGGATGTCAAAATCGGGCGATTGCCCCACAACGCGTATTGAGCAGGCATAAAGCGTGTCAGACAGCTTGGTTGCGTTAAACACATAAAGCTTGCCGTCTTTTAACTCGGGGACATCGCTGTAGCGGTCCATAATTGCATAAAGCATTTTGTCTTCTGCGTAGTTGTAATAGTTTTTTAAATTGTTGTTCATCGACACAAAGCGCTTTGGCTCGGTGTGGCTCTCGCCCGTGTACGACAGGGTATAGGTTTTGCCGTTTTTATCAGAAAACTCAACGGTATAGTACTGCGTGCCCGATGTTGTGTCATAGCTGACAAGAGATGTAAGGGTGAGCGGTGTTGTTTCAAACTCGGTGTATGTGCAGTATTTTTGCGTCGGTGTTGCGCCGATATCGCAGCCAAAGTTTTTTTCGCCAAAGTCGTTTACAACTTTACCTGAAACAAAGTTGTTTTCAAACCCGTAAAGGTTTTCGGTGTCTTCGTCATAGTCAATTGTCAGCATTACATCAAGATAAAACATATATCTTATTGTGTCCCATACAGACGGCGGCTGTTCTTCGTCAAATACCGGCACAAAGGCAAAGCCGTATTGCTTTGCGGTGGTTTTGAACTGTGACTTAAGCTCGTCGGTTATTTCAAGCTCGGTACGGCTTGACGGGATAATCTGTGCCCCGTTGTTTACGTTGCCGCGAAGACCGCGACCGATAAGCGCCCACAGCGCAACTACCGTAACGATAGCAACCGCCGCCGCAACCGTACCCAACACGCGCCATATGCTGTGTCCTGCCTCTCTTTGCGGCAGTGTGTTCAATGTATTAACGTATTCGGTGTCATCAATGTTAAACTTATGCTTTACAGGCTTTAAATTTTTAAACTTGTCAATGCTCACAGTAATTCCTCCTTGTAAATTTTTGAAAGCAGTTTTCGCGCACGGGTCAATCGCACTCGTACAGCTCCTGACGATAGCGAAAGCGCACGTGATATGTCGTTTATGCTCATATCCTCTATGTAAAAGAGCACCGTCACGTCGCGTACGTTTTCGGGAAGGCTCGATAACAGGTCGCAAAACTCAACCGTAAGCTCGGCATCGTTTGAATAAGCAAGGCTTTCGGAAAGCCCGACCGTCTTTGCGTTGTCAAAGCGTCTGCGCTCTGCTGCGCAAAGCCGTACAACACATTTCAGCAGCCACACCTTCAGCTGCTCGCGGCAGGAAAAGGTCGGCTTTTTTTCGAGCAGCAGCATAAACACCTGTTGATAAATGTCATCGGACAGATGCGGGTCGCCCGTTTTTGCGAGGGCAAGCCTGAACACAGCGGGCCCAAATTCTTGCAGAATATTTTCAAAATCGTAGTTCATAGCTTTCCCTCCTCACCCATATAATGCTTTCAAAACACCAAAATGTTACAAGGTATTTTTATTATAATAAAAAAATTGCCCTGTTTAAAGGGCAATTTTAAATTAAAGCTTAAGTTAATCGGAAAGCTGGGCACCGCCGACAACCTCGCCCAATATTCCGTCAATATACAGAACAAGACTTGTAAGCGGATCCTTTTTGTCATAGAGCCGCACTACCCAGCAAACAGTTTCCTTATCGGCGCACTTTTCGTTATACCATTCCTCTACCCAAAAACCGTTCCCGTAGGTTTTATCACTTGTGAGGATAGGGGTATTTGCCTCGCTATCGTTAAAATAAAAATCGCTATCCCAGCCCTGATAATCGTACTTATCCTTTTTGGCTTCCTCAATTGCAATTTTTATCGCCTGCTCTCTTGTGATAAAATTTTCCGTCACAGGCGGAACGACCTCCGTATAATTATTAGGATAGTGTATTTGTGTATCTGACACCTCGAGCTTTTCGATTATTTTGTCGGGGTGCACACCGTCGGTCGTGGTATAGGTTATTGCATATTTTTTTGTACTCTTGGAATACGGGTCGGTCGCGGTATAGGCTACCGTTATTGTTTTTTGACCGTTATACTCGCCCTCGGCATACGAGTTAAAATCAAAATAATATGACATACCGCTTTCGTTATCAAGTGCAACGATCAGCGTGCCGTCATTTGCCCTGATCGGTCCGAACATCCAATATTTAGGTCCTGTCAGCTCGTCTATCGGCGTAATTTCGTCGGGTATTTCGTAGCCGCCGAAAATTTCAGTCATTTTGCTCTTATAAAACTCAAGCGGATAAGCATAGATCTGTTTGTTATTTTTGTTTTCGTAAAGAGTAGTCTGTGCAAACCGCGCAATATATATCTTTGACTCGGTATAGTCTGGTATTGTTCCGCGCTCAAAATCGTACATCTGCTCAAAGCAATACTCTTTCGCAATTGACTGAAACTCGCTTTCTACAGTAACCTCGCCCTCTGCCAGTGCGCCGTTTTTCTGATGCATAAAAAACAGGTCAACTGCAAAATCGGTGCTTTCAATATAGGCAAGTGTGTAGTCATAGCCTTCCATAAAATATGAAACTGTTATCATTTTTTGACCGTTTGTGAGCATACATTCGCCTATTGATTGAATTTTATATTTTGGCTCATATATAATAAGTGCAAGCTGTTCTTCGGGGTCAAAGTGAAGCTTGCCTTCAAAGTTAAACAGGTCTTTTGCAAAATCGTTGATTTCAGCAGTCGGCTTTAAAATGTGGTAATATTCTAAAATTTTCAACTCGGAAAGCGGGTCTTTATCGTTAAACAGCGGAATGTAGGTAAAATTATAGGGCTTTAGCACCGCGTTTTCGATTTTGTAAAGCAGCTCTCCCGTAAGCTCGTATTCTTTAAAGCTGTCGGGGTCGATCTGTACGCCCTCTGTTGCGGGCGGGGCGGGGATAGGCTCGCTGCCGCGAAGACCGCGCCCGATAAGCGCCCACAGCGCAACTACTGCAACGATTGCAACCGCCGCGGCAATTGTTCCGATCATCGCCCATATGTTGCTTTGCTTTGGCTCTTTTAAGCTGTTCAGGTGCTGTAAATATTCGGTGTCGCCACTGTCTATCTGTGCTTTTTGGGGTAAAACACTTTTAAATTTATCAAAGTTCACAGTATCTCCTCCTTATATATTTTTGAAAGCTCTGCGCGTGCGCGTGTTAAGCGCATTTTTACCGCGGCAGGTGTAAGTGAGAGTATTTTTGCAATTTCCTTTATACTCATATCCTCTATGTAGTAGAGCACCGTCACTTCACGAAGCGACTCGGGGATTGTTGATATTAAGCTTATCAGCTCAAACGTCAGGTCGTTTGTAACAAAGCTTTCAGGTGCGTTTTCAAGCGGTACTGTTTTTGAATTGTCAAAGCGCTTTCGATGCGATGCTGACAGCTTTATTGCGGTGCGGATAAGCCACGCGCGAAGCTCGGCGCTGTTTTTAAAGTGCGGCTTTTTTTCGAGCAGTAAAAGAAAGGTCTCTTGATATATGTCCTGCGCAGTGTCGGCGTTACATACTCGCGACAGCGCAATTCTGTATACGGTAGGTCCGTAGGTATTTAAAATGTTTTCGAGTTCATGAACCATAATTGTTCCCCCTTTCACTTACATAATGCCTTCAAAAATATAAAAGGTAACACAATTTTATCAAATTTTGCAAAAAAATAAAAGACCCGGGCGGGTCTTTTATTCTGTAATATTACATTAACCTAAATTATTATTGGATTTTATATGTTTTTCTAATATCTGTATAATCTCATCGTTTTTAGTAAGCTCCAAGCCGCCGCAACTGTTTTCGATGTGAATTAAATCGTCGCTGATATAGAGATAATATGTGCGCTCGTTAATTTTGAGCTCTATCATTATTGACTGCAGACCGTTTAGTCCCGTGTACGACTTTGTTTCAAGTGCGGTTATAAGCGCCTTTGCATCATCGCCTGTAATGGTGTGCGTTCCCTGCTTGTAATCGCCCGTAAGTGCATTGACAGTAACGGTAACCGTATCGGCAGATGGAGTGTGCTCTGTTTTTTGCGTTTTGGCAAAGTTTTTATCTGTAATACATTGGTCAAGCAGTTGTTTCAGCTTGTTAAATTCCGCTTCGGTAAGCGTGTGGTTTGTTGTAGCATCAAGCGCATCGGTATACACAATGTGCGAAGTGAGCTTGTCGCCCAGCACCACTTTATATTCAACACCGTTAAAAACAATGGTGTGTGTCGGCATACAGTAGCAGATATTGCTGTCATTTTTGGCGGTTGTATCCCTCACAAAATCCAAAAGCTCGTTTGCTGATTTTTCCGAGATTTTGTATATATCCACGGCAGTATTGTTATCTTTTGCCTTTTTAATAAAAACTGTGTTAAGCGTGATGTGCTCTATAAAATATTCGGGCTCAAAATCGGACTTTGCAACATACGACAGAGTTGTAACGCTCACGTCCTTTTCGCCGTAGGTAAGTGTGACTATCGGCGTGCCGTCCAAAAGAGTATCGCGCGTAAACGAAAGCAGCGGCAGCGGTGCCCAGTTTGCGTTTACTGTATAATGTGTGTCGTAATTAACGCCCGTTGTATATTCGGTTTTTACACCAAAGGTATCATAGGCGAAGTCGTTAAGCTCTGCCGCCGTTACAACAAGGTCGTCCTTTGCGGGCAGCTGGAAATAATAAATATAGTCAATAACATCGCTTTGATGCGGCACCTCTCCGCGCTTAAACTCGGGCAGCGCAAATATGACATATTTATATGCCATAAGGTTAAACTGCTGCTCTAATTCTTTTGTGATCTCAACGTTTTGTCCTTCGGTTGCGGGCGGGGCGGGGATAGGCTCGCTGCCGCGAAGACCGCGCCCGATAAGCGCCCACAGCGCAACTACTGCAACGATTGCAACCGCCGCGGCAATTGTTCCGACAGCCGCCCAAATATGCTTTTTGGGCTTGTTTTCGGGCAAAGCGTAAAGATAGTCTGCATAAGCGCTGTCAGCATTGTCTATTTTTATATTTTTCGGCTTTATATTTTTTAAACTATTCAGCTTCACAGTATTTCCTCCTCATATATTTTTTTAAGGATATCACGTGCACGCGACAGCCGCGTTTTAACGTTTGCACGCGAAATAGACAGTGCCTTTGCTATGTCGGATGTCTTCATATCCTCAATATAATATAAAACGGTAACATCATAAAGGTTTTGGGGAAGTAATTTTAAAAGCTCTTTAAATTCAAAAAGTGACTCGTCGGATGTTTGAAGCTCTGCAACGCTTTCGAGCGGCACAGTTTTTGAATTGTCAAAGCGCTTTATGTAATTTGCAAGTGTTTTGATTGCGGTTTTTATAAGCCATACCTTAAGCTGCGCCTTGGATTCAAAGCGCGGTTTTTTCTCAAACAGTATTAAAAACACCTGCTGTGTTATGTCCTGAGCCGTGTCGGGATTGCCCGTCCTTGCCAGCACAAAGCGGTAAACAACAGGCGACAGCTCGTTTATAAGTGCACTTAAATTCATAAAATGTTCCCCCTTTCAACTATATGATGTACTGTGAAAGCCAAATGGTTACAAAAAGCCACGAAAAAATTTTCCGTGGCTTTATATTATTTCAAAATTTTTGCTATATCCTCAAAAAGCGCAACAGAACGTTTTAAAATTCCGTGCATATGCGCAATGGCAATACCGTAGTTGGTAATGGGTATTTCTTTGTCGGCGGATGTGCCAAGACGGTATTTCATCTGCTTTGGCGTAAGCATACAGCCGCCGCAGTGGATAACGCACGCAAAATGCGACAGATCCTCGGGGAACTCGCCGCCCGATGTAAACTCAAACTGTATGTCCTTGCCGGTATAATTTTTGACCCAGTTCGGCATTTTTACGGTTCCTATGTCCTCGCACTGACGGTGGTGGGTACAGCCCTCGGATATAAGAACTCGGTCGCCGTCCTTTAAGCTGTCAAGCGCCGCCGCTCCGCGCACTACTGTTTCAAGGTCACCCTTGTAGCGTGCAAAAAGTATAGAAAACGATGTGAGCGGAATATTGTTTGGTACGATTTTGTTAACTTTACCAAAAACCTGCGAGTCGGTAATAACCATTTTCGGCGTTACCTTTTTAAGCGTCGCTTCGAGCTCGGTGTCCTTGCACACAACGGCAATGCAATCGGCATCCAATATATCGCGAATTGTTTGCTGCTGCGGCAATATCAATCTGCCTTTTGGTGCGGATGCATCAATCGGTGTTACAAGCACCACGATATCGCCCGCGCTTATCAGATCGCCCACGATTTTTTTGTTATTTTCGCGACCCTTTGCAAGCTCGGCGATCTTTTCTTTAAGCTCGTTTATGTTTTGCCCTGTTTTTGCGGACACCGCAAAGCCGTCGTGCGAGATCACATCCGCTTTGTTGTATACAACAAGGTGCGGGATGTCCTTTTGCTTGATTTTTTCAAGTAAAGCCTTTTCTTCTTTTGACAGCTCGGTGTGCTCTGTCACAAGCACCGCGACGTCAACGATGTTAAGCGTATCATATGCACGCGACACGCGCATTTTGCCAAGCTCTCCCTCGTCGTCAATGCCGGGAGTGTCAATTATAACGACGGGCCCCAGCGGCAACAGCTCCATCGCTTTTTTTACGGGGTCGGTCGTCGTGCCCTTGGTGTCGGACACGAGTGATAGCGACTGTCCCGTCACAGCGTTTACAACGCTCGATTTGCCTGCGTTGCGAAGCCCGAAAAAGCCGATATGTAATCTTTCTGCATTAACCATATTAAAATCTGAAGTCGCGTCTGTTTGACGACTTTATATCCTCAATATTTTGTTTCGCGATAGCGCGTACCTTTTCGTTGGGTATCTTGTCAAGCTCCTTGTCGATAAGCTCGAAGCCTACTTTTCTTGTGTCCTCCGATGCATAGTCAATGAGGTACTCGGTGAGTGTCATAAGTGCGTTGGGGTGACAGCAGTTTTGTATCTGTCCGCTCTTGCAAAGCTGCATAAAGCGGTCGCCCGTTCTGCCCTCGCGGTAACACGCTGTGCAGAACGACGGAATGTAGCCAAGCTTTATCATCCAGTTTACGACCTCGTCGAGAGTTCTTTGGTCGGATACGTCAAACTGCTCCGAGTCGTGCGGGCGTTCTTCTTCGGTATAGCCGCCGACCGATGTGCGCGATGCACCGCTTATCTGCGAAATACCGATTGACAGTGCACGTCCGCGAACTGCCTCGCTCTCGCGGGTTGAAATAATCATACCCGTGTAGGGCACTGCAATTCTGATACAAGCGATGATCTTTTCAAACATCTCGTCGGAGATGCCGTTGTCAAACTGCGTGGGGTCGATATCGTCCGCCTTTTTAAGACGCGGAACGCTGATGGTATGCGGGCCAACGCCGTGCACCGCTTCAAGATGCTCTGCGTGCATCAGAAGTCCTGCAAACTCGTACTTGTACAGCTCAAGACCGAAAAGTACACCAAGACCTACGTCGTCAATACCGCCCTGCATCGCGCGGTCCATCGCCTCTGTATGATAGTCGTAGTCGTGCTTGGGACCTGTGGGATGAAGCTTAAGATAGCTTTCTTTGTGATATGTCTCCTGGAACAAAATGTATGTGCCGATGCCCGCATCCTTTAATTTTCTGTAGTTTTCAACGGTGGTTGCGGCAATGTTTACGTTAACGCGGCGGATAGCGCCGTTTTTGTGCTTGATGCTGTAGATGGTGTCAATGCACTCGAGAATGTACTCGATCGGGTTTTCTGTCGGGTGCTCGCCCGCTTCAATCGCAAGTCGCTTGTGACCCATATCCTGAAGTGCGATAACCTCTTTGCGCACTTCTTCCTGCGTCAGCTTTTTGCGCGCGATGTTTTTGTTCTTTAAGTGGTAAGGACAGTAAACACAGCCGTTTACGCAGTAGTTTGAAAGATAGAGCGGTGCAAACATAACGATACGGTTGCCGTAAAAGGCGAGCTTGATTTCTTCGGCAAGCCTGAACATTTCATCTATCTTTTCGGGGATATCGCACGCAAGCAAAACAGATGCTTCGCGGTGGTTAAGACCTGCACAGGTCCAGCCCGTTTCTGTCTTTTTTGGACGAGCCTTTTCAAGAATCTCGTCAATGAGTGCTACGTTGTTTTTGTTTGCCTCTGCATAAGCAATTGTGTCAAGAATTTCCTGATTATCTATAAATTCTTCGGCTTTTAACGATTTGGGATTATACATCTTTATAGTCTCCTTTCGATATTTCTATGGTATATCCGATTTTATTCATTTTTTCTTTAAGCAGCTTAAGTCCGTTTGCGCTTTCAGCACCCGTAGAGAGCTTGTTGTTATACAGCTCGTATTTTTCGCGGGTGTCACTCGGCGAAAGATTAGGCATAATTACGTTTGCGCCCGCGAGTATACCGCGCTCGCGCCCGTCAGCCGATGCAGTACCCAGCGCCGTTGTTGCGGGTAGCAGTATGTTCGGGTGCATTATGCGAATAATTGACAAAAGATAGAGCGTAAGCTCGGTGTCGCCCGACGGCATATCGCAAAACGGTGTGTCGCGGTGGGTAAGATACGGACCGATGCCGCACATTTGCGGCTTAAATTCTTCTATAAACTTTAGGTCCTTTGCAAGTGTTTTTACGCTTTGATACGGCGAGCCGACCATAAATCCGCAGCCCACCTGATAGCCAAGCTCTTTTAAGCTGTAAAGGCACTCCATTCGGTTATCAAACGACATTTTTTGCGGGTGCAGCTTTTGATAATGCTCCTTATCCGCCGTTTCGTGACGAAGCAGATATCTGTCAGCGCCTGCCGCCTTCAGCTTTGCGTAGCTGTCCTTTGAACGCTCACCGAGCGAGAGAGTTACCGCACAGTCGGGATATTTTTGCTTTATGCTTTTTACTATGTCGCACACAATATCGTCGCTGAAGTAGCCGTCCTCGCCGCCCTGCAGAACAAAGGTGCGAAAGCCGAGCGGATAGCCGATCTTACAGCAGTCAAGTATCTGCTCCTTTGTAAGCCGATAGCGCTCGCACTTTGTGTTTGATGCGCGGATGCCGCAGTAAAGGCAGTCGTTTTTGCAGATGTTTGATATCTCGATAAGCCCGCGGATAAACACGCTTTTTCCGTACACGTTTTCTTGTTCGGCAAGAACTTTTGCATAGTCTGCGCTTTCAGGGCAAAACCCTTCAATCAGCTGCTCGTATTCCGAAAGCGTTAAGCATTTTTGCCTATTCAGTTTATCAAGTAAAAAAATCATTTTGAATAGGCGGTTTTTACACTGATGCCGAGGAGCGCACCTATTTTGCCTGTAAGTGCCGCAATAACATCCTGCGGTGCATCAATTGCGATAGACATTATATTTATATTTCTTTTTTCATAGGGAAGACCCATTCTGCCGATTATATAGTCGCCGTACTGCGAAAGCAGGTTGTTAAGCGCTTCGACAGAGCTCTTGTCCTCCAAAATAATTCCGATAATTGCAACTCTTGTTTCCATATTCACCTCAAAAAAAGGCACACCGCGGGTACGGTGTGCCAAAATTTATATTTTACCGTACCTTTCAATCAGAATATATCTTTATGTCAGGAACAATTTCAGTATATTATTTTTGTGAGATTATGTCAATATTACTATTGAAAAAAATAAAAATATATATTATAATCTATTTACTTTGATGAAAGAAAATACATTTTTATTGTGTCAAGAGAGCAGGCGGCGGGTGAAAGCCTGTCACAAAAAAATGTTAGTCCGCTTTCGGAGTGTGCGGCAGAAATGCTGCGGGGTATGCCCCTTACAGCAAAAATGAGTATAAAAACTTGGGTGGCACCACGAATGTAAATTTCGTCCCGGGCGTGTTTTTGACGCGCTCGGGATTTTTAAGTTAAAGGAGATATAAAAATGCTTGATATCAAATTTGTCCGCGACAATGCGGAGCTTGTAAAGCAGAACATTAAAAACAAGTTTCAGGATGCAAAGCTTCCGCTTGTTGATGAGGTTTTAGAGCTTGATGCCAAAAACCGCCAGATAATTGCCGAGGCTGACAGCCTTCGTGCAAACCGTAACAAAATCTCAAAGCAGATCGGTATGCTTATGGGTCAGGGCAAGCGCGACGAGGCAGAAGAAATTAAAAAGCTTGTGCCCGAGCAGTCAGAGCGCCTTGCAGAGTGCGAAAAGCTTGAGGCCGAGCTTTCTGAAAAAATAAAAACAATAATGATGACAATTCCCAACATCATCGACCCGTCTGTACCGATAGGAAAAGACGACAGCGAAAATGTTGAGGTTGAGCGCTTTGGTGATAAAACACAGGTGGACTTTGAAATTCCCTATCACACCGATATTATGGCGGCGTTTGACGGCATTGACAAAGAGGCTGCAGGTCGCGTTGCGGGCGAGGGCTTTTACTATCTTATGGGCGACATTGCCCGCCTTCACAGCGCGGTGCTCTCTTATGCGCGTGATTTTATGATCGACAAGGGCTTTACCTACTGCATCCCGCCGTTTATGATGCGCGGCGGCGTTGTAACAGGTGTTATGAGCTTTGCCGAGATGGACGCTATGATGTACAAGATCGAGGGCGAGGACCTCTACCTTATCGGCACAAGTGAGCATACAATGAGAGGTAAGTTTATAAACACAATGACAGACGAGAGCAAGCTGCCCATGACACTTACAAGCTACTCTCCCTGCTTCAGAAAAGAAAAGGGCGCACACGGCATTGAGGAACGCGGTATTTACCGTATCCATCAGTTTGAAAAGCAGGAAATGATTGTTGTTTGTAAACCCGAAGAGAGCATGGATTGGTTTCACAAAATGTGGAGCTACAGCGTAGAGCTGTTCCGTTCACTCGATATCCCCGTAAGAACACTTGAGTGCTGCTCGGGCGACCTTGCCGACCTCAAGGTTAAGTCATACGACGTTGAGGCGTGGTCACCCAAACAGCAAAAATACTTTGAGGTATGCTCCTGCTCCAACCTCGGCGATGCACAGGCACGCAGACTCGGTATCCGCGTAAAAGGCGAGGACGGCAAAAAATATCTTGCACACACACTCAATAACACCGTTGTTGCTCCTCCCCGTATGCTTATTGCGTTCCTTGAAAACAACCTTGAGTTTGACGGACAGAAATATACACTTAACATTCCCGAGGCTCTTCGTCCTTATATGGGTGGAAAGGATAAAATTATCTCAAAGTAATGGCTATTGAAAAGGTAATTGACTATTTCAAATCACTCGGTGCAGAGGATAAAATAATTCAGTTTGATGTGTCGAGCGCAACGGTTGAGCTTGCCGCGGCGGCGCTTGGCTGCGAGGGCGCGCACATTGCAAAGACGATGTCGTTTGCGGTGGATGGCGGTGCTGTTCTTGTTGTGACGGCGGGTGATACCAAAATTGACAACCCCAAGTTCAAGGCACAGTTTCACACAAAGGCAAAGATGCTTTCACCCGATGAGGTGGAAAACCTTATCGGTCATGCGGTGGGCGGAGTGTGTCCGTTTGCGGTGAATGATGGTGTCAAGACTTATCTTGACGTGTCGCTTAAGCGCTTTGACATTGTTTATCCTGCCGCAGGCAACGCGGCATCTGCAATAAAGCTTACCATTCCCGAACTTGAAAGGTTTTCAAACTTTGTAGAGTGGGTTGACGTTTGTAAATATATATAAAAATACAGCCGTGATAAATTTTTTATCGCGGCTGAAACTTTTTTGGGAGTTTTAGCGTTATATAAGTGAAAGGAGGCGGACAAATGCAAAATATTGAGGCTTTACTTAACGAATTTGGGCCGTGCGTTTACGGCTTTATTGTGTCAAAGCTCGGCAGGTGCGACGATGCCGACGATATTTATCAGACTGTGTTTTTAAAATTGCTTGAAAAGCAACCGAATTTTCGCGATAAGCGTGCGGTGCGCGCATGGCTTTTAAAGGTGGCGTATAACTGCATAATGGACCTCTACCGCGCACGTAAAAAGAACTGTCCGCTGACCGACGACATTGTGGCACACGATGAACAAAACGACATTTTTGACATAATATCGCATCTTGATAAAGATTATCGTGACGTTACATACCTCTTTTATCAGGAGGATATGAAAATCAAAGAGATTGCAAAGGTTTTAAACCTTAACGAAGGTACTGTCAAGACCCGATTGCGCCGCGCACGCGCAAAGCTTTTGGAATTTTACAAGGAGGAGATATTATGAAAAAAACCGCTATTATCCCCGATAATGCCCTCAACCAAAAAATAATGACAGAGTGCAGTGACAGTGATACTTACGCTAAAAAAATAATCGCGCTCCCAAACGAGAAAAAAAGCCACAAGGTAACGTGGGTAGTGTCGACAATTGCCGCCTGTCTTTTGGTTGCGGTGGGGCTCGGAATTTATCTTAAAGCACCAAAAACGCCGTGGTACGACGAGCTTGTAGTTGAAGATGAGATCTTTGAAAAATATCTTCCCGACAAAAGCGGCGTGATTTCTAACGCCAACAGACATTACCCCGATTACGACGACGTTGACCGGTATTTTGAAAACGCAGACCTCGTTATTATCGGCTATCCCGAAAACACCTTTACAAGCGATCCTCACGCCTACTACAGCCGCGAAAACGGGTTTGTTACAATAAACGACGATTGGTACACGCTTGAAACAATACGCAAAATTAAGGTGCTCGACGTGTTGAAGGGTGAACTTGATACCGACACTGTAAACCTGCGTGTAAGCGAGGTTGCAATATGGAATGAGGACGGAAGCTACGAAATAAAGGAACTGCACGATTTTCACTTTATCCAGAAGAAAAATGTAAAATACCTGTTTATTCTCAATCAAACGGATGTGTACAACGGTGAAAAGGTGTACTATTCGGGCTTTGACTGCTGTATAAATATTGACGGTCTGCATAAATCGAGCCTCAAAGAAGTGACAGACGAGTTCTTTTCGGGCATTTTTGAAAAATATTATGACTATTTTGTAAAGTACGACCGCTCGGACGAGGTGGAATACGAGCCCGATGAAAAAGGACTTTATGCAATAAGCGGTATGCGATATTTTAATAATGAGCAGGATGCTTTTGACTATTCCGACCTTGTGATTGTGGCAAGTCCAAAGAATGATTTAAAGGACGACATACGCGTGACATCCGGCGGTGCGGCAATCGCTGATGACAAAGAGGCGGGAAAATATTCACACGATACGGTGTTTACACTTCGCGATATGAACGTTTTAAACGTGATAAAGGGTGATAAAAACATAACGGACGTTTATATTGCAAATAACAGTCATTATTATTTTGATAAGTATACAAATGCAACGGAACTGAAGTGCGGCACCTACACACCGTATGAAGACCCGATAACTAAAAAGGATTCCGTTTATCTGTTTTATTTAAAGCGTGACGAAACGCTCGGACAGAACGTGTACAGGGTCGCGGGACGTCAATGCGTTTTAAACGTTGACGGTACCGATAGAATCGGCGGTCTTTATCGCTACACAACAAAGCGTCTTTACGAGCTGTATATGCGAAACATTGATATAATCAAGCAATACCTCCCGAAATGATAAACAAGGATAGAATCGGTTGATTCTATCCTTTTAAAATATTATAATAATTTTTGGAACCGCACACGGTTTTGTTTACATTATTTTAGCGAAGGGGGTGCGATATGAACACAAATAACTTTGAAACCATGCTTAATAACTATTGGCAGATGGTTTACAGGTTTGTGCTTTCGCGCACAGCAAACGAGGATCTGTCACGCGATATCTGCGGGCAGGTGTTTTTAACGCTGTGCGAAAAGCAACCAAGCTTTCACAGCCTTGACGCTATGCGTGTGTGGCTTATAAAAACAGCGCGGTATGTTCTTGCAAACGAGCGGCGGCTATCAGACAATCAAAAAATAGTTGCACTTGATGAAAATATGCAAATTGCCGTAAACGATACGCTCGCGTTTGAATTTTGCGACGTTGTATCAAAGCTGCCTGCGCACTATCGCGACGTTACGGTGCTGTATTACATAGAGGATATGTCAATATCCGACATTGCAAAGGCGCTATCAATTGCTCGCGGTACTGTAAAATCGCGCCTTTCGCGCGCACGCGACATCCTTAAAAAAACATATAAGGAGGAGATACTGTGAATTTTGAAAAATTCAAAAATGTAAAAACAAAGCCGTGTGATATAACGTTAAATGAAAAATATGCAAAAAAACTTGCACATCTCCCTCAATCGCGAAATATTGGTCGTATTTTAGCGGCGGTGGGTACTGTTGCCGCGGCTGTTACGATTGTTGTGGTAGTTGGCGTGTGGGCGCTTATCGGTCGCGGCATCCGCGGCACAGAGCAAAATGCCGTTTATATTGTCGAGGGCAGCTACGCCGAAATACCTGTGAGTGACGAGCTTAATGCAAAGCTTAATATGGACCTGTTTGGTAAGTACGACGTGTTTTGCTTCAGGGAGTTTGATAAAAACAATCCGTTATCGGTGCAAGAGATACTGCAGCTTAATAAATATGCAAAAAATGCGCTGACCGCGCACGATCCCGTAACACACGGCGCGTATACAAGCAGTGCAAACGGCAACCTTGCCTATGTTACCGGCAAAGAATTAAATGAGTACGCAAAAAATATGTTCGGAATAACGCCTGCTGATGAAAACGCAATATACGGCTGTGAAATTGAGCTTGGTGATGTTGACTATGCGGGTGCAAAGGTCAAAAAAATCTCAACCGAGGATTTATCGGACGGTACCAAAAAAATACGCATAGAATATAATGATTTTACAAAATTACGTGTGCTTGAATATGTAGGCTATGATCTGTTTACACCGATACGCTTTACCGCCTTTTATAAAGACGACACAGAGCTTACAAAGTCTTATTTTGACCAAAAAATTTACAAAGCGCTGTGCGATGAGCTCGATGCGTGCGACTATATTGAAAGCTATCTTTTGTATATCCCCGAGCCGCCAAAGGAGTATAACGGCGGCAAGTGCAGCGCAAAAATTGTTGTGACCCCGACCTTTACTGACGGAATGGTGCACAGCGTCCTCGGAAGCATGAGACAATATGATAACAAAACAGAGCTTGCATTCAGCTGTGATTTTGAGACAGCACAAGACGGAAAACTTGAGCTTATAAAGGCAGACGAAGGTTGCTGACATATAAAAAGAGCAGGATATTAAAAATCCTGCTCTTTATTTTTAATAATATTCAATTACAACTGTCTGGCCGCCGTAGACATATGCCTGGTCAAGATTGTTGTCGTGGAGTGTATCGATAGTT
>JAZQDN010000135.1:0-8350 GCA_045546815.1 Eubacteriales bacterium
CCCCTTTTCAAAATAGCTAAAGAAAGAATCAAACCAAAAAGAAGATTAAAAGAATGGGAAGTTGCTTTAATAGTTATCGGATCTCCGATATGGCTTTCCCTTATTATTGCGGCAGTTGCAATTATTATATCGATTTATATAACACTTTGGTCTGTAATAATTTCCTTGTGGGCTGTTTACGGCTCACTGATCGGCTGTGCGATCGGTTGTATTTTCGCAGGTTGTGCATTTATTATTGATTGCAACACGCTTTCGGGTTTAGCCACGATAGGTATGGGACTATTTTGCGCAGGTATCTCAATTTTTCTTTTCTTTGGATGCAAAGCAGCAACAAAAGGAATTTTATTGCTCACAAAGCAAATAGCTATATGGATAAAAAATTGTTTTATTAAAAAGGAGAAAATGCAATGAAAAAAACGGTGAAAATTTGGCTTATTGCAGCAATTTCTCTTGTGTTAATAGGCAGCCTTTTATTTGTAGGTGTTATGACAATGCTCAATTGGGACTTTATGAAATTATCCACCATAAAATACGAAACGAAAAAATACGAAATCAAAGACTCTTTTGAAAGTATTTCAATAGAAGCAAAAGATGCCGATATTGTGTTTATACCATCTGACAATTCGGAAAAATCGGTTATTTGCTATGAGCAGAAAAAAGTAAAGCATTATGTATCTATAGCCGACAACACTCTAACTATAAAAGTCGATGATCAAAGAAAATGGTATGAATATATCGGGCTGAATTTTGAAAAAGCTAAAATCACAGTTAATATTCCAAAGAATGAATACGGAACGCTTATTATCAAGGGTCAAACAGGCGCTATAGAAATACCCAAGGATTATTCATTCAAAAGTATAGACATTTTCCAAAGTACCGGCGACGTAAAAAACTATGCCGACGCTAAAGAAGATATAAAAATAAAAACCAGTACAGGCGATATACACGTAGAAAACATATCTTCAAACGCTCTTGATCTTGCTGTATCAACAGGGAAAATAATAATAAAAAACATTGACTGTGCCGAAAATATAAATGTAAAAGTATCTACAGGCAAAGCGACTCTTACCGATATAAACTGCAAAAATCTGGTATCGGACGGAAACACAGGCGATATAGTATTGAATAGTGTTATTGCAACCGAAAAATTTTCATTAAAGAGAAGTACGGGCGATGTAAAAATTGAAGCTTCTGACGCAAAAGAGATTTTTGTACAAACAGATACAGGCAGTGTTACAGGAACACTTCTTTCGGAAAAAATATTTATTGTGCACTCTGACACAGGAAAAGTCGATGTACCCAAAACAGCAAACGGCGGAAAATGCGAAATAACAACCGACACAGGTAACATTATATTAAATATAAAATAAAATATTTATAATACTAAATCACCAAGAATAATAATTCTTGGTGATTTAAATTTATTCTTGCAAAAATTTTTAGAAAAACAGTATTGACAAATGAAAAATTGTAAAGTAAAATGTGAAAGCAATATTTAGGGAGCTCGATCGACTCGGGCTGAGAGGGAACCATTCTGTTCCGACCTGTGACCTGATGCGGATAATGCCGACGTAGGAAAATAATTGACTCTTACTGTGTCTCCGCATCATTTTTGCGGAGATTTTTTATTTTTCAAAAAAGGAGGAGTCAAAATGAAAACAAAATTTGACACAAAAAAACTTACAATCTCAGCAATAATGATAGCACTTGCAACTGTACTTAGCCTTGTAAAAGTATGGGAAATGCCGCTTGGCGGTTCAATCACCCTTCTTTCAATGCTTCCCATCTGCCTTTTATCAATCATATATGGCATAAAATGGGGCTTTGCATGTTCTTTTATTTATTCATTAGGACAGCTTGGACTTTCAATTGCATCTGTAGTCAGCTGGGGACTTACACCCGCCTCGCTTGTGGGCACAATTTTTCTTGATTATATTATTCCTTTTACGCTTATTGCACTTTCGGGCCTTTTTTCTCAAAAAGGAATCATTGGTAATATTTGTGCTATAGTAATAGCTCTTTTTGTCAGATTTGTATGTCACTTCGTTTCGGGAATTATAATTTTTGATATCTGGTGCGAATGGAGCAGCGTTCCGCTTTATTCATTCTGCTATAACGGTACATTTATGCTGCCGGAGCTCATATTAACAGTTATCGGAGCATTTTTATTACTAAAAGCCACACCAATTAAAAATCTTATAGAAAATAACAAATAAATATGATATCATATAAAAAACCACAAAAGGATTTTTTATATGATTGAACCGATTGCATACATAAAAACCGATTTTAAAGAAAAATTTGCCATTCCTCGTCAGAGTGGGCGCGTAGCAAAAGCCATGGGAAAAATAGTTTTTTTGCCAAAATACCGAAACGCCGACTCGCTGCGCGGCATTGATGAATATTCGCATCTTTGGATTATATTTGATTTTTCAAAAGCACATAAAAGTGAGTGGTCACCCACCGTACGTCCACCGCGCCTTGGCGGCAACAAACGTGTCGGAGTTTTTGCAACACGCTCACCCTTCAGACCGAATAATATAGGATTGTCCTCTGTCAGACTCATCGGCATTGAGAATACAAAAACAGAAGGTCACACTCTTATTGTATCGGGTGTTGATATTCTTGACGGTACACCTATATATGATATAAAACCGTATATACCGTACACCGATTGTCACACAGACGCTTATGCAGGCTTTGCCGAACAGGAAAAAGAGCACAGATTAAAAGTTGAGATTGATCAAAAGATTTTAGACTTAATTCCCGAAAACAAGCAAGAAGCTCTCATAGGATGCCTTGCAGACGATCCAAGACCGTCATATCAAAACGATGAGCGCGAATATGCTATGAATTTTGCAGGCTATAACGTCAGATTTAATATATCCGAAAGCATACTTAAAGTTACAGGTATTGACAAATTGTGATTTATTACTGTACAATATTCTTATTAATTTTAAAGAGGTATTGTAACTATGAGTAAAATCAAAGACCAAAGTTTAAAAATGGCAAAAAAAGGCAAGGGCTTTATTGCTGATTTCAAAAAGTTTGCAACACGCGGAAATGTTATTGATATGGCAGTTGCTGTTATTATGGGTACTGCTTTCAACAAGATTATTTCTTCACTTGTAAATGACATTGTTATGCCTGCAATCGGCGCATTATTAGGTGGCATAAATTTTTCAAATCTCAAATATGTTATATCCCCTGCAATAATTGAAGACGGTGTTGAAAAAGTTGCGGAAGCTGCAATAAAATACGGCGTATTTATACAAGCAATCGTTGATTTTATGATAATTGCCTTTTCTATGTTTATTGTAATTAAGATTGTAGGATTTTTATCTCGCAAAAAAGAAGAGGAGAAAAAGGAAGAACCCGCACCCAAGCCCGATGACGTTGTTCTTCTTGAGGAAATCCGCGATTTACTTAAAGAAAAAATCGAAAAATAATATAAAAATGGCTATAGGTTGATTCCTATAGCCATTTTAATTTAGCTGATTATATCACAGATAAGTCCCGAAAGTTCAGTGGGATTATCAATCGACATACCACCGATAAGACGTGCTTGTGCATAAAGTATTTTTGCATATGATTCAAGCTTATCCTTATCACTTTCAAACAATTCATTAAGCTTTTTGCAGATTGCATGGTCTGCATTTATTTCAAGAACAGTCTGTGCTTTAATATTGTCTGCCTCAGCACCCGGCATTTTATTAAGCGTTTTTTCCATTTCGAGCGACAGTCCGCCTTCTGTTGTAAGGCAAACCGGATGATTTTTAAGAGCTTTTGTAAATCTAACTGACTGTACGCTGTCGCCAAGAGCATTTTTCATCACATCAAGCATATCCTTTGACTGCTCATTTTGACTTTCAAGCTCTTTTTTCTCATCATCTGAAAGAATATCAAGCTTGTTATCACATACGTTTACAAACTCTTTTTCCTCATACTTATTAAGCATCCGCAAAGCAAACTCATCTACATCTTCGGTAAGATATAAAACCTCAAAGCCCTTGTCCTTAACCGCTTCAACCTGAGGCAGCATATCAATTTTATCAACTGACTCGCCCGATGCGTAGTAAATTGTATTCTGTCCCTCTTTCATATTAGCAACATACTCTTTAAGAGAAACGTACTTTTTATCAACCGACGATATAAACATTATGAGATCTTGCAATGCTTCTTTATGCATACCGTAATCAGAATACAAGCCGTATGTCAGCTGTACACCAAACGCTTTATAGAACTCCTCGTAATTTTCGCGGTCATTCTGAAGCATTTTTAAAAGTTCGGACTTAATTTTACGTTCAACCGACTTTGCAATTGCTTTAAGCTGTGCATCGTGCTGCAATGTTTCCCTGGAAATATTCAAGGATAAATCAGCGCTGTCTGCCACACCGCGAACAAAGCTGAAATAATCAGGCAAAAGGTCAGAGCACTTATCCATTATGAGAACGCCGCTTGAATAGAGCTGCAGACCTTTTTCAAAGTCTTTTGAATAGTAGTCAAACGGTGCATGCTTTGGTATAAATAACAAAACATCACAGGAGGTTGTGCCTTCAAAGCGCGAATGTATTACCTTAAGCGGCGCATCATAATCATAGAATTTTTCTTTATAGAAACCGTTATATTCTTCCTCCGTGCAATTCGAAGCACTCTTTTTCCAAAGAGGCACCATGCTGTTAAGAGTCTGTGTCTCGGTAACAATATCAAAGCCACCATCTTCCCCTTCCCTATCAACACGTTTTTCAACATCCATCATAATAGGATAGCGGAGATAATCGGAATACTTTTTAACAAGCGAACGAATGCGGTATGAATCAAGAAATTCAGAATAATTTTCAGTTTCTGTATCTTCTTTAATGTGAAGTGTAATAATGGTGCCGGCTGTATCTTTTTGACAAGGGGTTACAGTATAACCGTCAACGCCCGATGAGCGCCACTCATATGCATCATCACTATTATATGCTCGGGACAATACAGTAATTTCATCACTTACCATAAACGCCGAATAAAATCCAACACCAAACTGACCGATTATGTCAACATCTTCTTTTTTCTCGGCTGTTTCTTTAAAATCAAAAGAGCCGCTTTTGGCAATAGTACCAAGATTATTTTCAAGCTCGTCCTTTGTCATACCTATTCCGTTATCTTCAATTGTCAGAACACGGTTTTCCTTATCAGCAAAAATAGTTATTTTAAAATTGTCTTTTGAAATGCCGACGTTATCATCAGTAAGCGATAAATAGTATAACTTATCTATTGCATCACTTGCATTAGACAAAAGCTCACGAAGAAAAATCTCTTTATGAGTATAAATTGAGTTTATCATCATATCAAGAAGCTTTTTAGATTCCGTTTTAAACTGTTTTTTTGCCATTTTACTCACCTTTTCAGAAAAATTAGCACTCGCATTATTCGAGTGCTAATTCATTGTAACATATTTTACAAAAAAATCAATAGTTTTTTTATTTTCTGTTTTTTAATTTTTTTGAAATAAACTGATAAGATATATAGCCTGCAATGCTAATACACATTGTAACAGCAAAGGTTACAATTGCAAAAACATAGTTTTGCATACCAAGGGCATTACCGCCTACAGTCGAAGTTATTATTGACGGAAGTCTGCCGATGCTTACAGTAAGCAGGAAGGCTGAAATATCAATTTTGGTAAGCCCCAAAAAGTATACAAGCAAATCCTTGGGCGTACCCGGGATCAGAAATATAAAAAAGGAAAAAAGATTTAGTTTTTTTGTGTTTTTAAGATATTTTAAATTATTGAGTTTTTCAACAGAATAAAAAAACTCTACAAAACGTCTGCCAAATCTTTTTACAAATGCAAAAACAATTACACTGCCAATAAGACTTGCTATAACGCACAATATTGTTCCCTCAATTGCCCCAAAGGCATATCCCGCCGCAATTTCAAGCGGCTCACCCGGAATAATTGCAAAGATCACCTGCACTATTACCATTAAGATAAATACAAGCTGACTCCATATTCCAAAGCCGTCAATCCACTCTCTGAATTTTTCGGGATCTGCCGAAAATTCAAGCAACGGTTTTCCGACAATCCACGTCAAAAGCAGCATAAACAAAACGCTTATTATCAAAAATATAATTGATTTTATTTTTTGTTTTTTACTATCCATATCTTTTCCTTAATGTTATTAATGACAGTATAATACAAATTTTGATTAAATAAAACAGTTTTTACAAAATTAATACGTTTTTAATAACTTGACAACTAAGGTATATCAAAATATAATTAGATTATTAAAATCCGGAGAAAGAATATGTCAATAACATACGCTATAAAAAGAGTTTTAAAAATGGATTTTTTGCGTGTTGGGCGTGATATTTCACGCGTCGCAAAAAAATCGGGTAAGTCAAAGATATATATTTTCTTTGATATGCTGTACTGCGGTATAAAATATGGAGCAGGACCGCTTGATTATGATCTGTTTGAGTTTTATAATTTAACAAGAAAACAACGTAAAACTTATGTTACACGAGGTGTTAATAACGCGCTTGTAAAAAAGTTTAATTCACGTGACAAATGGCACATTTTTGATAATAAAAATGAGTTTAACAGTATTTTTAAAGAATATATACATCGTGACTGGTGTTTCACTGAAAATTTATCAAAAGAAGATTTTTTAAAATTTGCGAACGATAAAGAAGGTTTTATTTATAAGCCCAAGGACGGCACGTGCGGTCGCGGTATTGAAAAAATACTGTTTGACGGCAAAGACTTAAACGAGGTTTATGAAGAATTAATAAAAAAGCCCCACGGAATAATTGAACAAATCGTTGTGCAAAACAGCAAAATGTCAGCAATATACCCGCTTGCCATAAACACTGTTCGTGTTGTAACAATTAACGACGGCAAAAGTGTAACACCCGTATTTGCATTCTGGCGTATCGGTAACAACGGCAAGTTTGTTGACAATCTTAACAGCGGCGGTATGGCTGCAATTGTTAATATTGAAGACGGAAGCATTTCACTTCCCGCAGCAGATAAAGACGGAATAACGTATACCCATCATCCGTACACAAACGAGGCAATTGTAGGCTTTAAAATTCCGATGTGGGACGACATTATTTCACTTGTAAAACAGGCGGCGCTTGTTGTTGCTGATGTTGGATATGTTGGATGGGACATAGCACTTTCCGAAAACAATATTCAGATTATTGAAGGAAATTGCTTCCCAGGTCACGATATCTTACAGCTTCCCGCATATACACCTGACAAAATTGGTCTTATGCCACGAGTAGAAAGGTTTTTAAAATAACAAAAACGTTCAGTTTTATACTGAACGTTTATATTTTTATTTTGTCATTTTTTCTTGTTTTACTTTGTGATCTATTACGTGACGAGATGCAAGCTCACGGCGTACATCATCAACTGAAATGCCCATTTCAACCATCATAACCATAATGTGATATGCAAGGTCGGCAATTTCATAAACGGTTTCTTTTTTATCATCTGCTTTGCCTGCGATGATGACCTCGGTCGACTCCTCCCCTACTTTTTTGAGTATTTTATCTATACCCTTTTCAAAAAGATATGTGGTGTATGACCCTTCAGGCATATTTGTCTTTCTGCCAACAAGTAAATCATAAAGACCATCCATCGAAAACTCGGATTTTTCATCATTTTGATAAACGGTGTTATTAAAACAAGAATCAGTGCCGAGATGACAAGCGGGTCCGTCTTTTTCAACCATAACAACAAGTGCGTCATTGTCACAGTCAGCGGTTATTGAAACAATATGCTGATAATTACCGCTTGTTTCACCCTTCAGCCACAGCTCCTGACGTGAACGGCTATAAAAACATGTAAGCTCTTTTTCCATTGAAATTTCAAGGCTTTCTTTATTCATATAAGCAAGTGTTAAAACCTTTTTTGAAAAAGCATCAACCACAATTGCAGGAATAAGACCTTTATCATCAAATTTAAGTGTATTAATATCTATCATAACAACCTCACTGTTATATCGTTTTCGTTTAGTTTTTTCTTTAAATCACATATCTCAACTTCGCCAAAATGGAATATTGATGCGGCAAGACCCGCAGATACGTCGGGAACCTTTTTAAAAAGCTCTGTAAAGTGATCCATACAGCCAGCTCCGCCAGATGCAATAACAGGCACAGATACCGCCTCACAAACAGCCGTTAACATTTCAATATCAAAGCCGCCCTTTACACCGTCAGTATCAATTGAGTTTACAACAACCTCACCCGCCCCCATATCAACGCAGCGCTTAATCCACTCAATTCCTTCCATTCCCGTATCTTCCCTGCCGCCTTTTGAAAAGACATGAAAGACGCCGTCAACACGTTTAATATC
>JAZQDN010000136.1:0-20818 GCA_045546815.1 Eubacteriales bacterium
ATAAATATAACAGCGTGAATGTGGTCAGGCATAATGACATATTCTTTTACCGTTACGTTTGGATAGCGCTCTTTGATGAGTAGCAGTTGTTCTTTTACAATTTCACCGCAGGGTGTTAGCACGGTATTGATTTCGGGAGGAGCAAGCCCCTCCCCTACCATTTTGGCGGGTGCAGACTCTGCGGGAGGAGCAAGCCCCTCCCCTACCATTTTGGCGGGTGCAGACTCTGCGGGAGGAGCAAGCCCCTCCCCTACCGATGCGGACAATATTATATTTGATAATATCGGTTTTCGGCCATTAACACATATTGTTACAAAATATGCACCTGACTCACTGTAATCATAATCTTTGATTCTTGTCGGTTTTCGGGTGGGCAATATTTTATTCTTCTTTTCCGTCAAAATAGTTTTTTACCGCCTTGTCAGTATCGTTGTTATCTTGAGAAAACACAAAATGCAGTCCAACAGCCTCAATGCAAAACGAAACAAACAGTCCTGCAATAAAAATATAAGAGTTAGCAGTAAAATAAGTTATGCAAATAATGATTAAAAACAAAAATATACCAAGCAGCATTAAGGCGATGCCTTTAAATTTTCTTTCCATTTTTAATTTTTTCCTCCATTTTGTTTACTACGAAATACACAAGGTATGCAAGGGCGACGCCGAGGGCAGCGCCAAGCAGGATATCGGTAAAGAAATGAACATAGAGGTACATTCTTGAAAAGGCGATAAGCACCGCAAGGATAAGCGCGGGGATGCCTGTTTTTTTATTATTTAAAAATATAACAAAGGCAGACCCGATTGACGACAGCGTATGCCCCGACGGGCAGGAATAGCCGTGGGGTGCGGCTATCAACAGCTCTTTTAGCATTTCGGGGTTTTGTACAAACGGTCGCGGACGCGCGATTATGTTTTTAAGCGCGATATTGCCGACAAGTGTGCCGAGTATCAGCACAGCACCCAGCATTATGCCGCACTTTCGAGTTTTTTTAAAGCAGAGCATTATAACTGCCGCCGCTATCCACACAATACCCTTGTCGCCAAGGTGGGTCACAAACACAAAAAACGCGTCGAGCACGGGGTTTGCAACCGTCTGTATTGCATCTAAAATTTTAAAATCAATTTCAGTTATCATCTGATGTCACCTCGTATATGGGAAGGGTCACGGTAACAACGGTGCCGATACCGAGCTCGCTTTCAATATCAAGACTGCCGCCGTGAAGGCGCACGATCTCGTCCGACACGCCAAGGCCGATACCCGAGCCGCGCTTTTGCGATGCGCCCTTATAGAACATCTCTTTGATATAGGGCAGGTCCTCCTTACTGATACCCGAGCCGTAGTCCTCAAAAATAAAGCGGACATATTTGTCGTCGCGGGCGGTCGTCAGGTTTATGTCAGCACCCGGGTTTGAGTGCTTTATCGCGTTATCGATAATATTGAAAAATACCTGCTTTAATCGGTCGGTATCGCCGTTTACCACGCAGTCGGTCACGTTCATATCGTAAACGATATTGATCTTTTCGCCCTTGGCACGCTCGCTCATCATAAATACGGTATCCTCAAACTCGGCGATAACGTCAATGGGACTTGGCGATATTGACAGTCTGCCGCTTTGCATACGCGACATATCGAGCATTTCCTCCACCATCTTTGAAAGGCGGTTGGTCTCGCTGTTGATAATGGTGACACCGCGGTGGGAAAGCTCGTCGAGGGTGTCGTCCGCCATCATCGTTTCGCTCCAGCCGCGGATGGCGGTGATGGGGGTGCGCAGCTCATGCGAGATTTGCGAGATAAAGTCGTTTTTGACCTTCTGCGAGTCGGAAAGCTCGCGCGCCATATGGTTTATGTTACGGCAAAGCTGACCGATCTCGTCACTTGAATTATTATTTAAGATCGCGCTGTTGAGGTTACCCTTTGCGATATCGAGCGCGACCCTGTTGATCTGGTTTACCGGCATAACGATCGACTTTACAAAGTAAAGGCCCGAAAACGCGGTGAGCGCGACAATGAAAAAGCCGACACCGCCGATAATCCAGTATATCATTGTCAAAAAGCCGTCCATACCGTCAACCGACGATATCATACGAATCGTGCCGCAGATGCGTCCGTCGGTGTTGTGGACGGGCACCGCAACAGAATAGATATGCTCATCGGTGCTCTCGGGATACCCCTCCCAGAATGACGTGGTGCCGCTGCGCGCGGCGATAACGTCGGGGGCGACGGTCACGTCACTTACCGCAAAGCCGGTTGACGAAAAGACATTTTTGCCCGACAGGTTTGACACCTGCATCTCCATTATCGCCTGCTTATCAAAGTCGCTGACAAGCAGCTGTGCGCAGGTGGTAAAGTCGCGGTACTGCGGGTAAACAAACGTTTCAAAGTACTTTGCGGCGCTCTCCGCCTCGGTACGCAGCGAGCTGCGCGCGGCGGCGGTGTAAAAGTTTGACACGAACACCGACAGAATGATACACGAAAAGACGGCAACCGCAACAACGGGCGAAAAGACGTTTATTATCCAGCGCGCCGTAATACCCGAAAGGTACTTTGAGCGAAAGTCTGTAAAAAAGCTTTTTATTTTGTCCAAGTTAAATGCCTGCATTGTTTATTCGTTACCCCATCTGTAGCCAAAGCCCCACACCGTCTGGATATACGTCGGGGTGGATGCATCGTCTTCGATTTTTATGCGAAGTCTGCGGATGTTTACGTCAACAATCTTATGCTTATCGCCTGCAAAGCTGTCGCTCCACACATTTTTGAATATTTCTTCACGCGAAAAGGCGTCGGCGGGGTTTTCCATAAACAGCTTTATCAGCTGATACTCAACCTGTGTCAGCTCTATCTTTTTGTCGTTTTTGGTGAGTGTACGGCTTTTGAGATTGAGCACAAACGGTCCGTAGACGATCTCGTTTGCAGGCTTGTCGGGGGTACTGCCCTTCATCATCTGCACACGTCTGTAAAGGCTGTCAACGCGCACGATGAGCTCAAGCGGCGAAAACGGCTTTGCAACATAGTCGTCGGCACCGTTCATAAGCCCTGTCACCTTGTCGTTTTCCTGCACCTTGGCGGTGAGCATTATTATGCCGACCTTCTGATTTGATGCGCGGATGGTTTTACACACCTCAAAACCGTCGATGCCCGGCAGCATAACGTCGAGCACGGCGATATCGGTATCGGGGTTTTGGTCAAAAAGCTGAAGCGCTTCTTCGCCCGAGGCGGCCTCGATTATATCGTAGCCTGCGCGCGACAGGTTGAGCACAACAAAGTCGCGGATTGATTTTTCGTCTTCGAGTACAAGTACTTTTTTCATTATAAATCTCCTATGATATCAGCTTGAACAGTTCACCGAAGCGGGTAGCGTCTACCTTGAAGGCATCGGGAAGCTCACTGCCGTATTGCTTGAATGCATAAACGTTTTCGCTTGATTTTTGCGTGGGGTACCAGCCAAGGCTCTGTATATCCTCCGAAAACTCCTGCTGTGAAAAGACACGCACGGAAAACATCGGGATATTTTGCTCATCGCCCTGCATATAGAAATGTATCTGGCGGTCGGTGGCGGCATCCTTTTGCACGGTGATGTGTCCCACCCACTCGTCAGGAAAACGGATGATAAACTTTTCGTTTGCGCTGGTGTATGCGCTCATTATAAGCGTTGCGGTGCCGCCGCTCACATCGTACCAGTCGAAGTAGGCAAGCGTTTCGACCTTGCCCGCGTTCTCGTATGACGGAAACAGCTTTTCAACAGGCATATCGGGTACGCCGTCGCCGTTTACATCAGAGCAGACAACGGTGGAATTTCGCGTAGTAAGCGTGCCTGCCGCCGCGGAGATGTTTGAGATATCGCCGCTTTTTGACACGGTGAGAAGCTCGCTCACAAAAAGACCGCTCTCGAGCTGTTCGTCAACAAAAACAGCACTCACACCGTCGCCAAGCTGTGCACTCTGCACGCTGATGATGCCGGTAACCGAGGGGTTGAGCGCGGCAGTACCGATGACCGACACACCCGTCGCGCTGTTACCGATAAGGGTGGCGCTCGCGGTATTGGCGGTGGTATTACGCGACAGTGTCACAATATTTTTTTCAAAAACAACCAGGCTTGTATAAAGACCGGTATAAACGCTGTTTATCTGCTCGTCTTTTACAAGGCTGAACACCTCAAGCGCCTTTTCATCGCCCGCAAGGTACTGCCAGCCGATGACGATCTCCTTTTGTCCGTCGCCGTTACTGTCAAAAAAGCTGACGCTGTCGATTGCCGACGCCGACTGACTGTGCGGCTCGCCGTAAGGCTTCCATTTGTTGTCGGTGTGCTTTAAGATTATAAAGCTGATGTCCTGATTGCCGCCCACCCTGTAAAAGCAGAGTGCCTCCTGCTGACCGTCACCTGTCAGGTCGGCGGTGATAACGGCGTTCTGGTAGCTGCCGCTTTTTGGATATACCAGTGAAAAGCTGCCGCCCGCGACCGCTGTCAGCGCGCTCTGTATCTGTCTGTTTGCCGCATTCATCTGCGGCGGGGTGAGAAGCGCGTTTGCATCAAAGTTTGATATCGTGCAGGACGACAGCAAAACAACCGCGCACAGTAAAGCAATTAAAAGCTTTGTTTTTTTCATAGTTTAGTTATCCAATTCAAGTATTTTTTGTGCGGCGCACAGTACACCGAGCTTTCCGCTCTCAAAGGTAAGACCGCCCTGCAAAAACGCAAGGTAGGGCGGGCGTATCGGTCCGTCTGCCGAAAGCTCGATAGACGCGCCCGAAACAAAGGCGCCTGCCGCCATTATTACCTCATCAGAGTAGCCGGGCATTGCATACGGCACAGGGGTGACAAAGCTGTCAATCGGTGCGCCCGCCTGTATGCCCTCACAGAATTTAATAAGCTTTTCGGGTGTTTTGCAGGCAACCGTCTGGATTATATCATAGCGTGCGGAGTTGGGCGCGGGGTTGACATCATACCCCATAAGGCTGAACAGTGCCGACGCAAACGACGCGGTCTTAAGCGCCTGCGCCACCGTGTGCGGTGCCATAAAAAAGCCCTGATAAAAATCGGCAAGGTAGCTGCCCGTTGCGGCGCTCTCACGACCGATGCCGGGGCAGGTCAGTCTGTAGGAGCATTTTTCAACGCACTCGGTCCTGCCCGCGATATACGCGCCCGTCTTTGCAAGTCCGCCGCCCGCATTTTTTATAAGCGAGCCGACCATAAGGTCGACGCCGTAGTAAACGGGCTCGTGCTCCTCGCAAAACTCGCCGTAGCAATTATCGACCATAACGTAAACGTCGGGACGGATGCCCTTGACGAATGCTGTTATATCGCCGATCTCTTTTGAGCAGAGTGTCTTTCTGTCAAGGTAGCCCTTCGACTTTTGTATAAACACAAGCTTTATACTGCAATCGGCAAGTGCTTCTTTAATTGCGTCTTTATCAAACACGCTGTTTTCAAAGGGGATCTCTTTATAGTTTATGCCGTATTCCTTAAGACTACCCGTACCGTCGTTTATACCGATAACGTCATAAAGGGTGTCATACGGACTGCCCGTTATTGAAAGAAGGGTGTCACCCGTGCGCAGCATTCCGAAAAGGGCAACGGTCAGCACGTGCGTACCCGACACAAACTGCGGGCGCACAAGCGCATCCTCACACTCAAAGGCGCGGGCAAACACGCGGTCGAGCGCATCGCGGCCGACATCGGTATAGCCATAGCCCGTCGAGCCCTTGAGGTGCGCCTCGCTCACCCGCTCGGCATTGAAAGCATCAAGCACCTTTTTTGTACAGAAGGTGCAGATATCGTCTATTCTTTTAAAATCGGCGGCGGCAGTCACCATCGCCTTGTCACTTAAATTTTTCAGCAGATCTGTCATAGTTTTTTCCTTTTAATGTTATTAAAATAAGTATACTATTTATAATAATTAAAGTCAATTATAAAAAAAGTATAGACGGCTCGAATTTTATTTGCTATAATATGGTATACGGAGGAATGTTTTTATGAAAAGAAATGTTTTGGCATATGATTTCGGTGCATCGAGCGGCAGAGCAATGCTCGGTACATACGAAAACGGAAAAATTGACATTAAAGAAATTCACAGATTTTCTAACGACCCCGTTACTGTGGGCGACACATATTACTGGGACGTTTTACGTTTATATCACGAAATAAAATGCGGACTTATAAAGGCAAAGGAGTATGAGGGCTACGACAGCATCGGTATTGACACGTGGGGTGTAAGCTTTGGCGTGATAGACAAAAACGGCAGGCTGATGAACAACCTCATCCACTACCGCGACCTCGCCTTTGACGACGCAAAGGACAGATTTTTAAAGCAGTTCCCCTTTTCAGAGCTTTACGAGGTGACAGGTATTCAGGAGCTGCCCTTCAACACGGTGTTCCAGCTGTTTTCGCTCAAGGAGACGGCGGGATATGTGCTTGACAACGCGGGCAAGATAGTTCTGATTGCCGACCTGTTCAACTATTTCCTGACTGACGTTTTATCGGCAGACTACACAATGGCGTCAACAACGGCGCTTATGGACGTAAACTCGCGCGATTGGTCTGACAAGGTGTTTGACGAGTTAAAAATTGACAAGTCGCTTATGTGCGACATCGTTATGCCGGGTACTGTTATCGGCGAGCTGTCAGACGCTGTGTGCGACGAGCTTATGGTTAAAAAGGCAAAGGTCGTGTCAGTCGCATCGCACGATACGGCATCGGCTGTAATCGCGGTGCCCACAAACGAGAAAAACGTGGCGTACATCAGCTGCGGCACGTGGAGTCTGTTCGGCACCGAGCTTGACACACCCAACACCTCAAAGGCGGCGCTTGATGCCAACTTTACAAACGAAGGCGGCTTTGGCGGCAGCATAAGATTTTTGAAAAACATTATGGGGCTGTGGCTTATTCAGGAGTCGCGCAGACACTGGGCGCGCACAGGTCACGAGTACAGCTTTGCAGAGCTTGAAAGGCTCGCGCTCGAGGTCACACCCTTCGAAAGCATTATTGACGTTGACGACCCGCGTTTTTCACCGCCCGGAGATATGCCCGGACGCGTTGCGGACTATTGCCGCGAGACAGGACAGAAGGTGCCCGAGACTGTCGGCGAGGTTATGCAGTGCATTTACTGCTCGCTCGCACTCAAATACCGTGAGGTGCTTGAAAATATGCAAAGCATCTGCGGCAAAAAGTTTGATGCGGTGCATATGGTCGGCGGCGGCATAAAGGATACACTGCTTTGCCGTCTTACAGCAAATGCCTGCGGTGTGCCCGTAAAGGCAGGACCTGTTGAGGCTACCGTTATCGGCAACATTGCAACACAGCTTATCGCCCTCGGCGACATCAAGGACATTGAGCAGGCGCGTGAGGTGGTTGCACGCTCCTTCCCCGTAACAGAGTACGCACCCGAAAACACCGAAGCGTTTTTGCAGGGCTACAAAAAGTTTAAAGAGATAAAAAAGGCATAAATTTTTAAGGGAAAAGAGAATTATGGACAACAGTATGTTAAAAATCGGCGGTGTTCGCGCCGATACGCTTGCGGCGGCTGTCGGCACACCGCTCATCGTCTACGACGAGGGTGCTCTGCGCGCGCGGCTGTCACAGTTTAAAAACAGCTTTGCGCACCCCGACTTTGAAACGCAGACCGTATACGCAAGCAAGGCGTTTTCGTGCACAGCGATGCTAAAGCTCGTAAACGAGTACGCTCTGGGGCTCGACTCTGTCAGCGGCGGCGAGCTTGCCGCGGCAATACACGCGGGCTTTGATATGAGTCAGGTGGTGTTCCACGGCAACAACAAAACACCGAAGGAGCTAAAAGAGGCGATTGACGCGGGGGTCGGCTACATTGTCGTTGACGGACAGATGGAGCTTGACGAGATAATAAAAACAGCGGCGGAATGTGGGAAAAAAGCACGCATACTCATTCGTGTAAACCCCGGCATTGACGCGGACACACACAAATACATCATCACCGCAAACATTGACAGCAAGTTCGGCATTGCCATTCATCAGAAGGACACGATACTTGAAATGATAAAAAAGGCGGTGGATGCGGAGTATGTCGATTTTGACGGACTGCACATTCACATCGGCTCGCAGATTTTCGGCGTCGACCCGTTTATCGCAGGCGTTGAGACGATTTTTGCGTTTGCAAGGGTCGTTGAGGACGCAGGCTTTGAGATAAACACGATCGACCTCGGCGGCGGGTTTGCCGCAACATACGTTGAGAGCGACTGCCCCGAACCGATTGAAAAGGTGTGTGCAGATATTGTTGCCGCCTGCAGCGAAAACAACAAAAAGCAGCGGCTTCACGTTAAAAAACTTATGATCGAGCCGGGGCGCAGTATGGTGGCTGAAGCGGGCACAACTCTCTACACCGTGGGATATTCAAAAAAGACCGCCAACAAAAAATATGTGTTTGTGGACGGCGGTATGGCGGACAACATCCGCCCCGCGCTTTACGGCGCAAAGTACCGCTGTGTGCTTGCAAACAGACCGAAGGACGCGGCGACTGAAACGGTTACCGTTGCGGGCAAGTGCTGTGAAAGCGGCGATATTATTATTGAAGATGTGCTTTTGCCAAAAGCAGAGCCGGGCGATCTGCTCGCTGTGTTTACAACGGGTGCTTACGGCTACAGTATGGCAAGCAACTACAACCGACTGGGACTGCCTGCGGTCGTGTTTGCAATGGACGGCAAGGCAAGATGCGTTATAAAGCGTCAGGCATACGAGGATATGTGGGCGCTTGACTGTGATAAGGAGATATAACTATGGATATAAGAGGACTTAAGGGCTCGATCGTAGCACTTGTTACGCCCTTTAACGACGACGGCAGCGTAAACTACGAGTCGCTGTCACAGCTTATTGAATTTCATATTGAAAACAAGACCGACGCGATACTGATACTCGGTACAACGGGTGAATCGTCGACAATGTCGCACGAGGAGGACGACAAGGTATGCGAGTTTACGGTAAAGCAGGTGGCAGGACGCGTACCCGTTATTGCGGGCAGCGGCTCAAACTGCACTGAAACTATGCTTGAAAAGAGCCTTCGATATCAAGAGCTTGGTGCTGACGGACTGCTTGTTATCTCGCCATACTACAACAAGGCAAACGACGAGGGTATGTACCGCCACTTTAAAACGGTGGCAGACGCGGTATCTATCCCCTGCATTTTATATAATGTTCCGGGAAGAACGGGCTGCAGCATTTCGGAGAGCGTTATTGCTCGCTTAAAGGACCATCCCAACATTATGGGTATCAAAGAGGCATCGGGCAATATGAGCTACACCGCAAAGATTGCAAAGCATCTGTCAGACGACTTTGTGATGTACAGCGGTAACGACGACATTATTGTGCCGACACTCGCACTCGGCGGTTCGGGCGTAATTTCGGTGCTCGCTAACTGCTTGCCGAAAGAAACTCACGATATGGTGCATAACTATTTGAAGGGTGATACCAAAAAAGCAACGGAAGCACAGCTCAAGTACCTTGATTTTGCAAACTCGCTCTTTATAGAGGTAAACCCGATCCCTGTAAAAGCGGCGCTCAATCTTATGGGAATGAAGGTTGGCGGCTACCGTCTGCCGCTTTGCGAGATGGATGAGAAAAATCACGAAAAACTCGCATCGGAAATGAAAAAGTTAGGTATTATATAATCATCAAAAGCCGCTCTGTGAGTGGCTTTTTTGACTTAAGGTAAAAACTATGGAGCTTAAGATAAATCAAAAAAACACGCATCTGGGAAAGGTGCGCTCGGTCATCAGAGAGACCTTTGAATACGCAAATTCGCGCGCAAAAATCGTAGGACGCGAAAATGTTTACGACTTCAGCCTCGGTAACCCGAGCATTGAAACGCCAAGGTGCATTGACGATACGGTTGCAGAGCTTGTAAAACAAAACACCGTTTCTGTTCACGGCTATACGTCTGCCCCCGGCGACATTACGCTTCGAGAGGCAGTTGCAAGCAACATAAACGACAATTTCGGCGCAAAGGTCACAGCCGACAACATATACATCACCTGCGGTGCGGCGGCATCGCTGACGATAACGCTGGGTGCTTTGTGTAACGAGGGTGACAAGGTGATCGCCTTTGCACCGTACTTTCCCGAGTACAAGGTGTTCGTCGAGGGTGCAGGCGCGGAGTTTGTGGCAGTTGACGCAGACGCGGACTTTCAGATAAACTTTGACGACCTTGACAAAAAGCTTGACAATGATGTTAAAGCGGTTATAATCAACTCGCCCAACAACCCGTCGGGTGCGGTGCTGACGGAAGCGACGATCATGCGCCTTTGCGCATACCTCGGGCAAAAATCAAACGAGTACGGACACCCCGTTTACATTATCGCTGACGAGCCGTACCGCGAGCTGATTTATGATAACAGGACCGAAGTGCCCTATCTTATGAACTATTACGACAACTGTGTCGTTTGCTATTCGTTCAGCAAGTCGCTCTCACTCCCCGGTGAGCGCATAGGCTACATTGCAATTTGCCCGAGAGCTTTGGGTGCGGGCGATATTTTTGCCGCGGTTTGCGGTGCGGGACGTGCGCTCGGCTACGTTTGTGCGCCGTCGCTTATGCAAAAGGTTATTGCAAAAAATATCGGTGCGGTGTCTGACATTGACGCGTACCGCAAAAACCGCGACCTGTTATACGGCGCGCTGACCGACTACGGCTACGACTGTGTGCACCCTGACGGTGCGTTTTATCTGTTTGTAAAGGCACCGGGCGGCGATGCGGCGGCGTTTTGTCAAAAGGCAAAAAAGTATGACCTGCTGCTTGTGCCGTCTGACAGCTTTGGCTGCACGGGGTATCTTCGCATATCCTACTGCGTGGCATACGATATGATAGAGCGCGCGCTCCCCTATTTTAAAAAGCTGATTGAAGAATAGTATGGATAACACAAAAGTTTATGCGCCGTGGCTTGATAACTACGGCGATGTACCAAAAACGCTTGAGTACTCTGACGGTACTCTGTTTGACGCGGTAAGTGATGCCGCTGTAAAGTACAGTAACTTTACAGCGTTTGACTTTATGGGCAAAAAAACAAGCTACCGCGAGTTTATAAAAAACGTTGAGAGCTGTGCCAAGGCACTGCGCGTGCTCGGCATCGACAAGGGCGACAGGATAACCGTTGCACTGCCCAACTGTCCGCAAGCGGTAATTATGTTTTACGCTATAAATCTTGTGGGCGCGGTGTCAAATATGATTCACCCGCTGTCGAGCGAAAACGAGATAAAGTTTTTTATAAACGCATCAAAGAGCGTGTGTGCGATAACGCTTGACCAGTTTTACGACAAGTTTGCGCACATCCGCGCTGACACAACACTCAAAAATCTTATTATCACAAGCATAAAGGACGGATTAAGCCCCGTAAAAAAGGTCGGATACGCGCTGACGGCAGGCAGAAAGATCAAAAAGCTGCCAAAGGACGCAAACGTGATACGTTGGACAGAGCTGCTTAAAACGGCGGCGAGCTTTGACGGCTCGCCTGCAATAAAGACGGGCGCGCACGACGTTGCCGTTATTTTATACAGCGGCGGCACAACAGGTACGACAAAGGGAATTATGCTGTCAAGCTACAACTTTAACGCGCTGGCACGTCAGGTCATTGCAACAAACCCGATGTTTTGCGCGGGCGACACAATGCTTGCGGTCATGCCCGTTTTTCACGGCTTCGGGCTTGGGGTAAGCATACACTCGATGCTGACCCACGGCGGCAGGTGCATTCTTGTGCCGAGGTTTACCGCAAAAAGCTATGCGCGGGATATAAAGAAGTACCGCTGTAACTTTATTGCAGGTGTGCCGACTCTGTTTGAGGCGCTGACGCGTCAGGAGTGTATGAAAAACGCTGACCTTGGCTGTCTTAAGGGCGTGTTCAGCGGCGGCGACAGTCTGTCAATTGAGCTGAAAAGAAAGTTTGACAGCTTTTTAAAAGAGCATAATTCAAAAATTCAGATACGCGAGGGCTACGGTACGACAGAGTGCGTGACGGCAAGCTGTCTTACACCGATTCATCTGTCAAAGGAAGGCAGTATCGGTCAGCCGTTTCCCGATATGTTTTATAAAATCGTAAAGCCGGGTACGCAGGATAGTCTGCCGTTTGGTGAAGAGGGCGAGATATGCATAAGCGGACCGACGGTGATGCTCGGGTATATGGACAACCCCGACGAGACGGCGCAGACGCGTAAAACACACGCTGACGGCAGGGTGTGGGTGCACACGGGCGACCTCGGTACGATGGACGAGGACGGCTTTATATACTTTAAGCAGCGCATAAAGCGGATGATAGTGACAAGCGGCTATAACGTGTACCCGTCACAGCTCGAAAATATCATTGATGCGCACGAGCTTGTGCAGATGAGCTGTGTTATCGGTGTGCCCGACCCGCTGAAGATGCAAAAAATCAAGGCGTTTGTTATGCTAAAGGACGGCATTAAGCCGTGCGACGAGTACAGGGCACTGCTTTTTGAATACTGCAAAAAGAACATCGCAAAGTATGCGATGCCCTATGATATTGAATTCAGAGACACACTGCCCAAAACGCTTGTCGGTAAGGTCGCTTACCGCGAGCTTGAGGAGCAGGAGCTTAATAAAAGCAGATAAGCTGCATATAGTAATAGTATGAAAATGAAAATGAAAAAGGAACTGAAAATTGTAATTGGTGTTACGGCGGTTTTATCGGCGGCGGTGGGTGCGTCGATTGCGAGCGTAAAGCTACTGACCGATATGGCGATAAAAAAGCAGCTGCCGACATCGGCTGACAAGATAAAGCCGAAGATACGCGGCAACCTCATCGGCAAGGAGTTTTACGACAAGGCGGAAAATCTTGCGCAAAAGCTGGAAGGCAAGCTGCACAACACTGTTTTTATCGAAAGCCGCGACGGGATACGGCTGTGCGGGCATCTGTTTACAGCACCCGTGCAAAAGCGTATCGTCATTTGTATGCACGGCTGGCGATCTGACTGGAGCTTTGATTTTGGCGGGTGCGCCGACTTCTTTTTGGAGGAGGGGTGCACGCTGCTACTGCCCGAACAACGCTGTCACGGAAAGAGCGGCGGCGATTTTATCGGGTTTGGCGTGTACGAGCGCTACGACTGTCTTGACTGGATCGAGTATGCAAGCACGCTTTTTCCCGACACACCGATCTATCTTTGCGGCGTGTCGATGGGCGCAACAACGGTGCTGATGACGGCGGGGCTACAGCTTCCCGACTGTGTACGGGGCGTTATTGCCGACTGCGGCTTTACCTCGCCGCGCGCGATATGGACGCACGTTATGAAAAACAATCTCAAGATAAGTGAAAAGCTCGCCTACCCTATTGCCAACTTTTATGTAAACAAAAAGGCGGGGTATGACGGCGACGGCGCGTCAACGGTGGATGCTATGAGGGAGTGTCGTGTGCCTGTCCTCTTTGTACACGGCGATGCGGACAGCTTTGTGCCGCCGAGTATGACGCTCGAAAACTACGATGCATGCGCAAGTGACAAAACGCTTTTCATAGTTGAAGGCGCGGGTCACGGGCTGTCGTACTACATCGAAACGGCAGAGTATCAAAGCCACGTAAGAGAGCTTTTTGAAAAATATGATTAAAGGGAAGCGGATATCCGCTTCCCTTTTTATTTGGTTGGGTCGGCAACCGTACCGACAAAGAGCGGTACACTGCCTTTTTTTATCATAAACACAAACGGGCGGTTGAGTTTAAAGTCAATCTCTTCAGGCGGGTCTGAAGCGTCAGCCCAGCTGCCGCCGATAATCGTGCCGCTTGCCGCCTTGACACTATCTTCGCTTATCGTGATACGGGAGATTTGCTGCAGCTTATCCACCTGTCCTGCATTTTTTGGTCCGAGTGGCGCAAAATCTGCAAGCCCGCTGTCAAAGATATCTGTAACACCGAGCGATTTAAGCCCCTCGATAAGCTCGATGTCTGACATAATATCGAATTTTGGCAAGGATAAGTTTATATCATAGGTAGTGCCCGGGGTGCTTGATGAAAGAAGGTTAAAAAACTCACCGCTTTTTATTACATCGGCGGGGGTTTTGTCCTCGTTTGGCAGGATAAGCACCATTTCACAGCCGTTTTTAAACCACTTTGTGACGGCGGCACTGTCAGAAAAGCTATAGACTCTCCCGTGCTCAACAAACTCGTTCATAAAATCGACAGTAACGTCGCCCGATTTTGCAAAAAACGTGTCGGGTGCGGTCTTTTCTTTATCGAATGCTTTTGACCACTCGCTGTCAAAATAGAGCGTTGACACGATTGCCATAAAGGTGTCTGCGTTAAATTCGAGGTCAGCAACAGCGTCTTTAATAAAATTATCTGTATTGCTGTTTATCCATTCGCTGATACGGTTTTTTGCGTCGTCCGTTGTAAAGTCGGCGTTATACATCGAGGTTACAAGCTGTGTCGACAGCGTTTCTTTAAGGCTCGGAAGCGGGGTGCACCCATCCCCTATCCACAGTGACGTCGCAAGCTTTGTATCGTCAACATTTGCAAGTCTGAACTGCTCATTTGCCGTTTTGGTGTTTTTATAGGCATAGTCACTGCCTAATACATTCAGCAGCTGCTTTTGCGATTCGCCCTCGGTGCACTCGGCAAGCGCTGACAGTGTAATATACAGACTGAACGGCGAGCAGACAGAGTTGGTGTCGGCACTTAGCAAAATGGGTGCCGCCTTTTTGTAAAAGTCTGACGGTGTGTCTTGCTCTGTATACTCAACATAGCTTATGGCAGGATATACCGCCTCGGCTAAAACCTCCTGCGAGGGCGCCTTTTTACAGCCGGAAAGCAATAAAACAAGTGTTAAAATCAGTGCAAGTATTTTAAACTTTTTCATAGTAATTCTCCTTATTTTAGTTAAATGATAGCTGTATTTCTGCATTTTTGGTTATTTTGGTTTCAATAAATATATGCCACGTTGCCATATCGTCTGTACATATTTCGGGTATCTGTTTTTTGATATTAATTTTAAACTGACCGTCGGGCTGAACAAGTACTTTTTCAACCTCGTGGCGAATGGAGCCGCTCGGTTCTTCGACCATACAGATTATCAGCTGGTTTACTGCAAAATACTCGTCGGTATATTTTTTTGCCGCCATATTAAAGGAGATGGTGCCGTCGGCATACTGCGAGTTATCTTTATCGGCATCAACGGCAAAGCGCGAAACATAGTCCAAAAGCTCTTTTCTCGAGCTGATAATGTCGGTATAGGGAAGGTTCGGGGTGTACTCGATCCCTGCGCGCACATACTGCGCGTTGAAATTAAGCTCGACGTCGTCCTTGACCTCTGACATAATCAAGCTGTTAAAAATGCTGTCAAGGTCGGCTTTATACTCTGCCCACCAATGACCTGCGCCTGCGTTTGACAGCTCGTGACCGTTACTGCCGATGGTTGCAAAGCTAAAGGGATAGTCGCCGTCATAGCTGTATGCGTAAACGTCATATTTTCCAAGCTTTACTGTGCCTGTTGAAAGACCGGTGCCGCAAAGACCTTCCGCCACATTATTTTCGTTATAGTAAATTTCAAGGCCGGTGCCGCCGTATTTTTGAGGACCGATATTATAGCCTATTTTATTAAGGTCATCTGTTATTTCGCTATAGCCCCAGCCCTCAGGCAGAGTAAACTCGATGCCCGCGATGTCGTTTTTGATTTGCTGTGCGGGGGTTCTTGACGCGGGGTCTACAAATACCTGCATATTGCTGACTTTAAGTGTTTTTGTCGCAACAAAGACAAGATATGTGCCAAAATCGGCAGTAGCGCCGTCTGCAACAAGCGTATCTACATAAAATCTGATACAGTCGTTTTTGTCCTGTGTGACACGGGTAACGGCAACGCTGTCATCGCCCGAAGTAACGCTCACGGTAAAGGCAAAAACGTAGTTTGTTTTAAAAAACTCGGAGGTATAGTTTTTTGTGATGCTTTCGAGTGCGTCCCACTCGGCTTGCGATGCGCAAAGCTCCGCGTTTTTTACCTTGTTCGGAAGGTCGCCGATTTGCCGCATCCAGCGGACGTTATCAATGTGAGCATCCTTTCCCGAAATTTTAACGTAGCTTACGTCAAATTTTATTTCGGTTACATCAAATTTTTCGGGTAAAGTGTCGATATATGTATCGGTTGCGGGCGGTGCTTTTTTTACAGCACAGGAACCAAGCGAAAACAGAAGTATAAAAATTAAAAGTATTGCACATTTTTTCATAAAGCGTCACTCCTTTTAAAAATAGCGTTGAACGGCGGGACGGGCTCCAATACTGATTACTCAGCTCCCTCTGTCGAGGGAGCTGTCTGCGTAAGCAGACTGAGGGAGAGTAAAAGCCCCTACACCCAACCCACTCCCTCCGTCTTCGCTTCGCTCAGCCACCTCCCTCTATGATGGAGGCAGGAAAAGTTTGTGCGTGGTTTTGGCGGGTGGGGCGGCCTCTCCCCTACTTAAAGGTATCAATTGTGAGCGATGACATAATCTTAATTGCTTCATTATAATATTCATGCCACCACAAATACGCATCGTTTGCCCATATTATGACTGAATTAGTTTTGTTTACATTCGGCACTGACCAGAGTTGCGCCCTCGCTTTCTCCGTTCCAATAATCGTGCCCGTTTGCAAAATAGTCATACTCTTTTGAGTAGTCGTGTTGCTCGGGCTCAGGCTCTGCCTTTGCAGGCTGGTTTTGGGTGGCGGTCATTGAGTGTCCGTTTTCGCTTATCTGATAGGTCTCGGTCCACTCGGCGTTTTTTAGCACAACCTCCCAGTTGCCGTTAAGTGCGTCGTAGTTTGCAAATTCCTCGGTGTACTCACGGGTCGTTTGCTCTTTTGCGATTTTAAGTGCCTCTTCACGCGTCACCGTGGTATCGGAAAGTGAAAGTGTCTCAATAATCTCCGCCAGTTGCTGATTGTCAATTGGCAAAGACAGATTTTCGATATAATACCCGCCGCTGACGGTGTCAAATTTTATCATAAAAAAGTCGGGCAGGTCGTCGTATCTATAGGCTGTAGCAGTGTAGCTTCCTATAGTTACAGTTTCGTTTGTAAGGCCCGTTCCGCATAGACCGGCAGGCACAGTACAGTAAAAAATATCAATATTTTTGTCGGCGGAGTCTTTATGCCATATCGAAACGCCGTATTTATTATCGGTTTCAATAGTGCTGTAGCGCCAGTCGGGCTTTAGTGTCAGGTTGATGCCGATTGCACCCTTTGCATATTTGACGTCGATGGGGTGGGTTTCGTTTTTGCCGTCAACATAAATCTCGATATCGTCGTCATCGATATCGTTCCGCTCCGTTTCGACGAATATATGCCACAGCGCCATATCGTCGGTACCCACTTCGGGTTGGATGCGGTTTATCGTTATTTCGATATCCTCGTCGTTTACTATTCTTACCGTATCGACCTCATGACGTATCGAGCCGCTGGGCTCAACAAGCATACAGATATAAAGCTGATTATTAATAAAGTAATTATCGGTATACTTTTCTGCCGCCATATTAAAGGAGACCGTACCGTCGGAATACTGCGAATTGTCGCGGTCGGCATCGACTGCAAAGCGCTCTATATAGTCTTTTAATTCTTTAGTTGAGCGGATTGCCGCGGCGTAAGGCAGCTTGGGCGGGTTTTCGGCATTTGCCCTCACGTACTGCGCTTTAGCCTTAACGACCGTTACGTTGTCGATATTCGCATCTCCCGGTGTCAGCGGCTTTTGTTTGCACGACACCAGTGATAAGGCAAGCATTGATATTAAAAATAATGATATTATTCTTTTCATAAAGCAGACTCCTTTTTAAGTCTTCCTACTTATATATGTAACGATAAGGCAAAAATGTTTCAAATTTTTTAAAAAATATAAAAAAGGGACGGATAAATCCGTCCCCTACGGGTTTGTGCGTGTTACTTGGCTGGCTATATTTTTGCGGCAAGTGAGTCGACAAACTGCTTTGCAGCGCGGGCGGATCTGCCGCCGCGGGCAAGCGCGAAGCTCTCTGCCTTGATTGCAAGCTCATCCTTTGACATATCGACACCTGCAACGTCTGCGAGGTGGTACACAATATCAAGATATGTGTTTTTGTCAGGCTTTTGGAAGGTAATATGAATACCAAAGCGCTCTGACAGCGAGATAATCTCCTGCATTGTATCGTTGCGGTGGATATCGTCGCCGTCGCGGTCAGAAAAGCTCTCCTTTACAAGATGGCGGCGGTTTGATGTGGCATAAATTACAACGTTGCTTGATTTTGCCGAAACCGAGCCCTCAAGGATAGCCTTTAAGGCGCTGTAGTTATCGTCGTCCTTCTGGAAAGAAAGGTCGTCGATAAAGAGAATAAACTTTAAGGGGTTTTCGCCGAGCTCATCAAGTATTGCGGGGATTGCGCGCAGCTGGTCCTTGCGCACCTCGAGTATGCGCAGACCCTTGGTATACAGCTCGTTTACAACCGCCTTGACCGTTGACGATTTACCTGTGCCCGCATCGCCCGTAAGCAAAATATTTGCGGCGGGCTTACCTGACAGCAGCGCGAGAGTATTATCTACAATTATTTGCTGTTCACGCTTGTAGTCAACAAGCGACTCAAGCGTTGTGCTGTCGGGGTTACGCACGGGCACTATCGTATTTGTGCTGTCGATATAAAACATATGGTAGCGGGCATAAATGCCGTAGCCGTACATATTTATATTTTCTACCCTATGCATATAGTCGCCCGCGATGTCGGTTTGCACCGCTTCAAAGCGAGGCAGAAACTCGGCGCAGTTAAGCGTTTTTACAAGCGCACGGCTGTCAAGGTCGGCAACCATCTGCCACGTTTTGAGCTCGTGGCGGACAGCCTGCGAGATTTCCGCAGATGCGGTTTTACCCGCACCAATGGTGCGGATATACATATTTTCGTCATCGCCGACAATACTTCTGACGTACTCCGAAAGCGTTGCCTTACCCGATGCGTAAAGCTCGGACACAAACTCGCTGTAGGCGCAAACCGCCTTTATTGTGTCTTCCCCTTCAAGTGTGTCAAAATAGCGCATAAGCGTAGACACAACGGGGTCAGCGAGCAGTGCGCGAAAGACCGCCATCGCGTTGAGTCTTGTATTTATTCGTGAAAGGTGTGTGTTTTTCATTAGTTTAATACCGCGCCTGATGCACCGCTTGAAACAAGCGCTGCATAGCGTTTGAGATAACCCGAAAGCTCCTTTGTTTTGGGTACAAAGGCTGCCATTCTTGCGTCAAATTCTTCTTTTGATATTTTAAGTTCAAGGGTGTTTTCGGGGATATTGATGCTGATGATATCGCCATCCTTTACAATGCCGATAGCACCGCCCGATGCAGCCTCGGGTGATACGTGACCGATGCACGCACCGCGGGTTGCGCCCGAAAAGCGTCCGTCAGTTATGAGCGCTACGCTTGAGCCAAGACCCATACCCATAATGGCTGAAGTGGGGTTGAGCATTTCGCGCATACCGGGACCGCCCTTTGGTCCTTCATAGCGGATAACGACAACATCGCCCGCCTTGATCTTACCGCCGTCGATTGCCGCCTGCGCGTCCTCCTCGCAGTCAAACACGCGTGCAGGACCCTCGTGCACAAGCATCTCGGGTAAAACTGCCGAGCGTTTTACAACACTGCCGTCGGGAGCGAGGTTACCGCGGAGCACCGCGATACCGCCCGTTTCGCTATAGGGGTTTTCGATAGGACGGATAACGTCGGGGTTGGTATTGATATGACCCGCGATGTTCTCACCCACCGTTTTGCCTGTAACGGTCATACAGTCGGTATGCAGAAGTCCTTTTTTATTAAGCTCGTTCATAACGGCGTAAACACCGCCTGCCTCGTCAAGCTCCTCCATATAGGTGCGACCTGCGGGGGCAAGGTGGCAGAGGTTGGGGGTCTTTTTGCTGATATCGTTGGCGATATCGAGGTTTATCTCGATGCCGCACTCGTGCGCGATTGCGGGAAGGTGCAGCATACTGTTGGTTGAGCAGCCGAGCGCCATATCGACAGTGAGCGCGTTGTCAAACGCCTCTTTTGTCATAATATCGCGGGGCTTGATGTCCTTTTTGACAAGGTCGAGCACACGCATACCCGCGTGCTTTGCAAGCTCGATACGTGCAGAGTAAACGGCAGGGATTGTGCCGTTGCCCGAAAGGCCCATACCGACTGCCTCTGTAAGACAGTTCATCGAGTTTGCGGTGTACATACCCGAGCAGGAGCCGCAGGTGGGGCAGGTCTTGCACTCGTACTCGCAGAGCTTATTTTCGTCGATGGTGCCTGCGTTATACTTACCGACCGCCTCGAACATTGACGAAAGGCTGGTTTTTGCGCCGTCAACGTGACCTGCAAGCATAGGTCCGCCGCTTACAAAAACAGTGGGGATATTAACGCGGGCCGCAGCCATTAAAAGTCCCGGTACGTTTTTGTCACAGTTGGGCACCATAACAGCGCCGTCAAAGCCGTGAGCGAGCAGCATTGCCTCTGTTGAGTCGGCGATGAGGTCGCGGGTCACAAGCGAGTATTTCATTCCGTTATGACCCATCGCGATACCGTCACAGACAGCAATCGCAGGGAAAACGATAGGTGTACCGCCTGCCATTGCAACGCCAAGGCGCACAGCCTCGGTGATCTTGTCAAGGTTCATATGACCCGGAACTATCTCGTTATAGGAGCTGACAATCGCGATAAGCGGGCGCGAAAGTTCCTCCTCTGTCAGTCCGAGCGCGTGATAAAGCGAGCGGTGAGGCGCATTGATTGCACCGAATTTTACAAAGTCACTTTTCATTTATGTTTCCTTCTTTATTATAATGAATAAATCAACGGCTAAGAAATTGATGCAGATTTGACAAACTCGACCCGAGGGCGTACTGATTTGTACG
>JAZQDN010000137.1:0-14193 GCA_045546815.1 Eubacteriales bacterium
CCGTCAACACGTTTAATATCGGCCGAGAGTACAACACACTGGTCGCCGTACTTTTTTGCAGCCTCACCTACAAGGGAAGGATTACGAATGGCACCCGAGTTTACACTGACTTTATCAGCACCGCACGAAAGTACACGTTCAAAATCATCCAGTGTATTTATGCCGCCGCCAACTGTAAGCGGAATAAATATTTGTGATGCAACCTGCTTTAAAATATCGGTAAAAAGCTTTCGCTGTTCAAACGATGCCGTAATATCATAAAAAACAAGCTCGTCCGCACCGTTATCACTATAATATTTTGCAAGCTCAACAGGTGACGAAACATCACTCAAATTTTTAAAATTAACTCCTTTTACAACTCTGCCGTCTTTTACATCAAGACACGGAATAATGCGTTTTGTTATCATTTTGCAACCTCCAATGCCTCTTTTAGATCAATAGCACCTGTATAATATGCTTTTCCAATTATAGCACCGTAAATATCCATTTTTGCAAGTGCTTTTACATCATCAATAGATGAAACACCGCCCGATGCAGTTATATTGATATTAAGTTCAGAAGAAAGCTTACGGTAAAGTTCAAGGTTTGTTCCCTTCATTGCGCCATCTTTTGAAATATCGGTGCAGATAATAGTATTAACACCGAGAGCCTGCATTTTTTTACAAAAATCCATTCCCGAAAAGGCTGATTTTTCTGTCCAGCCTTTTATGGCAACAAACCCGTCTTTTATATCAACACCGACAGCAATTTTATCACCATACTTTGCAACCGCCTGCTTTAAAAAGCCTTCATCATTGACTGCAGCTGTTCCGAGTATCACACGGTCAATACCGGCATCAAGATAAGTCTTTATTGTTTGCATATTGCGTATACCGCCGCCGATCTCTATAAAAAGATTACAGGATTTTCTGATTTTTTTTACTGTTTCAAGGTTAGGAGTTGTGCCGTCCTTTGCGCCCTCCAGGTCAACAAGATGCAAAAATTTTGCACCCGCCGCCTCAAAGTCGCAAGCAACACTTTCAGGGGTATCACTGTAAACAGTCATCTGATTATAATCACCTTTAAAAAGGCGCACAGCACATCCGTTTACTAAATCAATTGCAGGAAATATATTCATTATTTTTCTCCAAGTTCACAAAATGCACGAAGTATATTAAGACCAACCGTTCCGCTCTTTTCGGGGTGAAACTGACACCCGAAAATATTACCGCTTTGAACAGAGGCGGTTATCGGTATTCCGTATTCTGCAGTCGAAGTTACACTGCCTTCGCAATCAGTTGCATAGTAGGAATGAACAAAATACACGCAGTCGCCTTCATTAATATATTTTAAAATAGGACTTTGCTTTGTTATGTTCAAGGCATTCCAACCAATGTGAGGTATATTAAGCTCTGCGGGGATTTTTCCCTGCATTGAAATAACACTGCCTTTTATAAGTCCAAGGCCCGTATGCTCACCGTATTCATAGCTTTTTTCAAAAAGCATCTGCATTCCAAGACAAATGCCCATAAGCGGTTTTCCATTTTCAACCTCAGCCTTGATTACTTTATCAAGACCTGTGGAAAAAAGCTTTTTTGCAGCATCTTCAAAAGCACCGACACCCGGTAGAATAAGCTTGTCTGCACGGCGAATAACATCAGCATCACCGGTGACAATAACATCGGCACCGATTGCCTTAAAGGAGCTCGAAAGCGAAAACAGATTGCCAACTCCGTAATCAATTATTGCTATCATTAAAGTACTCCTTTAGTAGACGGAATTTCGTCCGCAAATTCCGGGTCAATTGAAACAGCCTGCTTTAAGCTGCGGGCAACACATTTGAATATTGCTTCAATAATGTGATGCGAATTTGTACCTTCAAGTGTACGGATATGTAAAGTAATGCCCGCTTTTCTCACAAAACCCCAGAAAAACTCTTCAACAAGCTCTGTATCAAAATCACCGACTCTTTGCGAAGGAATCTGCGCTTTAAAGCCAAGATGACATCTACCTGAAATATCCACAGCAGACATAACAAGAGTTTCGTCCATAGGTAATATAAAGTTTCCGTAGCGAACGATACCGCGCTTTTCCCCGAGAGCTTTTGAAAAAGCCTGACCTAGTGCGATGCCGATATCTTCAACTGTATGATGATAATCAACATAGGTATCACCGTTACACATAACCACAAGGTCAAAACGACCGTGTTTTGCAAAAAGTGTCAGCATATGATCTAAAAAACCACAGCCTGTTTTGATTTCACTCTCTCCCTTGCCGTCAAGATTCAATGATAAATTAATTTCTGTTTCTGCAGTTTTTCTAAGTATTACAGCATCTCTCATAGCTGTTCCTCCAAAATTGTTTTTACAGTATTTATAAAGCTTTCCATTTCCTGTTGAGTTCCGATGGTAATTCTGTTAAACTCACATATTTTAGGATCGGTAAAATGGCGTACAAGGATTCCCTTTTGTTTAAGTTTTTGATAAAGAGACAGACCATCAATTTTATCACTTTTAGCAAAAATAAAGTTTGCTTTCGAAGGGATAACAGAAAAGCCGAGCCGTTCTAACTCGTTTACAGTATACTCGCGGGTTTTAATGATTTTTTTGCAGTTAGCAACATAATAGTCATTATCCGCAATGGCAGCAACCCCCGCAATTTGAGTAAGTCTGTTTACGTTATACGGATTTGTTGAATATTTAATGCGTTCAAGGTCGGAAATAATGTCTTTGTCAGCAATAGCAAAGCCAAGGCGTGCGCCCGCCATCGACCTTGATTTTGAAAACGTTTGTACAACAAGAAGGTTTTTATATTGCGATGTCAGTTTATAACAGGATTCTCCGCCAAAATCAACATACGCCTCATCTATAACGACAATATTGTCTGGATTTGACTTTAATATTTTCTCAATATCATCAAGTGAAATGGTTTTTCCTGTAGGGGCATTCGGATTTGCGATAACTATAAAGCAACCAAGACCGCAGTATTCATTTGCATCTATTGAAAAATCATCTTTAAGCGGAATACAGTTCGCTTTTATTCCGTAGAGGTCGGCAAAAACTTTATAAAAGCCATAGCTGATTTCGGGAAAAGCCGCAACACCGTTTTGCGTATATGCCATAAAGGCAAAATTAAGTATATCATCCGAACCGTTTGAAAGGTATACGTTTTCGGCTTCAACCCCGTACAGATCCGCAATGCTTTTTTTCAGGTCATTACATTCAGGGTCACAGTATAATCGCAAAAGAGATGCCTGCTGACAATTTACAGCATCCAAAACACCTTGTGATGGCGGATATGGCGATTCATTGGTGTTAAGCTTTATATATTGCATATCGCGCGGTTGTTCACCGGGAGTATATGCTTTAAGCTTTTGATATTTATCGTTTAAAAACTTACTCATTATTTTTCCTCAAAACGAATTGTGGCAGATTTTGCGTGAGCGTCAAGCCCTTCTTTATTAGCAAAGAAAGCAACATCATCTGCAACACGCGAAAGCGCATCCTTCGTATAGTACGTATACTGCGTTTTTTTAATAAAATCATCAACCGATAATGGACTTGAAAAGCGTGCGCTACCAGTTGTCGGAAGTGTATGATTAGGTCCTGCAAAATAGTCGCCGAGCGCCTCGGGACAGTATTTTCCCATAAATATTGAGCCTGCATGCTTTATTTTATCAAGATAATCAAAAGGATTGTCAACACACAGCTCAAGATGTTCAGGTGCAATCTCGTTTGAAATTTCAATAGCTTTATCAATATTATCAACAACTATTATCTTACCGTTATTATCAATTGATGTGCGTGCAATATCCTTTCGGGGCAAAAGCGGAATCTGACGTTCAAGCTCGTCGCTTACAGCCTTTGCAAGCTCCATACTGTCAGTAACAAGAACAGCACTTGCCATTTTATCGTGCTCCGCCTGCGAAAGAAGATCGGCTGCAACAAATTTAGCGTTACATGTGGCATCGGCAACAATCAGTATCTCACTCGGTCCCGCTATCATATCAATAGATACCATACCGAAAACCTGTTTTTTTGCCTCTGCAACATACGCGTTACCAGGTCCAACAATTTTATCAACCTTGGGGATTGTTTGGGTTCCGTACGCAAGAGCGGCAATCGCCTGAGCACCGCCGACCTTAAAAATGCGGTCAACACCCGCAATTTTTGCCGCTGCCAGGATAACAGGGTTTACCTTGCCGTCACGTCCGGGAGGGGTTGTAATACATATCTCCTTACAACCTGCAAGCTTTGCAGGGATACTGTCCATAAGAACAGTTGACGGATATGCGGCAGTACCTCCGGGAACATACAAGCCCGCACGGTCAACAGGAATTATTTTCTGACCGACAACAACACCGTCGTTATCATTTATAATAAAACTGTTTCTGACTTGTTTTTGATGAAAAGCACGGATATTCTGAGCGGCTTTTTCAATTATTTCTATAAACTTCGGTTCGACAGTCTTAAAAGCATCATCGATTTCTTGTTGCGTAACCTCCAACGAATCAATCACTGCACCGTCAAATTTTTTACAATAATCAAAAAGCGCACTATCACCGTTTTTTCTGACATTATTTATGATTTCGCTAACAGTTGCACTGACATCCGTAAGTGCTGTCCCGCGAGCAAATATTTCTTCGTTGGAAACTTGTCCGTATGAAAGAATATTTATCATTTTAATCCCTCACTTGCTTTGATAGTTCAAACTTGATTCTTTCAATCACATCGTTCTTAAAACGATATGACGATTTATTTGAAATAAGTCTTGCGCTTATCGGAACAATAGTTTCGATTGATTCAAGATTATTTTCATAAAGTGTTTTACCCGTTTCAACGATATCTACGATAACATCGGACAGGTCAAGTATCGGAGCAATTTCAATAGAACCGTTTAGATGAATAATATCTATATCACGGCATTTTTCTGCATAAAATCGCTCGGCAATATGTGAAAATTTGGTGGCAACGCGAAGAGTAGTATCGGTATTGTCTCTGAATCCCTTTTTGGCTGCAACAGCCATATTGCATTTACCGATATTTAAATCGAGCAGCTCATAAACATCGGGGTTATACTCAAGCAAAATATCCTTACCCGCAACGCCGATATCAGCCGCACCTCGCTCAACATATATTGCAACATCGGAGGGCTTTACCCAAAAATAGCGAACACCAAGCTGTTCGTTTTCAAATATTAATTTACGGTTTTTATCGTGGATCGAAGGACATTCAAAACCTGCCTGTTCAAACATTGAATATACCTTTTCCCCAAGCCTGCCCTTTGGCAAAGCTATATTAATCATTTTTATCCTCCTGTGCAACACTCAACAGCTGACGGTAAGTAACATCCTTGGGGGGCTGTGAACATATTCTCACTGATTTTCCACCCTGCGACATTGTTTCTGCAGCCTTTAATGCTTCTGTAATATTTCCACCGTGTAAAAGAACGATATCAACATCGTATTCTTTATTAATAAAATTAAATCTTTCAAGTGCATCAAGATATACAGCAAAGCCAACAGCACTTGAGCTACGTCCCATACTTTGCATAAGCTTATCATACTGTCCGCCTGAAAGTACACTCACCGGAATATCTTTTATATAGCCTTTAAATGCAATACCGCTATAATAGGTCATATCATTTGTGAGTGAAAAATCAACACGAACTTTATCAGCAATACCATAATCCGATATAAACTCGAGAATTTTTGTAAACTCGCTCAACTGCTTTGAAGATTCAGCACCGTCGCACACCGATTTTAAAGAAGTGATCGCCTCATCAAAAGAATGATAGTTTTTTATAAAAACAGATAACTTATCTTTTGTATTGTCTGATATTCCGTATTCATTACAAACAGATGCGAGTCCGTCTGCACTTTTTTGGCAGATCTCATTAACAAGTTTTTTCTCAAGCTTAGAATCAAGAGAGAGTTCTTCAAAAACAGACTCCAAAACACCAACGTGCGATATTTCTAAAATATACTCTTCAGAAATTGTTTCAAGGCTGCGAATGGCCAACATTGTAACCTCACACAACTCAAACAGACCAACATCGCCTATGCACTCAAGACCTGTCTGCTTGATTTCTTTATATGTATGTGAGTTTTTAGAAATACGGTAAACGTTTTCGTCGTAATAAAGCTTTTGTATGTTCCCTGAAACATCCTGCGAATTATTAATTATAGAAAGTGTAACGTCAGGCTTTAACGCAAGAAGACGGCCGTTTGTGTCTGTAAACGATATTATACCGTCTGAAACAAGAAAATCTTTATTACGTATATACAAAGCATACTCTTCAAATTTACTCATTTTATATTGGCTGTAACCAAAACGGCGGTAGAGAGAACGGAGTGCGTACGCTGCGTTTTCATCAGCCTTGAGTATTTTATTGTCTATTTGCATTTTATACTCCTTATAACTTAATACTTTAACACTTTACCACGATAACACACTAAAGTCAATGCTTTTTTAAAATAAGTTTCTTAAAATCCAGTTGAGATACCACAATACCGGCAAACATTATGGCACATCCGATGTAGCCCTTGACAGAAATAGGCGTATACGGATGCGAAGTCATTATAAATCCAAACATAACAGCCTCACCTATTGCAGAAAAAACAGACTCTGTAGAAAGTATTATAGCAGAAAACGCAGGATCGGCATTCTTTTGACCGAGTATCTGGCAGGTATAAGCAACACCGACCGACATAAGACCCGCATATAAAATCGGGAAGCGTGCACTGTAGATGGCTGACAGTGATATATCTTCAAATAAAAGTGTACCGACGGCACTTAAAGTGCCGCAAATAAGAAATTGCGTCATTGCAAAGCGCAAAGAATATATTTCGTTACCAAAGCGGTCAATTACAATAATATGAAAAGCCCACATAACAGCGCCGATCAACAGTACAATATCACCGACCCCAACCTCTGTTATACCGTTTGCAAAGCTCAAAAGATATAGACCGACAATCGCAAGCACAGCGCCAATCCAGGTATTAAGGCTTGTCTTTTTACCTAAAAATATTCCGATTATAGGCACAAGCACTGTATACAGCCCTGTTATAAACCCGGATTTTCCCGCGCTCGTTGTAAGTTCAACACCAAATTGCTGTAAAGTAGACGCAGTAAAAAGAATAACGCCCGCGAGAAGACCTACTAAAAATGTTTTTTTAAGCTTGATCGGCGATACTTTGACACGTTCAAAAATTAAGATTACAGGTATAAGAGATAACCCTCCAAGAAGAAAACGTGTTGCGTTAAATGTAAATGGGCTGACGTGCTCTGCCCCTAACAGCTGTGCAACAAAAGCAAACCCCCATATCATTGACGTTAAAAACATTAAAAGTATTGATTTGATTTTTTTATTCATTCTCTTATCTCCCAAAAATAACAAACAAGATTATACCAATAAAACTTTATTATATCAATAGGTATTGAAATATTATTTTATTTATATATAATTATAATAAAAGATACAGGAGTAATAAAATGAAACGTATAACCAGTTTTGAAATAGATCATACAGTGTTAGAACCGGGATTCTATATTTCAAGAAAAGACGGCAGTATTACAACTTATGATTTAAGAACTCGAAAGCCAAACAACAACGATTATATGGACAATGTCACAATGCACACGGTTGAGCATATGTTTGCAACTTTTGTAAGAAACAGTGAAATTTCCGAAAAGATCATTTATTTCGGACCAATGGGTTGTCAGACAGGTTTTTATCTGCTTGTGGACGATACCGATGATGATGTTGTTTTTGATATAACAAAAGATATTTTAGATAAAATTTTAAAATATAACGGTCCTGTATTCGGGGCTTCTGAAATCGAATGCGGCAATTACAGAACGCTTGAACTCGAAAAGGCAAAAATCGAGTGCAAAAAATATCTTGATATATTAAACAAATTCGAAAAGGGTAACTACAGTTACAAGAGGTAAAATAAATGACGGGAATTATATGTGCACTTCAATACGAAGCAGAGCTTTTGATTTCGAAGCTCGAAAACAAACAGGAAAAACGCATTGGAAGTATTATTTTTAACCAAGGAAAGCTTAACGGGCAGGATGTCGTCATTGCTGTATGCGGTGTCGGCAAGGTATTTGCTGCGATATGCGCACAGACAATGATATTGGAATACGCGCCTGATATTATTATAAACACAGGTGTTGCGGGGGCAGTTAATGAAACGCTCAGATGCGGCGATATTGCTGTTGCATCAAGCGTTGTACAGCATGATATGGACACATCACCTCTCGGTGACCCGATTGGACTTATTTCGGGAATTAACGTAATTAATTTTGATTGCTTTGCGCCAACCGCTGACAAAATCGTAGAAACAGCAACTAATTTAAAGCTTAATACATTACAGGGAATCATTGCAAGCGGCGACCAGTTTGTTGCAAGCGCAGAAAAAAAAGATTTTTTGCAGAACACATTTAATGCAATTGCCTGCGATATGGAAGCGGGTGCTATCGGTCACACATGCTTTGTAAATAACACAGATTTTTGTATAATCCGTGCAATCTCTGACAGTGCAGACGGCTCGGCACATCTTGATTATCCGACTTTTTCAAGACAAGCCGCCAATAACGCCGCAAAAATTCTGATAAACATATTATAAAAAATATTTTACAAATCTTAATATTGACCGATTAAATAAAATGTGTTATTATTAATTTTAGGTTTTAACCTATCAACAAATATATGGAGGTCCACCATGGGAAAAGGTCAACGTGCACGTCAAGCGCGTGCAGGAAAAAGAGAAGAAATGAAGGCTGCTGCAATCAAGCTGCGCCGTCGCAAAACTATTGTTAAGATTATATCAACTTGCGTTGCAGTGGTATTGGCAATCGGTCTTTTATCCATTGTTGTCTATAACACGATATCAGGCACTGGTTATTTTTTGAGAAACACTGTAGCAATGTCGACTGAAAACTTTGAAGTTGATAACGCAATGATGGCTTATTATGTAAAGAATCAGTATTATTCTTTCACCGATCAGTACGGCGATTATTTATCAATGTACGGTCTTGACACAACTAAGTCACTCAAAAGCCAGGCATTCGGCGAAGGAACCTGGTTTGATGAGTTTCTCTCTGCTGCAAAAGATCAGGTTCACGACATTCTTCTTTGCGCAGAAAAAGCAAAGGCAGAGGGTCGCGAAATTTCTGAAGAAAACAAAAAGAACATTGACACCTCAATTCAGTCAATGAAGGATGTTGCTAAAGAAAACGGCATTTCATTTAATTCATACTTATCACAAATTTTTGCAAAAGGCATTAAAGAGAAAGATGTCCGCAAGGCAATGGAGCTTTCATACCTTGCTTCAGAGTACAACAGCGACTATATTGAGAAGCTCGAGTACAACGATGAACAGCTCAAAAAATACTTTGACAACAATAAATCTGAATTTATGAAAGCAGATTTTCTTTCATATTCTTTCGCTTCAACCAACACCGACAAAGATGCGGCAATAGCTGAATCAAAAGAATATTCAGACAAGCTTTCAGCTTGCAAGAGTATTGACGAGTTCAAATCCACTCTTGAAACTATGCTTACTGATTACTACACCAAAAAGAACACAAACGAAGACGCTGAAAAGGCAAAAGAAGAAATCAAATCAAGTGTTCAAAGCGATATCGGCACCCTTGAAGGTACCGAGTACTATCCCGAAGACGTAGAAAAGCAGACAGAACTTGAAAAATGGTTGTTCAGCGATTCTACAAAAATCGGCGATACTTTTGTAGTTGCACCCACAGAATCAGGCAAAACATACACCACATACATCATGGTAAAACCAATGTATTATGATGATTACAACACAGCAAACATCCGTCACATTCTCGTTTCTGCAGACTCTAAAAAAGAAGATGAGATGAAAAAGGCTAAGGAAGAAGCCGATCATATTCTCGAAGAGTACAACAAAGGTGAAAAGACAGCTGCTGCTTTTGAAAAGATTGCAAAAGAGCACAGCGACGACACCAATGTCGAAACAAACGGCGGTCTTTATGAAGGTGTAACCAAGGACACAGCATCATATCCGCAGGCATTCATTGACTGGAGCTTTGATGCTACACGCAAAGTCGGTGACGTAGGCATTGTCGAAACTGACAGCGGCTACCACGTAATGTATTACGAAGGTGTCGGCGAGGTTGTATGGAAAAACCAGGCAGAGTCAGGTCAGAAATCTGACGATTGGGAAGCGCATCTTACAGAAACAGAAAAGACATATCCCGTAGAATCAAACGACAAAAAGATGAATAAAATCAACGTCTAAAATAAAAAACTCCCATCTAAACGATGGGAGTTTTTTTATATCAGGTATGAAACAGCCAACATTAAGGGAAAAATCACAGGCTGATGCAGAATATATATCCACAATGACTTTCTGCCGCACCACTCAATAAAAGGGCAGCGGACAGTGTAAAACCATTCAGGAAACCGATTTTCTTTTATATACTTCCCTACATAAGTACCGGTCAGGAATAAAAAGAAAAACGGTAAAAGCGGATAATAATCTCCATAATACTCCATTGCATTGGGAAGCACGCCAAAAACCAAAAGCAGCCATGAGTCGCTTTTGGGCTCTGTGCTGTAAAAGATATAGTATGCAACAAACAATACAGTGAAAAGAGCAATGCCTACAGCAGCAGGTATTTTTTGAAACAGCTTTTTTCCAAGTGAATAAATTATCATTGACAATCCAAACATATGAAGGATGCCAAAGTAAATATTAAGTCCCATAATGCCAAAATACGGTAATACGACACAAGTGGCAACCGTCATTAACATTGCTGCCAAAAAGACAATTATGCCGCGTTTTAAAACATTACGGCTATAGTTTGTACATATACCCGATACCAACAAAAACACAGCAACAAACAGTAGTTGTATCAATTCAAATGCTTTTGTGTAAAGAAAATCGACATATGTTCCAAATACTATCTCATAGGAAACAAGTGAGTGATGAAAAACCATTCCAAACAGCGCCGCGCCACGAAGAATGTCGAGCATCGGCACACGATTAGTGTCGGTTTTCATTATTTTTCTGACTTTCTGATATTTTTACGTGTTTCAGAAATACTGTCGTAACCGCGCTTTAATGTTTCTTCTGTCTTTTTCAAAACATTATCGCAATAGTCAACAGTAGCTGCGCGAAGTTCTTTTGCGGCATTCTGAGCATTAGCAACAATTTCGCTCGCCTTAATCTGAGCAGACTTATAAACCTCCTCTTGTGATACGAGGTGTTTTGCCTGAACATGAGCTGCGGTAACAATGCCTTCAGATTCTGTTCTTGCACGCGAAATGATCTCATCACGCTCTTTGATTATACGCTTTGAACGTTTAATCTCATCAGGAAGATTAAGACGCATTTCTTTTACAAATTCAAGAATCTGTGCGCTGTCGACAACAGTTCTGCCGCCTGACATAGGAAGTGTCCACGAGTTTTCAACAAGGTCCTCTAATGCGTTAAGTATTTCTTCAAAATCCATAGGTTTAATCCTTTCATTTTTTAAGTCTTTTTTCTATATCCTCAAGAACGACAGACGGAACAAAATCACTTATATCGCCGCCGTTTCTTGCGATTTCCTTTACAATGCTTGACGATAAATACATATATTTTGAGTTTGTAGTCAAGAAAATTGTTTCAAGATCATTATTTATTTTTTTATTAGTAAGTGCCATCTGGAACTCATACTCAAAGTCGGTGACAGCGCGAAGACCTCTGACAAGAGCTACAGCACCAATCTGACGCGCATACTCTGCAGAAAGTCCATCAAATGTACACACCTTAACATTCGGTATATCCGCTGTACATTTTTTTATCATTTCCATTCGCTCTTCAATTGTAAAGCTACATTGCTTTGCAGAGTTGTTAACCACAGCAATATATAACGTTCCAAACATTTTCGATGCACGCTTGATTATGTCTTTATGTCCCTTTGTAATCGGGTCAAATGAGCCGGGATAAATTACGGTTTTTTCCATTTTTCACCTATTATATGTAAGAATTGTAACCTTTATTCCGGAATAAAGGTACTGTTTGCGAATTTCAAAAGAAGGATTTTCAACAACATCGGTTTCTGCGCTCTCGCATACGATAATTGCACCATCCTCCAAAATTCCACTATTTTCAAGCAGGACAAGCGAGAGACCGACTAAATTTTTGCTGTACGGCGGATCCAAAAATACAAGAGAAACCTTTTTACCACTTCTTTTTATAATATTAACACACTCATCGTATGATTTGCAAGTAAGTTGAGATATTTTTGAAAAATCACATGCCTGAATGTTTTTTTCTATAATTTTGCAGGCATCTTTTGAAACATCATTAAAAAAGCAAAAATCCGCACCACGCGACAGTGCCTCAAGTCCAAGCTGGCCGCTGCCGGAAAATAAATCAAGAACAGTTCTGCCTGATATTTCAAATTGTATTGCGTTAAAAAACGCCTGTTTAACCCTTTCAAGCGTCGGACGGGTATTTTCACCTTCAAGTGACAAAAGCTTTTTACCGCGACGCAAACCGGAAATAATACGCATCATTGAGTTTATTCTCCATTAAAGTAATCAATTATATTTTGAGCAAGCTTTGGAGATATACCGGGAACCTGACAAAGCTCATTTTCTGTCGCACTTTTTATTGCCGATACGGTTTTAAAATGCTTTAACAGACTTTTGTATTTTGCAGGACCAATACCACTGACTGATTTAAGACCGCCCGAAACCATTTTTTTGCTTTTACTGCTATGCATATACGAAATTGCATAGCGGTGAACTTCATCCTGCAGTAATGTAAAAAATTTGAAAACAGCAGGATTAGTTCGAATGTCAACTTCACCCTTCACACTGATTATCGCGCGTGTTTTATGCTTGCGGTCTTTTACAAGTCCGAATACCGCGATTCCACGCTTTGAAATTTCTTGGTAAACTGTTTTTAAATGTCCCACGCCACCATCAAGAAATATAATATCCGGCTTTGTATCAAACCCCTCATCTCCATTATCAAGATGAGCAAGTCGTCTTGATATCATCTGATAAGTGTATTTATAATCGTCGGGGGCAAAAACATCGTCAAAAGAAAAACGCCGATATTCGCTCTTTTTAAATCTGCCATCCTGCCATACAATCATTCCGCCAACAGTATTGTCTGCGCCAAAATTGGAAATGTCATACATTTCAATACGAGTAGGGATGGAAGAAAGTCCAAGCATTTGTGCAATATTTCCCATAAGTTTGTTTTCACGGATACCGTGGGATTTTTTCTCTGCAAGCTTTTCAGCGGCGTTGCGCTTACACATTTCAATAAGACGGGTATTTTCTCCGCGTGTTGCACATATAAAGCGAACTCCCCTGCCCTTTCTGACGGTCAACCACTGTGACAAAAGCTGCAATGATTCAGGTAAAACTTCAACTGCAATTTCCTTTGGTATCATATCGTCAGAAATATAATACTGCTCGATAAACACTCCCATAATATCAGGTGCATTATCAGACACGAAAACCGTATCCTGATATATAAGCTTGCCGCTTCGGATATGCATAACTGAAAAGCACACTTCGTTTTCCAAAGCAGAATAAGCAATGACATCTCTGTCAACATCGGCAGCAAGAACAATAATTTGCTTCGATTCAAGACGGTTGATACTGTTGATTCGGTCACGAATAACAGCCGCTTTTTCAAACTCCATATTTTCCGAGTATTCAAGCATTTGTGAATTAAGCTCGGAAAGCAGTTTTTTATAATCACCGTTTAAAAAGCTGATTGCCTGCGCAATATTTTTCGAATATTCATCTGCAGAAATGTTTCCTGTACATACGCCGGGGCACTTACCTATGTGATAATTAAGACAAGGTCTGAATTTTTTAAAATCTCGCGGGAAAGAGTGCTTACAGCTATAAAGACCGAAAATTTCATTAACGGTTTTTATAATTTCCCAGACAGCCGAGGACGACTGAAACGGTCCGAAATATTTTAAACCATCGTTATTTCTTCGGCGGGCAAGAGCAAAATGCGGATATTCGCTTTTTTTATCAAGCACAATATACGGATAACTTTTATCATCTTTTAAAAGAATGTTATATTTAGGTTTATGCTTTTTTATAAGGTTGTTTTCAAGAATCAGCGCTTCAAGTTCCGATGTTGTAACAATATATTCAAAGTTACTTACATTTGAAACCATTCTTGCAACCTTCAAAGAA
>JAZQDN010000138.1:0-2377 GCA_045546815.1 Eubacteriales bacterium
CATTTATATGTGAATGTGACACAACGGCATTTGAGATAATCAGAAAAAACGCAAAAAAAACCAAACTGTTTGACAAGGTACGCCTTGTTTGCGCGGACTATAAATCGGCGCTCCGCGGTTTGAACGGAAAGGAAAAATTTCACCTTATCTTTCTTGATCCCCCATATAAAAGCGGATACCTGACGGATGCACTTAAACGTATTACCGAAGGGGGATTGATCGAAGAAGGCGGATATATCGTATGCGAGAGCAGCAATCCAACACCCTTCACCGCCGAAGGTTTGTGTATTTATAAACACGCAAAGTACGGTAAAGCATATATTACAATACTTCAAAAAGCCACAGGAGGACAGCAATGAGAGCAGTAATAGCCGGAAGCTTTGATCCGGTAACGGTCGGACATCTTGATATCATTAAACGTGCTTCTTCAATGTTTGACAGCATTTGCGTTGCGGTTTGCATTAATTCGGACAAGCCCGGATATTTTTCACCGAAACTGAGATATGAGATGTTAAAAGCCGCATGTGACGGCATCGAGAACGTGTTTGTAGATACTTGTGACGGACTTCTAACCGAATACACTGAAAGGCACGGTATTTCTATCATTGTGCGCGGTATCCGCGATGCCTCTGATCTGCCGTACGAAATGATGCTTTCGAATATCAATCGTTCACTGAGAAATCATCCAGATACAATATTTGTTCCTTCAAAACCTGAACATTCTCATATCAGCTCATCATATGTTCGTGACATGATAAAGTATCGCGAAAATTTGGACGGTATCTTGCCTGATCCCGCCATTCAAATTCTAAAAGAAAAAAAACTTCTATAGTTTTCAATTGAATAAAAACGCCCGCCGACCGTGCGGGTGTTTTTTATATGAAAAAGTTTACAGATGACTTGACAGATGTAAAGCTCGGTGTTATAATTATAAAAATATTAACAGCTTATACAACAAGGAAAAACTATGAAAAATCAAATTGAACGGTTGAAAAAAGAAAAAAATGCCGTTATTCTTGCACATTATTATGCTCCTGATGAGGTGCAGGAGATTGCTGACTATGTGGGTGACTCATTTTATCTGTCAAAAACTGCAAAGCAAACAGAAGCGGACATTATAGTGTTTTGTGGTGTTTACTTTATGGGAGAAAGCGCAAAAATCCTTAACCAATCAAAAAAAGTACTTGTGCCGAACTTGTCTGCTGATTGTCCCATGGCACACATGGTCAAAGACGGTCTCATTTCGCAAATGAGAGAAAAATATGATGACCTTGCTGTGGTTTGCTACATTAACTCAAGCGCGGAACTGAAGTGTCAGAGCGATATCTGCGTAACGTCATCTAATGCTGTTGAGATCGTTAAAGCATTGCCCAACAAAAATATATTCTTCATACCGGACCAAAATCTTGGCAGCTATGTTGCTGCACAAGTACCCGAAAAAAATATCATATTGAACGACGGCTGCTGCCCGATTCACGCGGCGATAACTGCGGAACAGCTCAAAGCTGAAATTTCAAAGCATCCCAACGCTAAAATTCTTTCCCATCCTGAATGCGGAACTGATGTACTTATGATGTCCGATTATATCGGAAGCACCGCTGATATAATCAGGTACACTCACACCTCCGACTGCTCGGAGTTCATTATTTGCACGGAAATCGGTGTTAAATACAAGCTTGCATCCCATAATCCAAATAAAAGCTTTTACTTTCCTGCGCCGTTTCCCTGCTGTGCGGATATGAAGCTGAATACGCTCAGAGCTGTATTTGAAGTGCTTCAAAACGAAAAAAACTGTATAGAAATAAACGAAGATGTACGCACAAGAGCGCTCATACCTCTCAACCGAATGCTGGAGTTTGCAAAATAATATGAAAACCGATATATTGATAGTTGGCTGCGGCGTCGCCGGACTGTACTGCGCACTTAACCTGCCAAAAGAAAAAAATATCATTGTTATTACAAAAGAAGAGGCAACAAAAAGCGACTCATTTTTGGCACAAGGCGGCATCTGTGTTCTTCACGATGAAAATGATTACGACTCATTTTTTGAAGACACCATGCGAGCAGGACATTACGAAAACAAAGCAGAATCAGTTGATATAATGATACGCTCGTCGCGCGATGTTATATCTGACCTTGTATCCTACGGCGTTGATTTTAAAAAGGACGGAGACGAATTTGTATATACCCGTGAGGGTGCACATTCAAAACCGAGGATACTTTTTCACGAGGATGAAACTGGTAAGGAGATCACCTCACATCTTCTTGATGCGGCAAAAAAGAGACAGAATATTACTATTATTGAAAACTTCACAATGGTTGACCTTATCTGTAAAGACAATGTCTGCCACGGAGTAATCGGTCACGATAAAGATGG
>JAZQDN010000139.1:0-2751 GCA_045546815.1 Eubacteriales bacterium
ATATCTGTCCACTCGTAGTTTTCACCTTCGGCAGCTTTTAACAGATTTTGCTCTGTATTGCCGATTTCGCTCAAAGCCTTTGCCCAAAGCTTTGCGTGCTCCTTTTCATTTTCAGCTGTTTTTAAGAACAAAGCAGCAATCTGCTCATAGCCTGCCTTTTTAGCAACTGAAGCATAATATGTGTATTTGTTTCTTGCCATTGACTCTCCGGCAAACGCTTCCCAAAGATTTTTTTCTGTCTTTGTGCCTTCATATTTGTTTTTCATAGAATAAACACTCCTTTTTGATAGTTAATATTATTTTATCCCATTTTCAATAAAATTTCAATCTGATTTTCAATGTTTTTTAAGATACTATATGTATTAAAAATGATCGAAATCTACTCTTTCGATTACTGTTTTGTCAGCTGGTATCAATTTGTCGTCAAAATGAATAATAACGTTTTCGTTTTCAAGCTTATTTTGGAGAACTCTTATATCAATTTCAGTAATTGATTTTCCGCTGTCAATTGCCTGACTTGCGGCAGCTCCTGCGGCTTGACCTGTAAGAATTGCCGGCGGAATCACACGCAAAACATCCCACGCATAGCCTTTTGCTGATGCGCAGCGCCCTGCTGCAATAACATTGTCAAAACTGTCTTTTACAAGTGTTCCATACGGCACTTCATATAAAAAGTCTTTTCTGTCAAAGTCGCATATTGCGCAAATCGAATCTTCGAAATGCTTGTATGCATCGTCTTCTTTTAATGTGTAATTACCGTCGATGTGACGTGTTGTTCTGAATTGCGGCATAATCGGCAAAACGGTAATGTCTCTTGTTTTGCGGTCTGTATCTTTGATTTTATTTAACATTTCAAGCTGATTTGTAACAAGATAATTGCTCACATCTTCTCCGTCTGTACCGTCCCAAAGCTTAATGTTCTCGGGATGGTGTTTTCCGTATAAATTAGCATTGCCGCCGCTTTGATATGTTGTAAGCTTTGCAATGTCTCCCTCTTCAACAACCTGCTTACATCTTTCAATATTTGTAGCAAGCGATACGTATGTGTGGTAGTTTGTGCCCGTAACAGTCGGTACACCTGCAAATTTTAAAACATCCGAGTCGCCCGTGGCATCAACAAACATCCTTGCTTTACAAAGACTAAATCCTGATTTGTTATACAGCACAAGTCCGTCAATGTGACCATTGGCTGATTCAACATCAGTTATAACTGTATCGTACATAATGTCAACCTTGAGCTCATTTAAAAGCTCGCAAAGCGCAAGAGAAAAAATAGCAGGGGAGTAGCGGCATGTATATCGTTTTGATGTGTTGTTTTGTCCCGGTTCGCCGTTTTTCCATTCATCAGGAATAATATCATAGCCGTATTTTATAGAAAGCTTCAAAAATTCGTCCGCCATACCTTTAATAATCTGGACGCCTCTACCGTTACACATAGGAACAAATAAATTGATAAGACCAATTGTTGCCAGACCGCCAAGCTGTGTTGCTTTTTCGATAACAACAACCCGTTTGCCACATCTTGCCGCCTCAACTGCTGCAGCAACACCTGCGACACCGCCGCCTGCAACTGCAATGTCATAGGTATATGTTTTTACATAGTTCATTTTTGTTTCCCTATATCAGTTTTGATAAAATCTTTTTCACAGCTTTTGCCATAGACATAAAACCAAGGTCGTTAGGATGGCAATTATCAACTGTGCCGTTGTTTTTTGCAAGGGCCATAAGTGTGGGTCCGTCAATCAGGTAAACGTTTTTGTCGTTCGAATTTATAGCGTTATTATAAGTTTTGGTAATAATCTCAAGCCTTTGTCTCTCATTTTCGTTTAGATTATATTGCGGACGTGACATTATTATAATGGGGAGATTAGGATGTTTTTTTCTTATGGCTTTGAACATTTTTTCGTGAGTGTTGGCAAGGTGTTCGACCGTAGGTGCATTGTGGTCATAGTCGTAAACAAAAACCGACATATCAAGCGAGCATATGTAATCTGTTATTTCGTCCTCTGCCTTTGCATTCCCCGAAAATCCAAGGTTTATGTAATCAATGTCAAACTCGCGCGACAGTATTGCTTCGTAGCTGTTACCGGGTCGCGATGCGCATCCGCCTTGGGTTATAGAAGATCCGTAAAACACAACAGGCTTTACATTATTATAATTATCACCATTTGTAAGGGTCGAATTATCATCAATTCCTACCAGTAATTCAGATACACCGCTATAATTAGGAAAGTTAATAGTAATATCGCGGAGTTTTTTTGTTTTAAGATCGATAGTGCTTTCAAACCCATCATTAATTTCATATGGCGGAACAAATGTTTTTATATAATTGTACTCACTATCTGTTTTTTCATAAAGATCGAATCCTGCTGTTCCTGAAAGAGAAAAATGAGAAGCCTTGCTGATATTATGCATTTTCGCAATTATTGCGATATGCTGACTGTCAGTTTTAAAACGTACACGCCCACCGGCAGTTTTATCGTGCAATTGAAATACACCGTCAGATACAGTTTTGGCAACACTTTCAGGCATTCTCCGATATATACCGTTTTCTTTGAAAACACCGTATATAATAAAAGGGTGATTATCAATGTCAAAAAAGTTCATATTATCTTTTTTTATTGCTGTTTTAATACTGAAATTTTTATCAATTGTTCTAATATCAGTCATAATAGTCACCTTAGAATAAATTTAAAACAATTATATCATTGGGTTAAAATAAATTCAATATAAAATAATATTTAACTCTTG
>JAZQDN010000140.1:0-3838 GCA_045546815.1 Eubacteriales bacterium
CGATCCGACTTCAGTTTATTGAAACATCAGTTTCACGAAAGAATAATTTTAAGGATTATTGTCTTTGCTTTGTTTTATGTATGCTGCCGATACTTTTGGGTAGTTATCTTATTATGCTTACTTTTGCGCTTAAAAATACGGGGCTTCTGACAGTTGCCTCTGTTATTGCCGCAATTTTATATTATGTATCATATAAGATTTTTAACAGCTTTAATGTTGATTATGAATATGCTATAGTAGAAGATGAAATCAGATTTGCAAAAATAATTAACAAAAGCAGACGCCGTGAGCTTATTACAGTCAATTTTTCCAATGTTAAAGTTATTTCCAATGTTAAATACAAAGAACATTTTCCCTCATCAATGCAAATTGATAAAAAGTATTCTTTTATTTCGCAAACAAATGAAGATTACTATTTTATGATTGCAACTACAAAGCAGGGAAAGAATATCTGTATTTATTTTGAGCCGAATGAGAGAATGACTAATAATTTCAGTGCTCGTCTGCGCCACAATTTCTATTTATGATATTATTAAACGGTAACGAATATAATAATCTGCTTTTACAGAGAAGTGATTTTTCACACAAAGGCAGTTTTGGTACTGTTGCTGTTGTTGGCGGCAGCAGGTGCTATCAGGGCGCACCGTATTTTGCGACAGCTGCTGCACTGCGTACAGGTGTCGGGATTGCAGTGGCGTATATTCCCGATGAAATCGTTATTGCTTTTTGTTCTAAAATAAGCGGTGCGGTTGTTGAGCTGTTAAAGTCACAACAAGGCTTTTGCAGTGACAGCACGCTTTCTGAAAGACTGTTGAAAAGACGTGTTACTTCTGCTGTTGTTGGCTGTGGACTTGGTATCAGTAAGTTTACAGAAGAAACGGTAGCGGATGCTTTGTCGTTAAGTGTACCGGTAGTGGTTGACGGTGACGGTCTGTGGGCTGTTTCGAACAATAGCTCGCTTTTATCACGTAGCGCCCCTACGGTTCTGACACCTCATATGGGCGAGCTTTCTCGTCTTTTAAATCTGTCAATTGATGAAATTTATCAAAACAGGTGTGAATTAGTAGCCGATTTTTCTGTAAAGCATAATTGCTTTACAGTGTCAAAAGACAGCGAAACTTTAATTTCGACGCCGGATGGAGAGTTGTTTAAGCTTTCAAGACCGTGTAGTGCGCTTTCAAAAGGTGGGTCCGGTGATGTTCTTGCGGGAATGATTGGTTCTTTTTTAGCACAAGGTATGTCAACAATCGACAGTTGTGTTGCGGCGGTGACCCTTCATAATAGTTGCGGTGTTGCGGCGGCTGAAGAATTCGGCGTAAGGTACTGTCAGCCTGATGATTATATTTATATGCTCCGAAAGGTGATTAAATGAGTTTTTTGAAAAGATGCTGGGCAGAAATTTCAATTGATAATCTTGTCCATAACCTTAATTTAATAAAAGCTGCTTCAGATGCAGAAATTATGTGTGTTGTAAAGGCTAACGCTTACGGTCACGGTGATATTGCGGTTGTTGATGCACTGCAAAAATCAGGTGTCCGTCATTTTGCCGTGGCAACAATGTCAGAAGCAGTGCGTCTTCGTAAAAACGGATGTGTCGGCGAAATTTTGCTTATTGGCGGTTATCTTGAGGATTCTTTTGAGTGTGCCGTTAAATATGACATTTCACTTGCGTGTTATGAGTTTGATCTTGTAAAAAGATTATCTGCTTTTGCTGCTTTAAATAATAAAAAAGTCAAGGTACATATAAAACTGAATACAGGAATGACACGTCTTGGCTTTGATATAATGGATGAAAAGTCATTATATGATACGGCTGATACAATAAAAAGTATATCATTGCTTGACGGCGTATCGGTGTGCGGTGCTTTTACACATTTTGCGGTAAGCGATGAACAAAATGGATGTGATTTTACTCATTTTCAGCAATCACGTATTAACCTTTTGAAAGACATTTTAAAAAGTGATGGCATCAATATTGATTTGTGGCACTCGTCAAACAGCGGTGCTATTGTGAATTTTAAAGACTTTGGACTCGATATGGTTCGTGCAGGCATTGTTCTGTATGGTCTTTATGATAGCTTTGGTGAGGATTGTTGTTATTTGCCTGTTTTATCTTTAAAGACAGTTATTACTCAGATCAGGTCTGTACCCGAAAACGTCAGTGTAAGCTACGGCAGAACCTTTGTTACAAAAAAAGATAGCAAGCTTGCTACCTTAAGTATTGGTTACGCTGATGGTTATCCTCGCTCGCTCTCAAATAAAGGCAAGGTAATAATAAACGGTAAGCTTGCAGATGTTGTAGGCAGAGTGTGTATGGATCAGATAGTTGTTGACGTTACCGATATCGATTGCAATGTCGGTGACACTGTTACTGTGATCGGAGAGCAAAATGGTACGACAGTCACAGCAGGCGATATTGCAAAACTTGACGGTACAATTAACTATGAAACTGTTTGCAATATATCAATGCGTGTACCGCGTGTTTATTTAAAAAACGGTAATGTTGAGTCTGTAGTAGAATATATTTGATTTTTTCAGTTTGTGTCAGTAAAAATATTTTAAATATAGAATGATAGTGATTAAAGTTTACTTTATTTGTAAATAATAATCACAGAAAACAAGTTTTCAATATTTTTACGGAGCGTGAAAACTGAATGATTAAACGTGGTGATATATACTATGCGGATTTATCCCCTGTAATCGGAAGCGAGCAGGGCGGACTGCGTCCTGTGCTTATTGTGCAGAATGATGTTGGTAATAAATACAGTCCGACGGTTATTGCAGCAGCGATAACAAGTCAGGTGAATAAATCTAAACTTCCCACACATATAGAACTTAACGAAAAATACGGCCTATCAAAAGAATCGGTCATTCTTTTGGAACAGGTACGAACAATAGATAAAGCAAGGCTTAAAGAAAAAATGGGCCATATTGATAATGATACAATGAATATGGTGAATAAAGCAATTTCAGTAAGTTTTGGATTATAATTAAATACACCCCGGATATTACTTCCGGGGTGTATTTTTATAAATATTTATAAATATCTGTTGGATTGTATAACACTGCATCTGCATCAGCAAACGGTTTGTCGCCATAGAATCCCCAGGCGGCGCCTGCCATAAATACATTTGCATTTTTAGCGGTAATTACATCGACGTCGCTGTCGCCGCAATAAATGCATTCATCTGCATTTGCTCCGATTTCTTTCAAAATTTCGTGTATCATAAACGGATCGGGTTTTTTTGCGACACTTTCTCTGTGTCCGTAAACACACTCGAATTTTCCGTCAAAGTGTTTTTCGCATACCTCGACGGTTATGTTGTGCGGTTTATTCGATAAAACCGCACATTTGATGCCTTTTTCATTTAAAGCGGTCAGTAAATTATCAATACCGTCATATGGAACTATATTTTTGTTACCGTATTCATTGTATATTTCCATAGCGTCGTTAAAGAATTCATTAAATCTTTCCGGGTCACCGTTTACATATTCATAGAGCTTTTCAATAAGGTATGGTGCGCCTTTTCCTATGAATTGTGGATAATCGCTGACATCAAGCGTCGGCAGATTATACTTTTTAAGTGCAGTATTGCCAAAAAAAGCAATCGAGTTTAAGGTGTTGAGTAAAGTTCCGTCAAGATCAAATATAATTACTTTTTTCATTTTTTCCTCCGAGGTGGGTCGATTTTGCTCAATTATTGTATCATACCCCTACCTTTTATGTCAATTTGCGATTGAAAATATATGCGTAGTTTGGTATAATTAATTTATATTATTTGAAAGGGAAGCTGCATGAATAAAGTCATACACGATAAACTTGCTGTTTTAACATCTC
>JAZQDN010000141.1:0-3912 GCA_045546815.1 Eubacteriales bacterium
CAACCTCCTTATATTATACTCTTTAGATAATCATATGACCTGACAATCTGATCTGTGTTTTTAAAATTATCACGATATACTTCTATTATAGCAGGTCCATCATAACCATTTAATTTGAGCAGATCAATAATTTCTTTATGATCAACATCGCCTTCACCAGGCAACAAGCATATGTTTTCCGAATCGAAATCATTAATATGAAAATTAACAATACTATTACCCATTGATTTGCACACCTCATACGGAACACTTCCGCCTTTATTCGCCTGTTTGATATCAAAAGTAAACTTGATATCATCGCCGAAACGCTCTCGAAGTTTTTCGGTAAATTCAGGATGATTTACACTGTTGAAGAAAACATTCTCATGGGAAAGCATAACTCCCGTTTCCTGCGACAATTCAAAAAAAGGATCAAGGCATTTGCAATAGTGTTCGAAATCTTTAAGTCCTATTCCCCTGTCACCATGAATATTAACAACTTTAGCGCCAAGCATATTGGCAACTTCACAGTATTTTTTATAAAGAGCTTTAGAATCCTTTATACGTCTGTCATAAGGAGAAAAAAACATATAGTTTTCAAGCGCACTCGTAAAAGGATGAACAGAGTAAATCTTAAGATCACGTTTTTCGCATTCTTTTAATATAGAATTAATATAACCATATTCCATTTCACTAATTGTATTTAAAAACAATTCGGCAATTTTAAATCCCATATCAGCAACTTTAGATACGACTTCCTCGGGATGTTCGGGATAAAAGCACGCAAGCGAAATTCCTATTTCCATATGTACTCCTTTAGTTTAAAAATCTCCGTTTGATAAAACGGAGATTTTATTATTAATTTCTTTTTGATAAAATTTCATTAATGCTCGCAATCTTTACGCAAACAATAAAACGTTCAACAGCAGCCTTAAGCTGTGAAATTGACGGAAAAGACGGAGCAATTCTTATGTTTTTGTTTTCAGGATCTTTTCCATATGGGAAGGTTGCACCAACACCTGTCAAAGTAAGTCCTGCGCTGACACAGAGATTATATATTTCAGTCGCAACACCTACAGTTGAGTCAAAGCTGATAAAATAGCCACCCTGTGGTTTGGTCCACTCTGCAATTCCAAGACCTGACAATTCAGTCTCAAAAGCATCAATTACCGCATCAAACCTCGGACGAAGAATGTCAGCGTGACGTTTCATATGATTAAGAATACCTTCTTTATTCTTAAAGAAAGCAACGTGTCTTAACTGGTTTATTTTATCAGGACCGATCGTTTGAATAGTAAGCTGTTTTTTAATAAAATCTATATTTTCCTTGCTGGCAGCAAGCAAAGCAACACCGCTGCCGGGAAAAGTAATTTTTGAGGTTGACGCAAACATAAGCGGCATATTTGATTTACCTGTTTTGTTGCATTCATCCAAAAGATTCAAAAGCTTTATATCTTCATACAAATCATGTATTGCATAAGCGTTATCCCAGAATATTCTGAAGTCAGGAGCAGCGGGCTCAAGGTTTGCAAAAGCACGTACAACATCATCTGAATAAACTATGCCTGTGGGATTTGAATACTTGGGAACACACCATATACCTTTTACTGTTGGGTCATTGTTGACATATTCTTTCACAAGCTCCATATCCGGACCGTCACAATTTAAAGGCACATTTATCATTTCAATGCCGAAAAGTTCACAAATAGCAAAATGACGGTCGTAACCGGGTACCGGACATAAGAATTTGATTTTTTCTTCCTTGCACCAAGGGCGAACACTGTCACAGAACCCAAAAGAAAATGCTCTTGCGATAGTATCATACATCATATTAAGGCTGGAGTTACCGCCGAGCAAAATATTTTCCGAATCAAGTTCAAAAACATCAGCAAAGAGCTTTCTTGCGGAGGCAATACCCTCAAGTCCACCATAATTACGACAATCAATACCCTCTTCAGTTATACACTCGTCATTGCTGCAAACCAAGCGTAACATCGGTTCAGAAATATCAAGTTGTTGCGCACAGGGCTTTCCACGTGCCATATCAAGCTTTATTCCGTCACCGATATATTTATCAAGTTTTTTCTGTTCTGTTTCAAGAATTTGACGCAGCTGTGCGTCTGACATTTTCTGATAAGTCATTATTTGTTCTCCAAATTAAAGATCTGCATTTTTTACTGTTCTCGGGAAAGGTAAAACGTCTCTGATGTTCGACATACCTGTAACATACATAATAAGTCGCTCAAATCCAAGACCAAAGCCGGCATGCTTTGTGCCGCCATATCTTCTGAGATCAAGATAAAAACTATAGCTTTCCGGATCAAGACCGAGTTTATCCATTTTATCAAGTAAGATATCAATTCTTTCTTCTCTTTGGCTACCGCCGATAATTTCACCAACACCGGGCACAAGAAGGTCCATAGCAGCAACAGTTTTTTTATCATCATTAAGACGCATATAGCACGCCTTGATTTCTGCAGGATAATCTGTAACAAAAACAGGCTTTTTAAATACTTGTTCAGTAATATATCTTTCGTGCTCTGTTTGAAGATCAATACCCCAGGATACAGGATACTCAAAGTTATCCTTTGCTTTTTCAAGGATCTCGATGGCCTCTGTGTAAGTAACGTGAGCAAAATCATTTGAAACAATATTATTCAAACGCTCAAGCAGAGTTTTATCAATAAAGTTATTAAAAAACTCAAGCTCATATTTGCAGTTTTCCAAAAGATATGAAATAACATACTTAATCATTTTTTCTGCAAGTTCCATATCGTCGTTAAGATCTGCAAACGCAATCTCCGGCTCTATCATCCAGAACTCAGCAGCATGACGCTGTGTGTTGGAATTTTCTGCGCGGAAAGTCGGTCCGAAGGTGTATATTTTATCATATGCCTGTGCAAAGCACTCTGCATTAAGCTGACCCGAAACGGTGAGGAAGGTGTTCTTTTGGAAAAAGTCACGCGAAAAGTCAGGCTTTCCTTCGATTTTATCAAAATCAAGCGTGGTGACACGGAACATTTCACCTGCGCCTTCACAGTCAGATGAAGTTATAATAGGAGTATGAACATATGTGAATCCATTTTCGTTAAAAAACTTATGAATTGCAAAGGCCGCTTTTGATCTTACTCTGAAAACCGCAGATAACGTATTTGTACGCGGACGCAAATGTGTCATTGTTCTTAAATATTCAAGAGTATGACGTTTTTTCTGAAGCGGATAGTCAGGAGCGCTTGCACCCTCAACTTCAATTTGTGTAGCCTTCACTTCAAAAGGCTGTTTTGCCTGAGGTGTTGCACACAAAATACCCTTTACCACTAAAGAAGCACCGACATTTTGCTTAACAATATCTGCATAATTTGAAAGCGTATCACTCTCCATAACAACCTGAACACTTTTAAAGTGACTTCCGTCATTAAGTTCGATAAAAGCAAAATTCTTTGAATCACGGATTGTACGTACCCAACCGCAAACCGTCACTTCTTTATCATAATAATCAGTTGCATCAGCATAAAGCTTACTTACTGTTGTGTATTTCATTATAACATCCTCCATACGAAATAATTATACACCAAACTTGCAATATTAATTGAAAACTACCATTTAGTATACAATAACTGAATATAAATTACAATAGAAAAATCATTTTTTGTTTTTAATTGACGTAATTTTTGGTGTAATCTTCCTTAAAAACATATCAGAACGCGAAAACCCAAAAATAACAAAACAAGAAATGATAATAGCCACACCAACTCCGATTAAAGAAAACACCTTTCCAAAACACAGCATAGTGAAATAAAACACAACTGGAAGTGCAATCGGAAAAACGAAAACAAGTAACATGGCGATTATTGTGAAAATCGAATTTGATTCAACAGTTACACTATCGCCCACATCGACATCAAAGTCGGATCGTAGCCATGTCGTTCTGTG
>JAZQDN010000142.1:0-5855 GCA_045546815.1 Eubacteriales bacterium
TATTTATATTGGTTATTGTAATTTTCACATGTTTTAGCTCTTGTTCAAGTTTAAAACTGACTGATGATATGCAAAAAAGTATTGATAAGTATCTGGCTTCGGTTATTGATGCTGCCAATAGACAGCAGGGAGCTGTTAAAATCACCACTGTAGCTGAAGACAATGCAATTGAGTTCAAAACAACCGAATCTGTTATTGATTGTGAGTATACAATAATTGACGGTAGGGTTTCTTTTGAACGTGTTGATTATCTTGACGGTCAAGAAAACGCAAAGTATTCATCTGACGGGCAGGCGGTCAATTCTTTTGATTATTCTACTCAGACATGGGTTGATAAGACTGCTGAAAACAAAGCGTTTTTATCAGCTGAAACAAACCCTATCACAACACTTTCTCTGTTTCGTGTTGACAACAAAGATAAAGTGAAAACTAATTATCTGTCAAATATAGAAGAGAAAACAGAGGGGGATTATTCTGTTGTTAAGTTCTATCTGAAAGACAGTGCTGTTTCGACCGTACTTGGCTATAGCAAGGCTGACGGTATTGTACGAACATCGGCAGGACACACAAGAAGTTATTACATTAATTCCGAAGGTAAGCTCTGCAAAATTGTTATTGAAGCTTTACAGGACGTTGTAAACAACGGTGAGCCCGGTACCTATAAATCTACAATTACAGTTGAGATATCATAGAAATTCTATGATATCTTTTCTATTTCTTTGCGCAATCGTTTGATTATTTTCTTTTCTATGCGTGAAATGTACGATTGTGAGATGCCGAGCTTGTCTGCCACCTCTTTTTGTGTCATCTCTTTTTGTTCGTTAAGACCGTATCGCATTTCTGTTATTTGCTTTTCGCGCGGTGTTAATGCTTTCATCGCTTGAGTAAGCATCTGTTTTTCTGCATCAAATTCAAGGTCGCGATAAACACTGTCGTTATCTGTTCCGAGAATATCAGACAGTAAAAGCTCGTTCCCATCCCAGTCAATGTTCAGCGGCTCATCGAGCGATATCTCGTTTTTTTGTACATTATTCTTTCTTAAAAACATTAGTATTTCGTTTTCTATACATCTTGAGGCATATGTTGCGAGCTTTATATTTTTATCAGAATTAAAAGTTTTTATCGCTTTTATAAGCCCTATGCTGCCTATGGATATTAAATCATCGGCCATTATTCCGGTGTTTTCAAAACGTTTTGCAATGTATACCACAAGCCTCAAATTATGTTCTATAAGTTTTTGTTGTGCGGCTGTGTCGCCAAATTTCAACTGCTCAATCAATTGTCCTTCTTTTTCTGCCGACAGTGGCGGCGGAAGTGTGTTGAATGTTCCAATGTAATGTACCTTACATGCTAAAAATCGAAATATTTTGAATTTGATCAAAAAAGATATGACGCGTTCAAGCATATTTTTACTCCTTTATAAATTGTTTTGAATGCATAAGTGCCTGATATGATCGGTCATCTGATAATGAATGCTCGGATATACCTATCAGAGTGTTGTTGATTTCTCTTTTATCTGTTACGTCTGAAATCCGCGTTGGTGTGAAAGCGTATATAATGCTGCTGTTGCCCGATGCATCGTAAAACGGTACAATTCTTAAATTATATTTTTTGATATTATTGTAATTACAGTTTGAAAAATCAATGCTTTCAATATCCATTACTTTTTTTAATACTTTCTTTTCGACAAGCATAACGGGTAACTGTGAAATCGGGTCGTATAAGCTGTTGCCTGTATCGATAAGAGCGTTTGTACAAACACTTTTATTTCCTACGGTTATCTCTATTTCTTTTATGACGGAGTTTTGTGATGCTCCGTTCAATATTCTTCCAAATAATTTAATAAGAAAATAAAAGAATAAAGCAAGAAGGATGATTGCCCATAAAGGAAGGTTTATGTAATATTCGCCGTTAGAGTAGTTCATCTTTGATCCGAGGCTTGTAAATCTGTAGAATGCATACATTCCGCCGCCGTAGATAAAGTTTATTATGTAATAAATAATGAATAATTTTGCCTGCATTGCAAAACTCTGCCATTTAAATGCGATCAATACCATTAAAAAGCTAATAATAATCTTAAAAATTATAATATTGAGAGTTTTCAGTGTAGGGAAGAATATTAAAGTGCTGTATAAAGCACCTAACATGGCTGCTGACAAAAACCTAATTGTGCTGCTTTTTTTGTTGCTGATAAACGCTGTAGACGATAAGATTATATAGTCAATAATCAGATTAAGTAAAAAAAGAATATCGACGTAAACTGTAATACTCAAATTAACCACTCCTTTTACAGTTTATCACTGCTTTGGTCTTGATTATGTCGTTTTTTGTTCTGATGCCAAAATTTACGGGTATTTACTTTTTTATATAAATGTGTTAAAATTCATAAAAATCGGAAAGGAGAGAATTGATTGCAAAGTAAAAAGAAAACCGGTATTTTCATATATATGGTGCTTGTCAGTGCTGTTCTTTTGACAAAAATACTCGGTCTTTTGCGTGGTATTCTGCTGTCACAGAATTACGGAACGGGTATTGAGGCATCTGCTTTTACCGCCGTTTCAAACCTTCCTCTTATTTTGTTTGATGTAACATTCGGCACGGCTATCTCCTCTGCATTTGTTCCGGTCTTTAATGAAAAAATATCAACACAAGGTGAAAAAGAAGCGAACAAGTTTGCTTCTATCTTCTTAAATATAATTGTTATTTGCTCTCTCATTATTGTTGCGTTGGGAATGCTGTTTCCGAAATACGCAGTAATGCTTGTTGCATCAGGATTTAACGGAAAAGCTGATGTTATGGCGCTTGCGTCATCGCTTATGCGAATAATAATGCCGATTATGAGCTTTGCTTGCTGTACTTTTATTTTTATAGGTATTCTGCAGTCATACGGTGAGTTTATTGCACCTGCACTTGTGTCGCTTTTTTCTAACCTTTCTATGATCATGTACTTTTTGACACTTGACGGCAGGTTCGGTATTAAAGGATTGGCGGTCGCTTTTGTTATTGGTTGGGCATTGCAATTTTTATTTTTGCTTCCGTTTTTAAAAAAGAAAAAGTTTAAATATTCATTTAAAATTGATTTCAAATCACCTGATATTAAGAAAGTAGCAATACTGACGCTCCCGCTTTTTGTTGCGGCTCTTGCTCAACCGATAAATCAGTTGATATCTTCTAATATGAGTTCCTCTGTTTCGGATAACGGTGTAGCAACTGTCAATTATGCTTATAATGCGTACTATATTGTCGCAGGTGTATTTTCCTATGCGCTTACAAATATGTTTTTCCCTGAAATGTCGCGTAAGTTTGCGCAAAAAGACATTGAGGGTGCCACTGGCATATGTCGGGACATGCTTACGAATATAACTGCAATAATCGCTCCTATTATGGCGTTTATGGGCGCATGCTCTTATCCCATAATTAAGCTTCTTTATCAACGCGGTGAGTTTACTGCAAACGATACTGCCAATGTATCGCTTCTTTTAACCGTATATGTTCTTGGAATGATATTTTTATCATGGCAGGATATTTTAAACAAATTCTTCTATTCAATGCAAAAATCGGTAGTTCCTATGGTTTGTGCAGGGATAGGAATTGTTTGCAACCTTGTTCTTTCTTTTGTTTTGACAAATAAATTCGGACTTGTAGGTCTTGCTGCTTCAACAGTTGTTGCAGGTGCTGTTATGACTATCTTTTTGTCACTGTTTTCTATGAAAGTGGCAAAGAATATTTTTAATATTTCGTTTTTTATAGAACTTATAAAGCTTTTAATCAGCGGCGTTTGCGTTTACGTTGTATGCAGGCTTTTGTTAAGCGTTTTGAATTTTGGCAGCAGCTTCATACTTGAGGCCGTTATGGTCATTGTTGTTTTTGCTGTGGCCGTCATTGTTTATCTTGCGCTGTTATTTATCCTTAAATCACAAAATCTGTCCAAGATTATCAATCTTTTTAAGAAAGGGGAGAGATAGTGTAATGTATGCTGCCTTTTGGCTCAAAGTAACAGATGTTATTAATGCATCGTTTTTTGGCAGAATTTTTTTGATAATTGTAAACTATATCGGCAATGCGTTCAAAGCCAGTTGGTTTTATAAGTTTTTCACTCACAAAGATATGGGAAATGCTGCTGAAAATGCATTTATTCCGTCGTTTATCAGAAAAATTCTTTTTAAAAGCGTTTTAAGTGATATTGTTTCGCAGAGCTTTTTTATAAAAACGGTTTGTAAAATTCCCGAAAACGTTATTTCTTCTCCCTTAACTGTAATATCTTGTTATCTTATACCGAGTACATTGCTTATTTTTTTACGTTCTTTCGGTAATGTTCCGTTTATGATTATATTTGCCGCATTATTCCTTGTCGGTATAATTCTTATAAGATTTAAAATTACGGTTGGAGCATTGGCGGGGTCTTCCTTATTTTTGGGTAAACTGTGTGAGTTTTTTAATATAAAAACAGACTACCCGATAAATAAAAAACCGCTTAAAATATATATTGTCGCGGCGATTATTGGAACATTTGCGGGTCTTGTCTCGTTTGTTGGCGGAAACACTATTATGTTTGCGGCTTTTCTCGGATGCTTAATGCTTCCTTTCTTACTTGATTCGCCGTTATTGCTGATTTCTTTAACTGTACTTGGCGGCATATCTTTGTCGACTTTTCCTGCAGTCGCACTCTCACTTCTTACTTTTTTAGTAGTGATTTGCAGAGTTTTTTGCAAAAAGGAAAAACTTCCGAAATTCAGGCCGGTCTATATTGTTGTGGCATTGTATTTTGTTTTGACGCTGTACCATATGTTTAATGGATTTGGCGGCAGTGACAGTATGCTTGCTGCAATGATTCACTTATCGCTGTTGCTGTTATTCTTTTCTGTTACGATTGTGGCAAACAGTAAGAATATATTTAAAAAGCTTATCTTTTCCATTACAGCCTGCACACTCTATACAAGCATAATCGGTATTGTTCAGTTTGTGTTTGGTCTTGGTGGAATGGGCTGGTCAGATAATGAGGAGTATGTTGGCGGACTCAGTAGAATCACATCGACTTTTGCAAATCCAAACGTTTACGGTGAGTTTTTGATCATCACTGTTTGTATTTCTTTTATCGCAGTATTTTTATCAAGTAATTGGTGGCAACGAGTATTTTTTGGCGTGTGTTCGGGACTGCAGCTTATTAATCTTGCGCTGACATATTCCCGAGGATGTTATCTTGCGGTTATATTTGCAATAATTCTGATAGTGTGGTGCTGTGATAAGCGTCTTCTCGGTTTTGGGGTGTTTGCTGTTCCTGTTATACCTTATGTTCTTCCTGCAAATATGCTTACAAGACTTGTGAGCATCGGTTCGTATTTTACGGATACATCAGTTTCGTACAGAATGAGCATTTGGAAGGCGGCTATAAAAATTGTACAAAATCATTGGTTTATCGGTTCGGGAGTCGGAACTGTTGCCTTTACGGCATTTTATCTGGATTATATGATTCCCGGTGTTGACGCGCAGCACTCGCATAACTGGTTTATGCAGATAACTATAGAATTAAGTGTTGTTGCGCTTGTTCTTATGTTGCTGATTTTATATTACTCTGTAAAAGATGTGTGCTTTACTGTAAAAAACGTAAAAACGCCGGAATGCAAGTTTGTTTTAGTATCGCTTATTGCCGCTGTTTGCGGAATTTTCATAGAAGGCTTTGTTGATTATATTTTCTATAACAACATCGTATATATGACATTTTGGTTATTGATAGCTTTACTAGTGTCGGCTCTGAATATTTTTAATATTAAAAAGGAGAAGTGATTATGAGAAAATATAAGCTTTTTGGTAAGATTCCGATTTTTGATATAATTATTGTTCTTGTACTTATTGTT
>JAZQDN010000143.1:0-4752 GCA_045546815.1 Eubacteriales bacterium
AGAACAGTCTTACCGTCGGGGTCAAGGCCCTTCATTTCAAGACATTCTCTGATATCTTCCTCAACTGCGCCATCAAATACAGGAGTCATAATCTTCCAGCCAAGAGCCATAGCAGCACGGCCGAGATGAACTTCAAGAACCTGACCGATATTCATACGTGAAGGAACACCGAGCGGATTAAGAACTATATCAAGAGGTGTACCGTCAGGAAGATAAGGCATATCTTCTTGCGGTAAAATTCTCGAAACAACACCCTTGTTACCGTGGCGTCCAGCCATTTTATCACCAACAGAGATCTTTCTCTTTTGTGCAATGTAACAACGTACAACTTTATTTACGCCGGGAGAAAGTTCATCAGAATTTTCCGGTGTAAAGATCTTAACATCAATGATTGTACCGTATTCACCGTGAGGAACACGAAGTGAAGTATCTCTTACTTCCCTAGCCTTTTCACCAAAGATAGCACGGAGAAGTTTTTCTTCAGCAGTAAGCTCGGTCTCACCTTTAGGTGTTACACGACCTACAAGTATATCGCCGCTTCTCACTTCGGCACCGATTCGGATAATGCCGTGTGAATCAAGATCTTTCAATGCATCATCACCGACATTGGGGATTTCTCTTGTGATTTCTTCCGGTCCGAGTTTAGTGCTTCTGGCTTCAATTTCATATTCTTCGATATGAATAGAAGTAAACACATCATCTTTTACAAGTCTTTCATTAAGAAGAACAGCGTCCTCGTAGTTGTAACCCTCCCAGGTCACAAAACCGATAAGCATATTCTTACCAAGAGCGATTTCACCGTTTGCAGTCGACGGACCATCAGCAATAATTTCGTCTGCTTCAATTCTGTCACCGACATTTACAATAGGCTTCTGATTAATGCAAGTACCCTGGTTTGAACGGAGGAATGTAATAAGTTCATATTCGTCCTTATCACCGTCATCAGTCTTAACAACAATTTTTGTCGCACTTACATATTCAACAGTACCTGCACGCTTTGAAACAACACAGCAACCGCAGTCATGAGCCGATTTATACTCCATACCTGTACCAACAACAGGAGATTCAGTCTTAAGAAGCGGAACAGCCTGACGCTGCATGTTAGCACCCATAAGAGCACGGTTAGCGTCATCGTTTTCAAGGAACGGGATAAAGGCTGTTGCGCAAGAAACCATCATTTTAGGAGATACATCCATAAAATCGATCTTTTCTTTTTCAACTTCGATAATTTCTTCGCGACGGCGAGCGGTAACCATTTTATTTGCAAATCTGCCCTGCTCGTCCAAAGCCTCATTAGCCTGAGCTACAGTATAATTATCTTCAATGTCAGCAGTCATATAAACGATTTCATTTGTTACGACTCCTGTTTCTTTATCAACGCGTCTGTAGGGCGCCTCAATAAAGCCATATTCATTTATACGTGCAAATGATGCAAGGTATGAGATAAGACCAATGTTAGGACCTTCAGGTGTTTCAATAGGACACATTCTGCCATAATGGGTGTAATGTACGTCACGAACCTCAAATCCGGCTCTGTCTCTTGAAAGACCGCCGGGGCCGAGAGCCGAAAGTCTTCTCTTATGAGTAAGTTCAGCAAGCGGGTTGTTCTGATCCATAAACTGTGAAAGAGGTGACGAACCAAAAAACTCTTTGATAGCCGCAACAACAGGGCGAACATTTATAAGTGCCTGAGGTGTAACAACATCAAGATCCTGCAGTGTCATGCGCTCTTTAATTGTGCGTTCCATACGTGCAAAGCCAATTCTGAACTGGTTCTGTAAAAGTTCACCGACACAACGGATACGTCTGTTGCCAAGATGGTCAATATCGTCAGCTGTACCTATACCATAAACCATATTGAAAATATAGTTTATAGATGCCATCATATCGTCAATTATAATATGTTTAGGAACAAGTTCAAGTGCACGTGCTGTACACTGTTCCTTAACCTGTTCATCATTTTCACAAGCTTCAAGAATTTCTTTAAGAACGTTAAAACGAACTTTTTCAAGTATTCCACATTCAGCAGGGTCAAAATCAACAAAGTTTGCCATATTGACCATACCATTTGAAAATACAGGAACCTCAACGTTATTAACACTTAACTTAACGCAGAAAACACCGGCATTTTCAATTTTCATAGCAAGCTCATTTGAAATCTTCTCTCCTGCTTCAGCGATAATCTCACCTGTAAGCGGATCAACAACCATATCCGCAAGAACGTGACCTTTGATTCTGTCACCCAAAGCAAGTTTAAGATTGTACTTAAAAATACCAACGCGTGACTGATCATATCTTTTGTCGTCAAAGAAAAGATTATTGATATGGGTAAGAGAACCTTCAACCGTTGCAGGCTCGCCGGGTCTGATCTTCTTATAAACCTCTATAAGAGCGCCTTCAGTATCAACAGCAATATCTTTTTCAAGTGTTCTCAAAAGATAATCGTTCTCGCCGAAAATAGACTTAATTACATCTGTATTTCCAAGCTCCATACCATAAAAAGGACTGTATTTGTCGTTTTCAAGGAAAGCACCGAGTGAACGAACAAAAGTTGATATCGGCAGTTTTCTGTTTTTATCGATTCGAACCGAGATTACGTTTGATGAATCCGATTCATATTCAAGCCAAGCACCGCGGTTTGGAATGACGGTAGTTGTATAAACCGGGTTACCGCTTTTATCAAGTGCATTTGAATAGTAAATACCGGGTGAACGAACAAGCTGTGAAACAACAACACGCTCAGCACCATTGATGATGAAAGTGCCGCTTTCAGTCATTATCGGGAATTCACCCATGAAAATTTCTTGTTCCTTGATTTCACCTGTTTCGTTATTGGTAAGTCTAACAAGAGCTTTTAAAGGTGCAGCATACGTCGCATCGCGCTCTTTGCACTCAACAATCGTATACTTGGGTTTTTCATCCATCTTATAATCGATAAAATCGAGAACAATGTTGCCCGAATAATCAACGATGGAAGAAACATCCTCAAAAACTTCTTTTAAACCTTTTTCCAAAAACCAATTGTACGAATCTTTTTGGATAGCAATAAGGTTCGGCATTTCGAGAATCTCATCGATTTTCGAAAAGCTCATTCTCTCGTTTTTGCCCAAAACTTTTAATTTTGGCATAAATACCATCACTCCGTCCATTTATATTTTTTATTAATAACTATTAGCAAATGTACCATAACAACAACGAAAAATGTATCATTTTTCTACTTTTTGACGACTAGTAGTATTATTAGAAGGCAAATTCAGCCATTATGATGCATTCTAGAATTTTAACATATTAATATATGTGTGTCAAGAGAAAATTTGAAAAATTTCTCAATTTTTTTAAAATAAAAAACTATTGACAAATTGAAAAGTATAGTTTATACTAATCGATGTTGTTTGCTGGTGTGGCTCAATGGCAGAGCAGCTGATTTGTAATCAGCAGGTTGTTGGTTCGACTCCGATCACCAGCTCCATTTTTTGGGAGTGTTCCCGAGCGGCCAAAGGGGGCAGACTGTAAATCTGTTGTCACCGACTACGGTGGTTCGAATCCACCCGCTCCCACCAAAAAAAGAAGTAACTTTTTGTCTACCAAAAGTTACTTCTTTTTTTATCCAAGACGCAGGGTTTGGAATATCATCGCGCGTCAGCGTGTATCATAATAGCTTTCGCAATGATGATATACAACGCTTCGCGTTGATTTGCTTGTGAATTTATGATAAAATTCATTTTGAGGTGAAGCTATGAAAGAAAAGGTTTGGATGCTTATAATTTCATTCATGATAATATTTATAGGGATGTCGTTGGCAAATATAATTGGATGTATTATTTACGGTTTCTCTGAAGGAACCATTCTTCAAAGAATAGTAGAACTACCTTACATACTGTACGCAGTATTCTCACTTATAATTTCTATAATATTTTTGTGTCTGGTTTTAATAAAAAAGAAATAGCTATGCCATCCAAATTATTCTATCCAGATAAATTTTCTGTTTATTGATTCGCCGCCATCAACAACTATACTCTGACCGGTACAAAATGTATTTATAACAGTCAAAAAATATGTCCACTGTGCAATTTCTTTGCACGTCGCCCATTTCTTAAGAGGTGTTTCATCCATAATCTGCGACCAAAGATTATCGTCATTGATTACACATTCGTTCAGCGGCGTCAGCACACCGCCGGGATCGAGACTATTACATGTAGCACCAAACTCTGCCACTCTCATAGCAACATTCTTTGTGTATGCTATTACACCGCCTTTGCTCGCTGCGTATTCAGGAAATTCAGAGCCCGTATGTCCACTTGCTGAGCCAATATTAAGTATAGAATGTATATTCTTTTGAATACCGTATTTTTCTGTTACTTTTATAAGTGATTTTAAATTCACATCAATATCAGCTTCATTTTGTGTGCCTGCATTATTTATAAGAACATTTACATCGTTAATATCGGGCAGTTCGTGAAAATTACGAATATCGAGTTTATAATGAACATAATTATTATGTTCTATACTCGCATCTTGTCTGTCAATACCTACAACTCTATGATCATTATCAAGAAACAACTCTGCAATAGCTTTTCCAATCCCCTGCGACGTTCCTGTTATTAATATTTTCATTTTAATTATTCCCCTTTACAAAGTTAAGATATTCTTGTCCGATTTTTTGTTTTTTCCACGTATTTACAATACGAAAGCCAAATGGCGAGAAAACAATTTCCATAACAAGTTCAGCTGTTGCTCCTGTCAAAGCACAGG
>JAZQDN010000144.1:0-4123 GCA_045546815.1 Eubacteriales bacterium
ATCTGCTACATCGGTATGGGCTGGTGCATCGCCATCGCGGCGCCTATCGCGATACGCGCTATCGACCGCGCAGGGCTTATGTATCTTTTGTGGGGCGGCATCGCCTACACCGTCGGCGCGATTATCTACGGCTTTGGCAAAAAATGCCGATATATGCACAGCATTTTTCACATTTTTGTGGTGGTCGGCAGCATTTTACAATTTTTTTCAATATTTTTTTATATACTTTGAAACATTTTTGCTGTTTCAAGACATATATATAATGGAAGTAGGGCAGCCTCTTTACATGGATTACCGCCTCTCTCTTTAAAAATAATACTCCTACGGTAATCTCTTGTTTTTTATTTGTTCATTTTTGCTCCACCCAAAATAATTCCAAGCGAGGCTGCCAAATTGCCGGGGCAGGTGTTGCCAAAAGCGACACCTGCTTTTGCTTATAAATAAAAAATGCTTAACCTTTTTTGGTTAAGCATTTTTGCTTTTTGCATTCGGGGAAATTTTAACATCCCATATTAATAAGCCTTGCCCCAGAGGACCATTGTCTTTGCAGGCTTGCCGCAGCAAACGCATTTGTCCGAAAGCACCTTTTGCTCAAACGGGATACAGCGCGAGCCGGCACCGGTCTGTGCCTTTACCTCGTCCTCGCAGGCCTCGTCACCGCACCACATTGCGCGGATAAAGCCGTCGCCTTTTTTAGCGAGCACTTCGTTTATCTCGTCGATGGTTGTGCAGTCATATGTGCGGTTTTCGCGGTTTTCAAGTGCCTTGTTGTAAATACCGTCGTGAACCTCTTTAAGCTTTTGCTCAAGCACTTCTACGATGTTTTCAAGCTTTACAACAGTCTTTTCGCGGTTATGACGTGTAACGAGCACGCACTCACCGTTTTCGATGTCGCGCGGACCCATCTCGATTCTTACAGGCACACCCTTCATCTCGTACTGTGCAAACTTCCAGCCGGGAGTGTTGTCGCTGTCGTCAACCTTTACTCTGAATGCGCCCTTAAGCTGTGCCTCAAGCTCGCGTGCCTTTTCGATAACGCCGCCCTTGTGCGCCGCAATCGGAACGATAACCGCCTGAATTGGAGCAACAGCAGGGGGGAGCACAAGTCCGTTGTCGTCGCCGTGTGTCATAATGATTGCGCCGATAAGACGGGTGGTAACGCCCCACGATGTCTGGTGCGGATACGACTGTGTGTTGTTTCTGTCGCTGAACTTTATGTCAAACGCTTTTGCAAAGCCGTCGCCGAAATAGTGCGATGTGCCCGCCTGAAGCGCTTTACCGTCGTGCATAAGTGCCTCGATTGCATAGGTTGCAACTGCACCTGCAAACTTGTCAGACTCGGTCTTTTTACCGCGTACTACAGGGATCGCAAGGCAGTCCCCGCAGAACTTTGTGTACACGCCGAGCATACCCTCTGTTTCCACAATAGCCTCCTGTGCTGTCTCGTGAATGGTGTGACCCTCCTGCCACAAAAACTCGCGTGAGCGGAGGAATGGACGGGTGGTCTTTTCCCAGCGAACAACCGATACCCACTGGTTATACAGCTTGGGCAGGTCGCGGTAAGAACGGATTATATTTGAATAGTGCTCGCAGAAAAGCGTTTCAGACGTAGGTCTTACACAAAGGCGCTCCTCCAGCTTTTCACTGCCGCCGTGTGTTACCCACGCAACCTCGGGTGCAAAGCCTTCAACATGGTCCTTTTCCTTGTTGAGCAGGCTCTCGGGTATAAACATCGGCATACACACGTTCTCGTGGCCTGTTTCTTTGAACATACCGTCAAGAAGGCGCTGAATGTTTTCCCAGATTGCGTAGCCGTAGGGACGGATCACCATACAGCCCTTAACGCTTGTATACTCTACAAGCTCTGCCTTTCTTACAATATCAGTGTACCATTTGGCAAAGTCTTCATCCATTGAAGTGATGTCATTTACCATTTTTTTGTTATCCATTGTTTCTCTCCGATAAAATATATTATATTTTAATATTATAATATTACTTTATATAAAAATCAATAAAAATCTTGAAACGCAGATGTTGCGGTGTTAAAATTATTGAAAAGGAGAATAAAAATGGTATTACTCGGGTCATTTGTCAACGGAATCGTTGTTGTTTTGTGCGCACTGCTCGGTGCGCTTATAAAGTCAAAGCTGCCAAAGCGCATCTGTGATACGGTTATGCACGGGATGGCGCTGTGCATTATTTTTATCGGCATCAGCGGGGCTCTTGTCGGTGAGGACACGATCGTCACGATTGTGTCGATCGCGCTCGGCGCGTTGCTCGGCGAGCTTATCAATATCGATAAGCACCTTAATCGCTTCGGTGATTTTTTACAAAGCAAGCTTACAAAAAACTCGGAAAGCCGTTTTGGCGAGGGGTTTGTGTCGGCGACACTGCTCATTTGTGTCGGCGCGTGGGCGATAACGGGCGCAATGGATGCGGGTATACGCGGCGACCACACCTCGTTTTATGCAAAAGCGGTGGTGGACGGCGTTGCCTGTCTTATAATGGCGACAACGCTCGGCATCGGCGTTGCGCTTTCGGGCGTTATGCTGTTTTTGTATCAGGGCGGGCTTGCGCTCGCGTCGACGCTTATCGCGCCCTACCTTACAGAGCACGTTGTAAACGAGCTTTCCTGCGTCGGCTCACTGCTTATTGTGGCAATCGGACTTAATATGTTAGGGCTTACAAAAATCAAGGTGGTAAACCTGCTGCCCGCGGTGTTTATCGCGATGCTGATATGTCAGTTTATATAAAAGGAGAACGCTATGAAGGCATTACTGCTGGGCGATTTCAGCCCGACCACGATTACCGATCCGCTTTTTGAACAAGGCAATATTGATACGCTTTTTAACGACACACTCGGTCTTTTTGAAAATAACGACATTAATTTTGTAAATCTTGAGTGCGCAATCACAGACAGCGACACAGCAATAAAAAAGTTCGGTCCGCCGCTTAAGTGTAATAAAAACACCGCAAACATACTAAAGCAAATCGGCGTAAACTATGTCGGTGTGTCCAACAATCACTTTTTTGACTACGGCATCAAGGGCGTTCTGGACACAAAAAAGCGTTTGCAGGACGCGGGCATAGAGTATACGGGCTTTGGCGATAACTATAACGACAGCCGAAAAAATCTCGTTATCGAAAAGGACGGCGAGCGCGTTTGCATAATTGCCGTTTGCGAGCACGAGTATTCGTATGCGCTTGACGACAGAATGGGCGCGCGTCCCTATGATGAGTACGACACTCTCGAGGATATACGTGATGCAAAGGCGCAAAATGACAGGGTTATTGTTATTTACCACGGCGGTAAGGAGCATTGCCGTTATCCGTCACCGCGGCTGTTAAAGGCGGCTCGGGCGATGGCAAAGAGCGGCGCGGATATGGTTTTATGTCAGCACTCGCACTGCATCGGCTGTTATGAAAACTATAACGGCTGTCACATACTCTACGGTCAGGGCAACTTTCATTTTGTAAAGTCGGATATATCCTCTGTTGACGACAGCTGGGACACATCTCTTGCGGTAAAATATGATACAAAGTCAAACGAGATCGAGCTTGTGCCGATAATAAACTGCGGGGCGGGTATCGCGCTTGCAAAGGGCGGCGACAAGCAAAAAATATTAGATGAGTTTAATAAAAGAAATACAGAGCTTAAAAACGGCGAGTGGAAAAAGGGCTGGCACGAGTTCTGCCTCTCGGTTAAGGAAAGATATATTAAGACTATTGCAAAAGCGTGCTGTGAGGGCGCAACCGAGCGGGAAAACGCAAAGTTTGCGCACTATCTTGACTGCGAGGCGCACACAGACGTGTGGCGCGAGCTTTTCCCGACATATAATCAGACTAATGAAAAATAAAAAGGGTTGCACTCTTAAGGACGGTACAACAAGATACGAAAACACCCGTAGGTTTTTAAACTACGGGTGTTTTTAATATTGTCTTTATTTGTTAGTCGGGTTATGCTATAATACAACTAACCGATAAATAAGAATTTGTAGGTGCGTGCAATGAACCTAATAGAATTAACTCACAAGAACGATATTTTACAAACATATGAGATTTACAAACACTGTATGTTTATGCCTACCGAAGAAAAGTTTAATAAGAAAGTAGAACAATTTCT
>JAZQDN010000145.1:0-13932 GCA_045546815.1 Eubacteriales bacterium
CGACCGCGTCAATTTCATCAATAAATACGATACATGGGTTGTTCTTTTTTGCCTGGTCAAACAGGTCGCGTACACGCGATGCACCGACACCAACGTATAATTCAACAAAGTCAGATCCCGAAATCGAAAAGAAGGGAACACCTGCTTCACCTGCAACAGCCTTTGCAAGAAGTGTTTTACCTGTTCCGGGAGGGCCCACCAAAAGCACGCCCTTGGGTATTCTTGCACCCATATCAATATACTTTCGGGGGTTTTTAAGAAAATCAACAATCTCTTCAAGCTCTGCCTTTTCCTCGTCAGCGCCCGCAACATCCAAAAATGTTTTTTTGCTCTTTTCTTCGTTGCCCATACGTATACGAGCCTTTGCAAAGCCGCCGCCTTTGCCTCCCATTTGCTTTGATAGCAAATAGTAGCCGACAACGGTGATTACAATAATTATTACGATGGGTAAAAACTGTACTACCCACCAAGGAATTGTAAAACCTTCACTCAAGTCAAACTTAAGATTTTGCGGTATTGCATATTTTTCAATAACCGTATCTTCAAAAGTCTGATATGAAAGGAGTGTGTGAGTAACAACGGTGTTGTCCTTTAATTTGCAAGTAACGTTGTATCCCACAACCTTAAATTCCGCCACCTGCTCCGTCTCAAAATAGTTGAGCAGCTCGCTGTAACTTACTTTTTTCGGTTTCGAGGATGACGATATTGTTGTGTAGATTAAAATAGCAATAATAACCAACAGCGCAATATATATCAATCCGCTTAAGTTCTTTCTCTTTTTCAAAATACTCTCCGTTCTCCGCGACCTATCGCGGAATATTTATATTTATGAATAAATTTCTTCTTTAAGTACGCCTATAAAGGGGAGGTTTCTGTATAGTTCGGCATAGTCAAGACCGTAGCCCACAACAAACTCGTCAGGTACTACAAAACCTTCGTAAGCAACGGGAATCTCAACCTTTCTTCTTGCAGGCTTTGAAAGCAGTGTGCAAACCTTTACCGACTTTGCTTTTCTCGATTCAAGCAGCTTGATAATGTTTGAAAGTGTAATTCCACTATCAAGAATGTCCTCAACTATAAGTATGTCAAATCCCGTAACATCTATGTCAAGGTCTTTAAGTATTTTTACGCTTCCTTTTGAAGATGTGCCTGCGCCGTAGCTTGATGCTGCCATAAAGTCTATCTGGCAGGGAATGGTAATTTTCCTTATAATGTCCGACATAAATACCGCCGCACCCTTGAGTACTGATATAACAAGCAGATTCTTACCTTCATAGTCCTTTGAGATCTGTGCGCCCATCTCGGCAACTTTTTGTTTAAGCTCGTCTTCAGAAACCAAAACTTTTTCAATATCGTTTAACATAATTTTTCCCCTTGCTTTTCATCCTTAATTTCAATGCTTATAATATTTTCATCATCAGCTTTTGCTGAATAACGTTTGTCAACACCGTACCCCTGCACAAAAACAATGCCGTTTTTGTCGCAAATAACTAAAAGACTGTCTCGCTTTTCAGGTAATATCTTGTCGTTTGACAAAAGCTTTTTAAGGCTGGATGTGCATTTGCGTCTGGCACTGTAAAATACATCGCCATCCCGACGGGTGCGCACATATAAATCTCCTTTGATTTTACCATAATTTATCGAGGCTTTTGTTAAAGTACTGTAAATTTCTTTTGTTTTTTTAATTAAAACTGTGCTCTCAAGAAAAACATTTTGCCCGAAATTCAGTTTCTGTATGTCCTGCGGTTTGCTTTTTTGCTCAAAAAACTCAAGCTCATTGTTTCGGATTCTCGCAAAAATATTACCGCGTATCTGCACTTTTGCGCCGTTTTCTTTTAAAATCAGCAGTTTTACGCTGTCAAAATGCAGACTGTCGAGTGTAATGCAAAAATCACTTCGCAGCTTTTTTGAGACAACTCTGTAAAGAACAGCCTCCGGAAGCTTTGATAATTCGTTTTTATCAAAACAGTCAATACCGCCTGCAATTGTATCAAGCGCGGCTTCATCGCGCTTAATGTTTTCGATTGCGCGCCCGACCGCCTTGTAAATATCAATATCCTCTCGTTTTTCAAACTCGCTTATAATGTTGTGCCGTATAAAATTCCGCAGATAATCTGTCTGCATATTTGTACTGTCAACACAAAACATAAGCTTTTGCGATTTTAAATGCTCGATTATCTCACAGCGTTTAATGTCCAATAGAGGACGGATAAATTTATTTCGTACCTGCGGTATTCCACACAGCCCCTTTGCTCCGCTGCCGCGCGCAAGGTTTATAAAAAACGTTTCGATGTTATCGTTTTGCGTGTGCGCTGTAGCAACAACAGCATTGCTGTCTTTGGTAAGACTGTCAAAAAAATCATATCTTGCCTGACGGGCCGTTTCTTCAAGACTTCTGCCTTTTGAAAGCGACATAACATCGACACTTGTTTTATAAAGCTTAATGCCGCGTGCTTTACAAAACTCTGTGACAAATCTTTCGTCACCGTCAGATTCCTCGCCTCGTAGGTTGTGATTTACGTGTGCGCACTCAACGGTAATACCAAGCCTGTCTTTTAATTTCCACATAATGTCGGTAAGACAAACAGAGTCTGCTCCGCCCGACAGAGCGCATATAACGGTCGTGCCTTCGCAAATGAGTGATTTTTCAACTATTGAATTGTAAACTTTTTCGTACAGCATTACATTTTAGCAATGTTTGTAAAGCGGGTAATATCGGGATTCCATGCAAGGTCAACAGAGCCCACAGGACCGTGTCTGTTCTTTGCAACATCGCACTTTACAACCTGAATGCTGCCCTGGTTTTCTTCGCTGTCGTCTTCTTTCCATAAGAACAAAATTGCGTCAGCGTCCTGCTCAATCGAGCCCGATTCACGAAGGTTGGAAAGCTGCGGTTTTTGCTTTGTCTTTTCTGTTTCACGGTTAAGCTGTGAAAGACAGATAACGGGCACGTTAAATTCTTTTGCCATAATTTTAAGTGCACGTGAGATCGCGCCAACCTCGGTTGTACGGTTTTCATACCTTCCGCCGCCTGACATAAGCTGCAGATAGTCGATTATAATAAGGTCAAGCTTTTTAAGACGTCTGAGCTTTGCCTTCATCTGTGCAACGGTAATACCTGCCGTATCATCAAAGTATACGTCTGTATCAGACAAAACAACCGATGCTTGCGCAAGGTTTACCCAATCGTCATCGGTTAGGGTGCCGTTTCTGAACTTCGTGTTGTTAATGCCGCTTTGTGCCGACAGCATTCTGTTTGCAAGCTGGTCGTTTGACATTTCAAGCGAGAATACCGCAATTGTCTTTTTTGGCTTTTGAAGAGCGATGTTTTGTGCAATGTTAAGCGCAAACGATGTTTTACCGACACCGGGTCGCGCCGCAATAAGAACAAGGTCACTCTTTCCAAGCCCCGACAGCATATGGTCGATCTCGGTATAGCGTGTCTGCAGACCGATAAACGCATCCTTGTCGTTCGCGATTTTATTGATTTTGTCAAAGCTGTCAATAATCGCACTTTTGATATGCGTCAGGGAAGTGTTGGTTCTGCTCTGCATAATTTCATATATGCGGCTTTCTGCCATATCAAGAATATCTGTGGTTTCCGCGCTCTGTAAATAGCATTGCTCCGTAATGTCGGCGCACGCTTCAATAAGCCTGCGTAGGCTTGACTTTTCAATTACGATTTTCGAATATTCCGCAATGTTTTTGGTGCTCGGAACAAGCTGTGTCATCTCATAAAGCACACGCTTGCCTTCCTGCTCATCGTAAATGCCAAGTGATTTTACCGCCTCAAGCACCGTCACAAAATCAATGCTTTTGTTTGATAAAAACATATTGAGCATCTGCTCATAAATTTTAGCGTATTTGTCAATGTAAAAATGTGAGGGTGACAGCTTGTCGGCAATTTCATTTATGCAGGCAGGGTCGATAAGCACCGAGCCGATAATGCATTGCTCTGCCTCAATACTGTGAGGTATTTTTTTAAGGTCATTAAGTTCCATCTAAACTCATTTTTCCTTTACAACATTAATAGTTATTTTTGCTGAAATTCCTTTGTAGAGCTTAACAGTAACGGGGTATGCGCCGAATGCTTTGATAGTTTCTGTGTCAATTTTCTTTTTATCAACCGTAATTCCTGTTTTGGCGTTGATAAACTCCGCGATTTCCTTTGCGGTAATGCTGCCAAACAGTTTACCCGAATCGCCGCCTTTAACAGACATTTCAAATGTCTTTCCTTCAAGCTTTGCGGCGTTTTCTTTTGCTGCTGCAGTTTCTGTGTCAATTTTATACTGCTGTGCCGAAGCCTTGCCGCCAAAATCGTTTAAAATTTGTGCGTTGGGCTCAATTGCAAGACCGCGCGCAATCAAAAAGTTTCTGCCGTAGCCGTCTGATACGTTGATGGTATCGCCTTTTTTACCTTTGCCTTTAACATCTTCAAGTAGAACTACTTTCATTTATCTTTTCCTCACTTTCGGGGTTGTTTAATATTTCTAACAGCATATTATATGCATCGTCAACAGATGTGTTTTCAAGCTGTGCACCTGCCGCATTTCTGTGACCGCCGCCGCCCATCCGCTCAAGCTGACGCTGAACGTTTCCGTGAGCGTTGCTTCTTGCAGAAATATGTGCGTCGTTGTCCTCAGGATATATAACATATGAACACTCAACACCGCTTAGATTGAGCATCTCATCTGCCGCCTTTGAAGCAATCAGCTTAATGCCGTCAAACTGTGCCTCTCGCCATACGGATATTGCATATTTTCCGTCAACTATCTCTGCTTCGGAAATAATATCAATCTGCTTTTTGTAGCTTTCGATATCGTTCTTGAAATAAGACTTTACTTCAGCAGTGTCAGCACCCTGCTTTTTAAGAAATGCCGCTGCTTCAAAAGTACGTGCACTTGTTCTTTCTGTAAACATTTTTGTGTCAAGGAAAATGCCCGACATAAGCGCATTTGCCTCGTGTCGTGAAAGCCGCAGATGCGGTATGCTTTCGCACAGCTCGCTTACCATTTCACAGCAAGAGGACGAGTTGGGCTCGTGAAAGCTGATAACGGTATCTTCAATTGCGTTCTGAACTGTTTTTCTGTGGTGGTCAATAACAACCACTTTTTTAAACATTGACAGTAGCTTTTCACTTTCGATATATTCTTTGTTATGTGTATCAGTAACAATAAGTAACGAGTTGTCTGTAATAACGCGTGTAACCGCCGCGGGCTCGATGAAAATATTTTCATATCCCGGCTCCTTTATAAACACGGAATACATATTTTTTGCAAGTGTTTCTTTGGAATTATAAATAATGTATGGTGTTTTTCCGAAGTTCTGGACACACTTTGCAATACCGATTGCCGAACCCATGCTGTCAAGGTCGGCAAACTTGTGGCCCATGATGATAACGTTGTCAGAGCTTTGTACGTGGGCAAGAAGGCCTTCTGCAATAATTCTTACCTTTACACGCTTTCTCCGCTGACCGCTGTCACTGTTGCCGCCGTAAAAGCTGTATTTTTCACCGTTTAATACAACCGCTTGGTCACCGCCGCGCGAAAGTGCCATATCAAGCGCTTTTCTTGCGTTGACATCGGCAGATAGGGGAGAGCCGTCACCACAACCAACGCCGATTGACAACGTTGCGTGATAGCCGTCAACAATTACTTCCTTTACATCGGTTAAGATCTTGAACTTTCCGCGTTCAAGCTCCTGCAGATTTTTATGCTCAAACAAAACAAGGTATCTGTCCTGCTCGATCTTTTGCATAACACCGCCGACCGCTTTTACAAAGGCACGCACCTTAACGTCGACACGTGTGAGAAAAATTGATTTCTGTATTTCTGCAACAGAAGAGGGAAGCTCGTCAAAGCTGTCAACAAGCAGGTATGCAACACACAGCTTTTGTGAGCGCAGTTTGAGCAACTCATTTCTCGAGTCGGTAACATCAATCCAGTAAACAGAGTAAAAATCGTCCTTTGTACCTGCTCCCTGACGCATAATGTACAGATTATAGTGTCTGCCGATGAAGGTGATATCGTGCTTTTGGGATACCATGTCTTCGTTAATGGTGATCTGCGGCGCAATAACGTCAAAATTCTTACCAAAAACCTCGGTTATACGGTTCTTTTCCAAAATATTGTGAAAAAGGTCGTTGTACCAGATGATATCGCCCTTTGAATTAAGCAGGGTAACGGGCATCGGGAAGCGGGTGAGGCTTTCCTTTGACGCTTCGTCAAGATAGAGCGTGATACTCTGTAAATAATTAAAGATTTTGTCGCTGTGCTTTCTTTTTGAAATGACACGATGAACGGTAAATACAACAGAAACCACAAGCTCTGCAACCGCTGCCCAAATGTTAAAAAAAGCAGTGATCAGCGGAAATGCAAACAAAATTATAAACAGTACATAGTCTGGCTTGTTTAAAATTGAATTAAGAGATTTTTTATTCATATCTTAAAAAATTCCGTTTTCTGCATCAATTATTTTATTTACTCGACGCTCGTGTCTGCCGCCTTTTTCAAACTCACCTGATAAAAATGCGTTCAGAATTTCAACAGCGAGCTCCTCGCCGATAACTCTTGCACCGAGGCAAAGAATGTTTGCGTCGTTATGTACACGTGTCATTTTTGCCGAAAATGTGTCGGAACAAACAGCGGCGCGTACACCTTTGATTTTGTTTGCCGCAATACTCATACCAATTCCTGTTCCGCAAATGAGTATGCCGAGCTCGCTTTCTTTTGAAGCGACGCTTTTTGCAACAGCAAACGCGGCATCGGTATAATCGCAACCGTCCTCTTTTCCGTCAAACAGAATTTTGTACTCAATATTCTTTTGTGAAAGCTCTTTGCAAAATCTTTCAACAAAGGGGGTTCCTGCCTTGTCGCAACCAATACTAATCATTTTTTTGTTTCTCCTTTAATTCTCGCTCTGCCTGCGATAAACGCAGGTATGAAAGCTTAATGTCCTGTGCCGCCACAGGCTGTATGTTTTCCGCGGCCAACGCTATTGCATCGCCCTGCGGATATAATAATTTTTCATCCGCAAATAAAACGTTTGAAAAAACGCTTACTGCATTTTTAAAAAGATATGCCCCGTCGCCTGCTATGTAAACAGTGTTTTTTGTACAGTAACTGCCGATTTTTTCGCAAACGTCATCAACAGACTGCGCGCTGTCGTCTTCAAGACGTGTAACAACTCCGTTTTCGCACTTAAAAACCGCGGTATATACCTGATTGCGCCTTGCGTCAAGTGCGGGAATGATTATTGCGTTTTTGTCTGTAAAATTATATGCGATTGCCATAAGCGTCGGTACACATCTGCATTTTCTGTCGCCCGCAAGCCCCATAACAGTTGCAGCACCTATTCGCAGTCCGGTGAACGAACCGGGACCTACAGTGAGCGCAAACTCATCGATATCTTTAATATCGATTGCCGCAAGTGACAGCATATCGTTTATCATCGGTAAAAGAGTATGCGAGTGTGTAAGACCTGATGATGTAAAGCTTTTTGAAAGCAGTACACCGTTTTCGGTCACGGCACACGCTGCGGTTTTTCCCGATGCGTCAATGCTCAAAAGTTTCATTATATATTCTCCGAAATAGTAATAATTCTACCGTTTTTGTGGTACTTAAGGTCGATATGAATTATATCGCCTTCAAGCCCGTCTGCCACGTTTTCACTCCATTCAATAAGCGAAATACCGCTGCTTTCATAATCGTAATAGCCAATGTCGTACAGTGCGTCGGCACCATGTATCCTGTACATATCATAATGATAGATAGGAAGCCGACCTTCGTAGCAGTTCATTATCGTAAACGTCGGACTTGTGACCTCGCCGTCAAACCCAAGATGTTTGCACAGATATTTTATAAAAGTTGTCTTGCCTGCACCGAGCTCTCCCGTAAAAGCAATAACTGCTGGGCGGTCAAGCCTTTTGGCAAGCATTCTTGCGACCTCTTCAGTATCGGCAAGACTTGTTAAAATTTTTTTCATAGCATCTCCATTTTATAATAATGCACTATACATTATAACATCACATTTTCACGTTTGCAAGTTAAGTCTTGTAATTTGGTTATAATTTATATATAATGTATATTAATTAGAGGAAAGGAGATGTAAAACATATGAAAAAAGTGCTTTTATTTGTATGGGATGTCATAAAAAAAGTTGATATCCTGCTTTTTTTGCTGTGTTTATCGTCGTCCCTTTTCGGTATTGTACTCATTTCCTCTGCAACCGACAGCTTTGGTACAAAAAAACTTATTATTGTGCAAAGCGCCGCAATGCTTATGGGCATTGTAGCAATACTTGTCCTTTTGTTTTTGGATAACGAAAACTTAATACGCTTTCCGTGGGTTATATACGGACTTTGCATTTTTGCGTTGGTTCTCACTCTTATTATCGGCAAAGAGGTGCTGGGTAATAAAAACTGGATTATAATCGGTCCTATCAGTATTCAGCCGTCAGAGTTTGTAAAGGTCGGATTTATCGTCACCTTTGCATCGCACCTGAAAAAAGTTAAAAATTATATAAACCATCCGCGCGCAATAATTCCGCTTTGCCTGCATTTTGCGGTAATATTCGGTCTTGTGCTGATGGAGGGCGACCTTGGCACAGCACTTGTTTTCACCTTTATCTTCATTTTGATGCTGTATGCTGCAGGCCTTCATGCGCTTTATTTTATAGTCAGCTTTGTGTTTGTTGCGGCGGCAACCCCGCTTGTTTTCAGTAAACTCGCTCATTATCAGCAAATGCGTATTCTTGCGGTTTATGACCCGTCGCTTGACCCGCTCGGCTACGGCTACCATACAATACAGAGTAAAATTGCGCTCGGCTCCGGCGGACTTACAGGCTCGGGACTGTATAACGGGATACAGACGCAGTACAGCGTTTTACCCGAAAAGCAGACTGACTTTATCTTTTCTGTCGCCGGCGAGGAACTCGGCTTTGTCGGCAATATCGCGATTATTGCTTTGTTGGTATTTATAATTATCCGCATATTTACCACCGCAAAAAAATGCCGTGATTTCGGCGATATGCTGATATGTGTCGGTGTCGGTGCCGTCTTTTTATTTCAGGCGGCAGAGAATATCGGGATGTGTTTGGGACTTCTTCCCGTTATCGGCATAACCCTTCCGTTTTTCAGCTACGGCGGCTCGTCAATGCTTGCGAGTATGTGCCTTGTCGGACTTGTGATGTCGGCGTCATCTCATAACCATATCGGATTTTTCAAAAAATAAAGCAGAGCTTTTATCAGCTCTGCTTTTTAATTTCGTATAGCTTGCTCGTTCCGACTTTACATTCAAACGGCCCGCTGTATTTTTCTTTTGAAAAAGCTTCAATCAAATCACTTTCACCCGGTAAGCGTATGTTTTGTTTTCCGTCTTCTGCTGCGTGGAAAAACAAATAGCTTTCGTTTGCGTATATAACCGCTTGCTTGTCGCAGTAAATATGTACTCCTGCGGTTTTATAAAAATCAGTCAGCTCCGTGTGTGTTATATCATAATTTTTTTCTGTTATTTCCAAAAGAAAATCTGCTTTTATTTTCTTTGATAAATCGGTGGGGAAGGGTACAAGCGAGATTATTGCTTTGTAGCGATGCTTTACTTTTTCAAAGTCACTTGCAAGATATATGTCATACGGTACTGCCGCTTTGCCGAGTACCTCTCTTATGCTGTATACAACGTTTTTGTATACAAGGCCACTGTCTTGTAAATTAAAAATCGACTTTTCATCAACAAAAACCGCGACCTCTGCCGCACTTTTCATGCTCATCCTGATACTTTCATCGGCGATTGAATGCATCTTTTTCAACAGCTCCATATATCTGTCGTCTTTAAACCAACCGCCCCACATATCAAACCACCAGGCGGAGTGCCCGCGTGTCACTGCTTTTGCAAAGTGCATTTTCATAATGTTTACGGTCGTTTCATAATCGGGACCGTACCATACAGGACTGTTATAGAATGGTAAATCGTTTGGCGGTCTTGATATATGAGTCCGCGTGTCGTTTTCGGCAAAATACAGCTTGCCTGCATTCTGGACGCTCGATATCGGCAACAGATACCCGTGGTCGCGCCCTTCTTTTCTGCCCGCTGCATATGAAATAGGTGAGCACAAAAAATCAACCTCGGGGCACTCGAGCACACGGTTTAACGAATAATGCCCTTTGCCGCGCTTTAAAAGCTCAAAGGTGTAGCCGTAAAAAGCACCTGCAAGCATTCTGCCGTCAGTCAGCTCTTTTATATAGCGCGAAAACTCACATATTCTGTCAGCGATAACATCTGACAAAAATTCATAATATTTTTCTTCGGTGTTTTCAATACCTGTCAGCGCAAATTTTTCGCGTGAACGCAAGCCTTGTGAGCCTTTCACATCAAAAGCCATCCATTCTTCTGTTTGCCCCGTTGCGAGATGATAGCCTATCACATTGCTTGCATACGGCATACTTTCAATGTGCTCAACAAACAGTTTAAGAGTTCTTTTAACCTCGTCTGCCCACACGTCCGATGCAAAGCAAAACCGTCTGCAATCCATAAACGGTTCTCGACCCGTATCGTTCAGCTCGTCAGGATGTGAAAGCTCCCAATCCCTGCTCGGTGAAATGTTGACCCTTGGCAATATGTACGCATCGGGACAAGCGTTAGTTATCGCTCTCACATTTTTGTCAAACTCGATGTAATCGGGTGTGTCTGCGTCGAATATACCTTTTGCCAGTGGTGGTATATGCGTCGCTTCGGATATGGTATTTGTACCAAAGAAAACAGGTATCGAGAATAGCTTGTATCCCGCTTTTGCAAAATCGTCAAAGCAAGCTTTTTCGGTGTAATATACCATATACGATAATCTGTTTACAGCCTTGCCGTTTACGTATAACACCTGTCCACCGTTTTCGGTTTTAACGGTTGCTGTTGTTTTCATGGCATTTAACTGCCTTTCTGATGTTAAATTCATTATTCTCCAAGAGTAAAAGCGCCTCTTTATCGTTTGCCCCTGTAATATCCTTTACAATCGATATCATTCTGTTTTTTAATTTTTCATTAGACGGCTTGAGGTTTATCATAAGGTTTTCATATACGTGCCCCTGCTTTATCATAACCGATGTTGATATCATATTAAGTATCATTTTCTGTGCGCTTCCTGCTTTCATTCGGGTAGAACCCGTTACGACTTCAGCCGCTGTGTCGGGGCATATTGCTAGATCCGCCGCTGCTTCAAGTGCTGTGCCGCGGTTGCTTGTAATGCAGGCGGTAAACGCGCCCATCTTTTTTGCGTGGTCAAAAGCGCCAAGCACGTATTTTGCACCGCCTGCCGCAGATATTCCGATAACACTGTCGTTTTCTGTTATATTAAACTTTTTTAAATCCTCTGTGCCGAGCTCAAAATTGTCCTCTGTGCCCTCTGTTGCGTTTCGCAATGCATAGTCACCGCCTGCAATGATTCCGATGACAACATCCTTTGATACACCGTATGTAGGCGGACATTCCGATGCATCTAAAACGCCGAGTCTTCCCGATGTTCCGCAACCGACATAAAATAACCGTCCGCCGCAGCTCATTCTTTTTGAGATCTCATCAATAACCCTTGCTATCACATCAAGCTCACTGTTTATAGCGTTTACCGAGTTTATGTTTTCTTGCTGTATTATTTCAACCATCTGTTTTGTTGTCATTGTGTCAATGTGTGTTGTGTTTTTGTTTCGCATTTCAGTCTTTAACATTTTTATTCACTCCATAATTTTTTTGCTAGTGCAACTGCACCAAAAACGGGTGCGTTGCCGTTTGTTTCAATTTTATATCTGTTCGGATGCTTTAAGTTTTTCTTGATCATCGGCAAAATAATTTCAGCCTGATGTGTAAGACCGCCAACTATAACGACACGGTCGGTTATAGGGGCTGATTCGATAAGCTGTGCAACTGCTTTCATATTGTTTTCAAGTATAGTGCACGCAACTGCGTCTCCTGCCTTGTATGCATCAAATACGATCGGCGCAAACTCTGCTATACCTTTTTTGCCTATTTCGTAAAAATATGAAAGCTGATCCAAAACTATGTCGCAGTTCAACTTACTTTTTATATACTCGGTAATAACTGTGGCATCTCCCGAGCCCTCTTGATGCATAAGCGCCGCGTTTATTGCATCCTTGCCTATGGTAAACGCACTTCCGCCGCGCTCGAAAATATATCCGTGTCCGCCGCGCCTGATTATCTTTTTGTCAATCTGTGAAAATGCGATAATTCCTGTTCCCATAATAACAGCTGTTCCGTTACCATCACCCAGTGCAAGAGAAACCGCGTTTGATGCATCGCTGCCGTTTGCGTACCGCAAAAAACCGCAGCTCCTCAAAAGTGTGCCTATAAGCTCCTGATTATTTCCCGTTATACCGCCCGCTATACCTGCGTATACACAGATTTTTGAGCGAGGAATATTTTTGCAGACCTCATCAATGCCGCGTTCAATCACATTGAGAGTTTGGGAAATACCTATGTCAACGGGATTACACGGTCCGAGGGTTACCTCACTTACGGTTTTTCCGCTTTTGTCACATAGCATAAACGCGGTTTTTGTACCGCCACCGTCAATTCCGAGATAATACTCTGGCGTAGTTTTTTTGGTAAAAAGACTGTTTATATCGCACTTTAAACAGCCTGCAAGAGTCGGTAGTACAACCGATGGCGCAATTGCTTTTCCGCTTTCCCACTTGCTGACCGATTTTTCGGTATACCCGATAAGTTCTGCAAGCTCGCGCTGCGTCATATCCAACTCTTTTCTTCGTTGCTTTATGTTTTGTGCAAAAACATCTGTATAATCGTTCATAATACTTCCGCCTTTTTGTTATATATACCGATTATACCATTTTTAAAAAACTATTCAACCCAAAAATCATAGACAAAAACAAAAAACTCTACATATTGTAGAGTTTTTGCTATTTTCTGTATTGACCGGGGGTCATCCCCATATGATGTTTAAAACAGCTTGAGAAATAATGCTCATTATTGAAACCGAGCTCGTTTGAAATTTCGCGTATGGATAGCCGTGTTCCTTTCAGCAGATGCTCCGCAACCTGCATTTTGCGTTTTAATGCATATTCATATGGAGTCATATCATAGTATTTTTTAAAAATACGTATTGTCTGTGACTGCGAACGGAAAATAAGCGCCGCAAGATCTTCAATGCGAATAGTTTTTCCGTAGTTAGCATCTATATATTCTTTTAGTTTTTGTGCGTCCTCGGAAAAATCGTCCTTGCTTTTTGAAATGCAGTTTGACATTTCCTGAATGATTTCGTGCAAAATAAGAGTATTTGAGTCAAGTATAGATTTTCTGTCCATCGGACTGTCAACGTTTTTGTTAAACTCGTCAAACAACCGAAAAACCTTACAGTTTTTAAAAAGACGCTGGTCGCTTATGTTATAAAGTTCAATTAAATTGTCAACAATAGGACCTGAAATGTTAAACCATATCTTAGTCCACGGATTTTTGGCATCCGAATAATAAAGGTGTTCCTCGCCCTGCTTTAAAAAGTAAACATCGCCTGCCTGCGGGTGTAGCTTGCCCTTGTCGGTAACTATTGTTCCTGTTCCCGAAATTATGTATTCAAAGCAATGTATCTCTGAATTTTTACGGTGTATTTTATAGCTGCCGTCACAGTATGACATCCCGCAAAGATTTATTGAAAGCATCTCGCCTTCGCTTTTTGGAAAACTCTTTAATATTTCTCTCATATGCGTCTTTTTCAACCTTTTTAAAGATAAAAATGATAATATTTTAAACCATTATAACACCCATAAATAATTATTTCAATATAAATATATATCGAATTGTGTCGTAAATAAAAAATATTTTAAAAATTTCGCTGGAAACTATTGCAAAATGCAAAAAGTATTGTTATTATATATTAGCACTCGATGTTAAAGAGTGCTAAATGTGATTATTTTAAGGA
>JAZQDN010000146.1:0-11538 GCA_045546815.1 Eubacteriales bacterium
ACTCAACAGGCAATATTCAGGTATATATCCGCCGTGACGATGTTGGTGAAGAAAGTTACGCTCAGTTCAAAAAATTCGATATCGGTGATATCATCGGTCTTGAGGGCTTTGTTTTCAGAACAAAAACGGGTGAGATTTCAATCCACACCCAAGAAATCAAGCTTCTTTCAAAGTCACTTTTGCCGCTTCCTGAAAAATTCCACGGTCTTCGCGACCTTGACACACGTTACCGTCAGCGCGAAATTGACCTTATCGTAAACCCCGAGGTTAAGGACACCTTTGTTAAGCGTTCACTTATCTTAAAGGAAATCCGTAACTACCTCGATTCAAAGGGCTTTTTAGAGGTTGACACACCAATTCTTGTTCCTCTTGAAATCGGTGCGTCTGCACGTCCTTTCAAAACACACCATAACACACTCGATATGGATATGTTCCTTCGTATCGAAACCGAACTTTATTTAAAACGTCTTATTGTCGGCGGTATGCATCGAGTATATGAGGTTGGCCGTATCTTCCGTAACGAAGGTATGGACCCCAAGCATAATCCTGAGTTTACATCAATCGAGCTCTATCAGGCATATACTGATTACTATGGTATGATGGACCTTGTTGAAGAACTTTATAAGCTTCTTGCAGATAAGGTTTGCGGTACCCGTCAGATCACCTATCAGGGCAAGGAAATCAACCTTGATAAGTGGGAGCGTCTCACAATGGCTGAGGCTGTTAAAAAGTATAGCGGCTGTGACTACTACGAGTGGGCAACTGACGAAGATGCACGTAACTGCGCAAAAGAGAAAAACGTTGAAGTTCCTGCAGATGCAACAAAGGGCACTGTGCTTGTTGAGATGTTTGACGCTTTTGTTGAAGAAAACCTTATCCAGCCAACGTTTATTTACGACTATCCTGTTGAAAATAGCCCGCTTGCAAAGCGTAAGCCCGAAGACCCTGCATTTACAGAGCGCTTTGAGTACTTTATAAACGCAACTGAGTATGGTAACGCATTCAGTGAGCTTAATGATCCGATTGACCAGCGTGACCGCTTTGAAAAACAGGTTGCAAAGAAGAGGGAAGAAGACCCGAATACTACCGCAAAGGTGGACTATGACTTTGTTACAGCGCTCGAATACGGTATGCCGCCAACAGGCGGTCTTGGCTTTGGTGTTGACAGACTTGTTATGCTTCTTACTGATAGCGCATCGATCCGTGACGTGCTTCTTTTCCCCACAATGAAACCGCTTGACGCACCTAAAAAAGTTGTTGATGTAGAGGAAGAAGTTCCTGAAACAATCGACTTTTCAAAGGTGGAAATCGAACCTTTGTTTGCAGAATTTGTTGATTTTGAAACATTCTCAAAATCCGATTTCAGAGCAGTTAAGGTAAAGGACTGTAAAGCAGTCGAAAAATCAAAAAAGCTTCTTCAGTTCACACTTGATGACGGTACAGGCACCGACCGCACCATCTTAAGCGGTATCCGTGCATATTACGACCCCGAGGAGCTTATCGGTAAAACACTTATTGCAATAACAAATCTTCCGCCACGTGCGATGATGGGTATTGAGTCGAACGGAATGCTCCTTTCTGCTATTCATAGCGAAGAGGGTGAGGAAAAACTCAATCTCTTAATGGTAAGCAACCGTATTCCCGCCGGCGCAAAACTATATTAAATTCAAAACAGACTATGCTATCATAGTCTGTTTTATTTATTAATTGACATTAAATATTCTAATTGATATAATTAAATAAATACTTTTAAAGGAGAAATAAAAAATGATGCCATTTATCATTTCAATCGTAGTTGTTGTTTTGCTTATCATATTAGCGAATGTGAAAATTGTTCCGCAGGCGCACGAATATGTAATAGAATTTCTTGGAAAATACAAAACAACATGGACTGCAGGTTTTCATATCAAGGTTCCGCTTCTTGAGCGTGTTTCAAAAAAGGTAACGCTTAAAGAGCAGGTGCTTGATTCACCGCCTCAGCCCGTTATTACAAAAGATAACGTAACTATGCAGATTGACACCGTTATCTACTATGCAGTTTATGACGCAAAGCTCTATGCATACGGTGCAGTTAATCCTATTTCTGCTCTTTCAAACCTTGCTGCAACAACCCTTCGTAATATCGTTGGTGAGCTTGAACTTGACGGTACTCTTACATCGCGTGATACAATCAATGCTAAAATGACAGAGATTCTTGATGAAGCAACTGATAAATGGGGCATCAAGGTAAATCGTGTTGAACTTAAGAACATTATCCCGCCTGCTGAAATTCAGAATGCAATGGAAAAGCAGATGAAGGCAGAGCGTGACCGCCGTGAGACCTTGCTTCAGGCTGAAGGACATAAGGCTGCAGCAATCACTCGCGCAGAGGGTGATAAGCAGGCAATGATTCTTGCAGCAGAAGGTGAGCGTGATGCACGTATTGCTCGCGCTGAAGGTGAGGCTAAAGCTATCTTCCTTTCAAAAAAGGCAGAGGCTGACGGTCTTCGTGAACTCAAAAACGCAGGTGTTGATGCAGCAGTTCTTGAAATCAAAAAATATGAAGCGCTTGTTGCAATGTCAGACGGCAGAGCATCAAAAATCATTATTCCGAGCGATGCTGTTGATATGACAAAATCAAACGTAATCTTTTCTGAAACTTCAGGTCTTGGTGATACTACCGATCCTATTAAAGAGTTACCCAAACCCGCTAAAAAAGCCGATCCGTGCTGTGATTAATACTTATGGCGAAGGGCATAAAAACGCTCTTCGCCTTTAATAATTGGAGGTAAAAATGTTTTGTTTTAAATGCGGAAAAGCTAATGAAGACGGCTCCACTTTTTGTCAATACTGCGGACAGAGATTAAATACTTTTAACACACCAAACCCCATTTTTTTAGAGAACAAGCCAAGTCCATTATCAACATGGTTGCGTGTAATTTCGATAATATTAATGGTTGTTTTTGCTGCTGTATACATGATTGATGTACCAAATTTATTTGTGCTTGCGTTTTTCTTTTTAGGTGCTGTAATGTTTGCTGTAAGCAGTTTTATCAAAAGTAAAAATCGTCGTTTATTTCCAAAGGACGAAATTGCAAAACAAATAAGTGACATACTTTCAAATGAAAACGAACATAAGGTAAACGTCGTTGCTAAAAAAACTCTTTCAAAAAGAATTATTTTAACAGCTTGCTTTTCGGCTGTTTGGCTTTTGTTTTTGTGTATGTTTTATTACAGTCATGATGTGTTTTTTATTTCAGCTATACTGATTTTAATTTATATATCATTATTTTTAAAGTTTAATACATTTAACACTTTGTATAAGTATGCCAAAAATGCACCTGGAATTTCAATTGCCGATCTTGTTTTGGAACAAACTTATCAAGAGACAGAAACTCCAAAAATTTTAAAAACAACTATAGCTTGTGTTGCTATTGTGTTTGTATTTCTCGGTGGTTTTATAGGTTTAAATCTCGACAGTAACTATGATGTAGAGCAAACAGCGGGTGGCGTTGAAATAGTTGCATATAATCCGGGCATTTTGAATTTGACTGACGATGTTGTAATTCCACAGACGATCGACGGAAAAACAGTAGTTTCAATATCATCGTTTGCTTTTTCAAATATTACATATTTAAAATCTATAACAATTCCGGATACTGTTAAAGCTATTGGTAACGATGCTTTTTACGATTGTCGCTTGCTTTCAAAAGTAACGCTTAGTTCAAATATCGAAGTAATAGATGATTGTGCTTTTCAAGATTGTTTTTCACTTGAATCAATTGAGTTGCCCAAAACGCTTGTTGAAATAGGCGACGAAGCTTTTATGGGTTGTAAGCGCCTTGAAGCTATAATTATTCCCGAAGGCGTAACAATAATACCTGACAGTGCTTTTGAAAGTTGTTCTTCGCTTTCGTATGTTGTTATACCTGATTCCGTAACTCAAATAGGTGAATATGCTTTTTATGAATGCGAATCGTTATCAGAAATCTATTTGCCAAATTATGATTCAATCATAATAGCTGAGAATGCTTTTGAAGAAGAATATACAGAGATAAAACAAAAAAACTTGATTTAAATTATTATTTAGGTTATGATATTTGTAACCATAAAATTGGAGGCAAAAAATGTATAAGATTAACTTAATGCACTTTGACAATGTCGCTGTTTTTGCGGCAGAAGAACTTAAAAAATATCTTCGTATGATGATGCCTGATTGCGGCGATATCGAGATTGCGGTTGACCCCAATGCAAAGGAAGGCTTTCGTCTTGGATTTTTAGAAGAATTTGGTCTCGAAAACGAGGCAGATGACGTTCTTCTTGACGATATCGTACATATCGACACAACAGAATGCGGCGGTATTCTTGCGGGTTCTAACCCGAGAAGTGTTTTATTTGCTGTGTATCGCTTTTTGCGTTTGAACGGCTGCCGTTGGCTTTACCCCGGTGTTGACGGCGATCATGTTCCTATGCAGAATATCGTTGCTACAAAATATCATAAAAAGGCTGACCATCGCTTCCGCGGTCATTGTAACGAAGGCGCAGAGAGCCAGACATGTATGCTCGAAACAATTGATTTTTATGCAAAGCAGGAAATCAACGTTTATATGATTGAGTTTGATATTCCGTTTACATATTATAACTCATATTATGCGCATAGATATAACGAGGCAAACCGTGTAGCTGAGCCTGTTACTTATGACCAGGTTTTACAGTGGAAGCGTCAGTGCGAGGTTGAAATTGCAAAGCGCGGTCTTCAATTTCATGATATGGGTCACGGTTGGACTGCTGACCCCTTTGGTATCCCGTCAACAGACGGCTGGAAGGTAAGCGATTTTCCGCTTTCGGACGAGCAAAAGGGCTATCTTGCTGAAATTAACGGTGTCAGAGGAACATGGCGCGGTGTTCCGCTTAATACAAATCTTTGTATGTCAAACCCCAAGGTTCGCGATATTATGACAGACGGTATAGTTAACTATGCTGAAAGCCATAAAAATGTTGATTATCTTCACGTTTGGCTTGCTGATGGTACTCGTAACCATTGCGAGTGTGACGAATGTAAAAAGCTTCCGCCGAGTGATTACTATCTTATGATAATGAACGAACTCGACAAAAAGCTCACAGCTAAGGGCCTTGAAACAAGAATTGTGTTTATAGCTTATGTTGACACAATGTTCCCGCCCGAAAAGGTGACAATCACAAACCCCAAGCGTTTTTCACTTCTCTATGCACCTATCACACGTTCATATAGCTCAAGTATCAATGAGAATACGGTAGTTCCCGCACCGCAGAAATATGTACGTAACGATTGGGAAACACCCGCAACAGCAGAACAAAACCTTTCACTTTTAAAAGAGTGGCAGAAAAACTGGACAGGACCTGCTTTCTCGTATGAGTATCACTTCTGGCTGCATCAGTATAAAGACCCCACAGGCATTTATATTGCCCGCCGTATTTATGAGGATATCCGCGGCCTTAAATATATGGGTATTGACGGCTTTGTTGAAGACGGCTCACAGAGAAGCTTTTTCCCCAATGGCTTTGCAATCTATATCTTTGCAGAAACTCTTGTAAACCGTGAATGCAATTATGAGGAAGTCCTCGAGGACTATTTCTCACACGCTTACGGCGAGGACTGGAAACAGGCTTATGCATATCTCAAAAAGTTAAGCGAAATATTTGATTTTCCCTATATGTCGGGCGAGTGTTCAAAGGATCTTTCAATTTCGAAATATTACGACCCCGAAAGACTTGCTGCATTTGACAATGTAAAAGAGTATACACAGCAGCTTAAAGAGATCTGTGAGCAGCATATGCAGATGCCCACACGTCCGCAGACAGTTTCGTGGAGACTTCTTTTAAAGGCAACTCAGCTTTTTGATGGCGTTGCTGAGTATATGAAAGAAAAATGTATCGGACATGATTCAGTTGCTTATAAGATGGCTCTTGACGTATTTAACGAGTTCGGCAAAAACGAAGTAGAAATCGAACGTTATTATGACCACCGCACAGCTTTCAGAGCGCTTACAAGAATTGTAGAAAAACCTAAGAAATTTGTTCTTCAGACGGGTATGGAAAACTAAATTATATAATAAAAAAGAGCCTAACGGCTCTTTTTTATTATCCCAGCATTACGTCAAGCAGCATCATTGTTGCAAATCCCAGTATTATTCCCATTGTTGCAAAATACGGCTGCGTGCTTTGATTTTTTTGACATTCGGGTATCAGCTCGTGCACTGCAACCAAAATCATAGCACCTGCTGCAAACGAAAGTGCGTAGGGGAGTATCGCTTCGATGTAAACCACCAAAACAGCGCCGATAACCGCAGCTATCGGTTCGACCGCACCTGATGCCTGACCGAGCAGAAAACTCTTTTTGCGTGAATATCCTTCGCGTCGGAGAGGAAGCGATACCGCAGCACCTTCAGGAAAGTTCTGAAGACCTATGCCTATTGCAATGGTTATTGCACCCATAATCCCCTCGGCTGACATATTACCGCTGCGAAGCGCTCCGAATGCAACGCCCACTGCAAGTCCTTCAGGAATGTTGTGCAGAGTTATTGATAATACAAGCATTATAATTCGGTTAAGCCGTTCATTCGGACGTTTTACGGGCATATAAGTCTTTGTTTGACATAATCCTACTATCTTGTCGGATATCCACATAAATACTGCACCCGAAACAAATCCTACAGTTGCAACAATATACGGAGGAATTTCGGACGTAGCTTCAGCTCTTTCGATTGCAGGCTGCAAAAGCGACCAAAAGCTTGCCGCTATCATAACACCCGATGCAAACCCCAACATTAAATTAAGTACTTTAGGATTGGGTGACTTAAAAAACACTACTGTTGCAGCCCCAAGAGCTGTGAGAAACCACGTTCCGAGCGTTGCAAGTAATGCCATTAGTACAATTTCACTCATTTTACACCTCCACTAACCATTATATTTACTTGGTAAGTTGAGGTGAAAAAATGTCAGGCTTTAACCTTTGTTAAAACATCTGTTGCCATAAAATATATGATTCCAACACTGGCTACGGTTTTTGTTATTATAAAAAACGATGACCCGCTTTGTAGCAATATCGGATTAAGAAGGTGCACGCATAAAAGTGCCGTGACACCCCATATAATAGAATATTTAAGGCAAATATACCCGTGTAAGTTATATTTACATCCCGAATAATCCCACATAGGTTTAAAAAGCATTTTGTCAAATATAATTGCCGTTATCAATTCAAATGCTGTGCAAACAAGCGCGCAGATTATAAATTCAAAAAACAAATTATCAGTATTTTTCATCATTTCGGTACATACCGCGAGGCTGAATCCGTATAAAGGACAGTAAGGCCCGGAAAGAATACCGCGTTTTTGTATTTTTTTGGTTTTAATATAAAAAAATACAACCTCAACGACCCAGCCAAAGAACGAGTAAACGCAAAATAAAAAAACAATGTCAAGCAAAATAAAAACCTCCCAATGAATATTTTGAACATCAAGCGTTAAAATATTAATGAAATCGGGAGGCTTTGAATTTTATGATAGACAGATCGAATTATAATGAATATGTAAAGAAAAAAACGCCCAATTCGCCAATACTCAAAAACTGTATACGTGCGTTTATTGTCGGAGGGCTTATTTGTATGCTGGGGCAGGGAATAACGGACATTGCAGGTATGCTCGGTGCGGGCGCAAACGATGTAAAAATAATCACACCTGTAATTTTGATTTTGCTGGGCGCGTCGCTGACGGCGTTTGGTGTATATGATAAAATTGGGAAGTTTGCAGGCGGCGGCAGTATAATTCCAATAACGGGCTTTGCAAACTCAATCGTATCTTCAGCCATTGAGTTTAAAAAAGAGGGCTATATAATGGGCGTCGGAGCGAAGCTGTTCACAATCGCAGGCCCCGTCATCGTCTACGGCACGGTGGCGAGTGTGGTATATGGTTTGATTTATTGGATAACAACACTATTCTAAAACGCAGGGCAGGGCTTGCTCCCGCCGTATAAAAAAGCTTGACCAAATCGGTCAAGCTTTTTTCATTAAAGAACATCAAACTGGACTTCGAAGTTTTCTCCCGCATAGCGGGGATTTTGGGAATTAAGCGGAAAGGAAGCATTTCCAAGAGTGAAGCTTGCCTCAATCGCTTTTGCTATCTTAATATCATAAGAAACAAAATCCCCTGTTCTCTTATAGGAAAGTTTGATTTTTCCGTTTACGGTATTAAGTTCTCCCTTTGCAAAGTCCAGCCCCTGCGGAAACTGCGGTTTAATTACAACCTTTTTGTATCCAAAACAATCTTCGGGTTGCGTGCAGCCCAAAATAGAGGTAAACAGGTGGCTCACACAAGCGCCGAACATCGGATGGTTATGGGATGCTTTCCCATCCCATGTTTCCCAAAGGGTAGTCGCATTACGACGCTTCATATAAAGGAAAGAACCTAATATTTCACTCTCATAAAGAGAAAGGGCAATGTCGGGCAGTCCCTTTGCAAACAACGCATCAAACAGCAGAGGAGTTCCTAATATTCCCGTGTTGATACACCCGTTTCGTTTGTAACTGTTTGCGACCTCATCCATAACAGCATCGCTTAAAAGTCCGATATCATAGGCAAAAAGGTCGGCTCCGTTAGCGCCGTTACAGTAGTGACCATCAGCGGAAAGAAAGTTCATCTTTATCGCATCGCATAAATCCTGATCCAATTTTTCAAGAGAACATAAATCGTCGCTCTTGTTAAGAATTTTTGTAATGCGGGAAAAGATGCGCAAAGCTTTTACAAATAAGCAGGTATTCACAAAGGCAGCCGACATTTCTAATTTTTCAAGAGTACACCAGTCACCCAGACACCATCCATCCCTTTCTTCACTTGTAATAAGGTTGCCTTCAAGCCTTGTTTTAAGATAGTCTATCCATCTGCGCATCGGCTCATAGTAGGCGGACAGTGTTTCTGTTTCACCAAACTGCTTGTAAAACTCAAACGGCACAAAAATGATCGCACAACCCCAGCCGCCCGGACCGCCTCCGCCACCCATAAATGGGGCCGTATGCTGCACGTGACCACTCTTAATATCTTGACAGTCTAAAATATCCTGCATCCACTTTCTGTAAAATTCCCTGGTGTCCAAAAACAGCATTGCAGGTTTCGCGCACAGCTGACCGTCCCCTGTATAGCCTAAACGCTCTCTGTGAGGGCAATCGGAGGGAATACTTCCGTGCATGTTGTCAAGCTGTGTTCTGATAAATGCATCATACAAGAAATTAAGACCTTCACTACTGCTGCTAAAACTGGAAGTAATATCACAGTCGCTATGAACAACCAGAACCTCAAGCTTGTCAGCAGAACCCTCTATATCAAAATATCTGAACGCATGCCAAACAAATTTAGGTTCAAAAATTTCTTCATTACCACTGCAAATAAATGTATCACGCATCAACTGGGAACAACCTGAACGACAGGTGTAGTCCACACCGGTGGACTTGTAATCCAGGGAAAGATCATCGTTTAAGTTTTCTGCAAAGGTTAAAATAATCTTCTCACCGCGCTGCCCTTTTGTATAGACACGAACAACGCCACTTATGTTTTCGCCTACATCATATACATTTTTGCCGTCTTTTGTACATATAAGGGTAGGTGTAATCGTTCTTATAATCTTATCCGGCGTGCCGATCGCCTTGCAAACAAGCGTTTCCGGCGCAGGGAAAACATCAACTTTTTCTTCCCTTTCCGTTACAAATGTTTTGTCGTGAACCTCTCCTGTAAAAAGATTGTTGTATCGGATTTCGCTTTCGCGCCAAAGCTCGCATCCATCAGAATTGATTGAAACACCATCGCAATCCAGTCTGTATATCGTCTTTAAATCGGTAGCAAACCGCATATCTCCCTCGATATTGCGTTCGCTTTGATGATACCAACCGTTTCCAAGATGTATTTCAAGAGTGTTTTCGCCTGGCGCCAATAAGCTTTTTACATTGAATTCGTAGTAATACACTCTATGCGTAAACTCATCGTGAATAGGGTACAAAAAATTCTCGGTTTTTCTTTTTTCAAAATCGGTTTGAACAGGCAAAAACTTATACTCTGTTACTTTTTTTCCGTTTACACGGGCTTCAAAAAAGCCAAGTGAGGTTATATAGAGCACGGAACTTTCCGGAAGTTTGTCTAGGTGGAATTTTTTCATAATTATAGGGGACTCACAGCCACTTTGCGTTCCTATCCAACATGCGGAATTAAAGGGATTTTGGTTCATATATTTGCTCCTTAAATGAGTCTTTTTAGTTGACAATATAATAGTTAGTATAATGATTATAAAATGTCAACATCAATAGCAATTTACTGTGTCCTACATTGACAGCAGCAGAAGGGTTTATATTAGGCGTTGGTGCTAAAATGTTCACCATCGCAGGTCCCGTCATCGTCTTCGGCACCGTCGCGAGTGTGATTTATGGGATTATCTATTGGCTATGTACCATAATGTAGGGGCGGCAATCTGCCGCCCGAAAATATACGCATAACAAAAACGGGCGGCTGATAGCCGCCACTGCGTTTTTACCAATGTTTTACATATTATCAAAATTGGGCATATCGTATGACGTGTCCAATTTAATGGGATTGTTTTCGATATATTCCCATACGGCATAATAACCTTTTTCGTTGCGTATTACTCGGTCAACAAACGATTTTTGCCAAATAGAGTGTCCGATTTGCATTGACACCCATCGCTTCATATGTCCCACTACAGTCGACACCGTAGGGGCGGCAATCTGCCGCCCGTCTTTGTCGGTATTGATAGATAAAATCATATGAATATGGTCGGGCATAATGCAATATTTATCCACGGTAATCATAGGATAATGTTTTGGGATTTGCAGAATTGCCGTTTCAACAATAGCACCGATTTTTGATAAATTCGGGCGACAGGTTGCCGCCCCTACATTCCATAAAATCGGTTTTCTATCCGCAACGCAGACTGTGATGAAATATATCCCTGGTGTGGAATAATCATAATCCACAATGCGAATTTGTTTTCGTTTTGGTTGATTATTCATATTTAATTTCTCACTATTTCGGGGATTTCAAATTCTACAATAAAATGCTTTCGACTACCCCTTGCCGACTCAATTTCAATATCAAGAGAGTAGCATTTATTGTTCAATTCTTTAATGGTATCGCTTATCCACCAAGGTTTATCAATGTTGTTTATATCAATATCGGGTGTTTTGATTTTATAGTTATATAATCGAATGGTTTTAATGTTTTGTTCGAACATTGCGTTGTGGCAATCTAATTCAATTTCCAAACAATTGTATTTAAATGGCTTTTCTTTATAGTTCGGGGCTAATTGCAATTCGGAAACAGAGAGTATAACGGCGTCGTGAAGTCCATATTTCCAGTACCAATCCGGAAACTGCGCATAATATTCTTCGAGCTTTTTTGCCGCAGCTTCTATCCCTTTTTTACTCATAAAAACACCTCACTTTATTTCATTATATCACACTGTCGACTTTATGTAAATATTTCTACAAAACACTGTGTCCTAAACTTATAGTAGCAGAGTGTG
>JAZQDN010000147.1:0-8372 GCA_045546815.1 Eubacteriales bacterium
GCTCACAGAACGACATGGCTACGATCCGACTTGTCGTGAAGTGTATCGATAGTTACGTGGAACGCCTTTGACGACGTTTTGCGCACGCCGAGGAACGAATAAAACTCGTTGTACTGAACAAGCGGTCTGCCAAAGTCCTCGTAAATACCGGGGTATTTTAAACTGAAAATTTCCTTTATCGTGTCACCGTCTTCAATTTGTATCTGTCTGTTTTCAAAGTCAACGTCATCGCCAAGACCCTTGACTGTGACATATGCTGTCACAAGCTCGGATTCGGGCTTGTTGAGGCTTGAAACAATTACGATCGTTACCGTTGTAGCAACCAGTATGAATGCCGCGATAATAATCGGAAGGCGCTTTCCGACAAACATCCAGTTTATAATGCTGTCAAAAAACTTTTTTATACCGTGCATTAAGATTATTCCTTGGTCTCGGCCTGGGCATCAGTACCGTTTTGTGCCGCAACCTCTTTGTTTGTAGCGTCAGTAAGAATTGCTTCAGCGTCGCCACCGTTCAAGGTGTAGTTCTTAACAAGGTCAATAAAGTAATCGAATGTCTTAAATTCTGTTGTAAGTGAACGTCCTGCCTCTGTAACGTGCTCCATCATCATGAATACACGGTTCTGAAGATTATCGCGCTCTTTGATTTTTTCAGGGATAGTGGGGTCAACGGGCTCAAGGTCCTCAGGACTTGTAAACTCGTTATCCTCGATGATCTTTTCAATACCGATTGTGTAGGGGTTTGCAGGAAGTGTCCAGCTCTCTGAATAAGCGGGATAGCTCCATTCGATAGGCTCTGCAATGTAATCCTCCCACTCTGCGTCGGGATCTTCTGTAACGTCATCTGCCTCGTCGTTGAGGTATTCGGTAACCATCTCGACCATAGCGTCGATAACTTCTTCCTTCTTTTTGAGGAACTGTGAGTTTATGTAAACGCCTCTTGTGTAGTCACAGATGATATCACCGATATTCTTTTTACCTGTTGTTGTAACGGGGAGTGCAAAAACGCCTGTTGTTTCAGCGTCTGCTGTGGGGGCAACGTCCTTTGAGTTGCAAAGGATCATAGCAGCCTTGCCGCTTGTGAACATTTCAATAGCTTCAGCCTGTGTAGCTTCCATACAGTTGTCGTTGAAAGCCTTGCTCTCATAAAGAGCCTTGAAGTCGTTCATTGCTCTTGCCCAGCTGTTTACAACGCCGTACTTGGGTACGTATGAATGCTCGGCAACGCCGCCTTCCATAAGGATAAGCTCATCCATCCAGTATTTCATACCGCCGTCAGCAAAGCCGCCTGCGATTGCAGTGATGCCTTTTGCCTGGAGAGTCTGGATAGTTGTTGTGAACTGCTCCCATGTTTTAGGAATCTCAAGACCGTTGTCAATAAAGATCTTTTCGTTAAAGAACACGCCCTGATAGCTGCCTGCGATAGCGAGCATATGGTTCATACCGTCAGAGTCAGTCGATGTGTCAAGCATAAACTGTTTTGCAGTTTCGTAGCATGACGGATAAACCTGCTGAATTTCTGTAAGGGTAGCAAGTCTGCCGTTTTTGAGGTATTTGTCAAGGTGCTCGTCGCGGTCATAGATCATAAGAGCTATTTCGCCGCGGTCAACCTTTTTCAAAAAGCTGATCTTACCTTCATCATCTTCAGGGATTGACACGAGTTCAAAACGAACATAGTCGCTCTCCCAATAAAGATTGTTGTCCTCAACTGCAGTTGAAAGAGCAGCCCAGTGCTCGCTGTCTTCTGCAAAAGGAACACCGAAATAAAGTGTTGTCATAACATCGCCTCTCATACAGCCCGACATAATGCCGACGAGTGTAACAAGAATTGCAATGATGCTAATGATTTTTGTGAATTTTCTCATTGTTTATTCCTCCGAATACTGTGCATAATACATCAGCATAATTTACATATTGCAATTATAACATACTAATTTATTAAAATAAAGAGATTTTTATTTTAATTTTTATAAAATTTTTTTAAAGCCGATAAAAGACCGTAAAAAAGCGCAAAAAACACGCAAAAAAAGGCGAATTTCACAATTATATTTAGTGCAGTTGCACCACTTTTTGACAAAAAATTTGTTAAAAATGACGAGGCCACAGTTGCGATTATTGCTGTCCCCAAACGGTAAAAAATCCCAAAATTCACCTTGGTTGTTTTGCACAGAGTGTGAAAATTCATAATTGAAATAAATATGTTTGAAACGACCATCACAGCCAAAAAACCGTGTATGCCGAAGTGCGGCACAAAAATGCATATAAGTACAATGCGCAGTGCCGAGTCAATGCTGCCGTGCAAAAGCACCTGCTTTTGTTTGCCAAGACCCTTGAGCAGTCCATCACACACGCTGTCAAGGTACATAAACGGCACGATCGGTGCAAGCCACAGAAGCATTTGCGATACACGCTCGCTTTTGTACACGGTATCGCCCAGAAAGTCGGCAAAGGTAAAGAAAATTCCCGCTGTCACAATTGACATAAACAGCGTCACAAAGCATACGCGCTGTGTTGTGGCGCGGAGCGATTTTTCATTGCCCTGTGCCTGCGCACCGGTGACGCGCGGTACAAGCAGAGTGGTTATTGCCGACAAAAACGAATAGGGGAAAAACACAAGCGGCAACGCCATACCTTTAAGCGCACCGAACTGCGACAGCGCAAGCTCGCGGTTGCCGGTAAATACCGTCATTGCGTTTGGTACGAGCACGTTTTCTGCGGTGCGAAGGGCGGACGCGAGGTATCTTGACGCAGCAACGGGTACTGCGGTTGATACCAGCTCTTTTGTGTAGCTTGTGTGCGGCAGACGCTTTCTTTTTATAATATAGCAAATAAATAAAAAAAGACAGGACAACGCTTCGGACAATGCGTTTGCAAATACGATTACGGCAAGGCTGTCTTTTACCGATGAAGGAGTTATCAGCGTTGTCAGCACCGCTATCGAGCCGATACGCGTTATCTGCTCAATGAGCTGTGAAACGCAGCCGTAAACCGCGTTGCCGTATACTATAAAATAAGATGAAAGTACACCGCATATTGCTACAAACGGCAGTGACAGTGACAGCACCGCAACAGCGTTTATACACCGCGTGTCGCCGATCCACAGCTTGCATATCGGGTGGGAAAGAGCCGACATTGCAATGCACGAAAGCGTGCCGAGAAGGCAAGACAGCCGTAGTGCCGAGCGTGTGACCGACTGTGCGCCGCTTATGTCGCCTACCGCGACGCGCGCCGAAAGAATGCGTGTCAGCGCCACTGCAATACCAGACTGTGCAACTGTTATAAATAAAAAATAGACAGTCTGTATCAGCTGGTAAAGACCCATTCCTTCTTCGCCGATTTTTTTTGATATGTAAACGCGCAGCACCATACCGAGACCGCGCAGTACAAACCCTGTCAGCGTGAGTATGGCGGCATTTGTAAGAAGCTTTGTTTTTTTCAAACTTATCACCAATTAAAATATATGTGGTGAGTTTAAAATATATTTGATTTTTGCATAAGGGTGGTGTATTATTTTATTGAAAATAATTTTAGAGGTAGTTAAAATGGATGTTAAAGATTATATAAGAACAATACCTGATTTTCCTAAAAAAGGGATAATGTTTCGCGATGTTACAACGGTGCTCTCTGACGCACAGGGCTTTAAGCTCTCGGTCGACGAGCTGACAAGGGCACTTGACGGCGTTGAATTTGATGTTGTTGTCGGCATTGAGTCGCGCGGCTTTATCTTCGGCGCGCCGATTGCCTACAACCTTTCAAAGCCGTTTGTTCCGATAAGAAAAAAAGGCAAGCTGCCCTATAAGACGGTTGAAGAAAGCTATTCGCTCGAGTACGGCACCGCAACAATCGAGGTGCACGAGGACGCAATAGCCCCCGGCAGCCGCGTTGTTATAATTGATGACCTTATTGCGACGGGCGGCAGTGCCAAGGCGGCGGCAAGCCTTGTTGAAAAGCTGGGCGCAACTGTCGTAAAGCTTGCGTTTTTAATAGAGCTTCCCGCACTCAACGGCAGACAGACGCTAAAAGACTACGACGTTGTAACCGTTACACAGTTCGACGGTGAATAAAAAAACAGCCTTAAAGGCTGTTTTTTATTTTATATAAGCTCTTTTTATGATCTGCGGCTCGTAGGGCTTGTCCATAAAATCTGTTGCAACGTTTGCGATTTCGTCAACCGCTTCAATGCCCGATGTGACCTTACCGAAGGCTGCGTACTGACCGTCAAGATGCGGGCTGTCCTCGTGCATTATAAAGAACTGTGAGCCTGCGCTGTCGGGGTCAGCGGTACGCGCCATTGAGATTACACCGCGGGTGTGCTTTAAGCTGTTGGGCACACCGTTTGCGAGGAACTCGCCCTTGATTGACCAGTCGGGGCCGCCCGTACCTGTGCCGTTGGGACAACCGCCCTGAATCATAAATCCGGGGATCACTCTGTGGAAGGTGAGCCCGTCGTAAAACTTTGAATTTACAAGCTTTTCAAAGTTTTCGCAGGTGATGGGAGCAATATCGGGATAAAGCTCGATCTCTATGTTTTTTCCGTTTTCAAGTTCAAATACTACCATTGTTTACCTCCGTATCCGATACCGCTATCTTTTCGATATTGGCACCGAGACTTGTGAATTTTTCTATTATGTTTTCATATCCGCGCTCGATATACTCGATCTCTTCAATATATGTTTTGCCCGAAGCGATAAGACCTGCAATGACCATTGCGGCCCCTGCACGAAGGTCGCACGAGCGCACGGGTGCTGCAAACAGCTCGCCGCCGCCCTCAATGCGTGCAACGTTGCCTGTCACCTCAATGTTTGCGCCGAGCTTTCGCAGCTCGTCAATATACTTGAATCTGCTCTCCCATATCGTTTCTGTAATGCGCGAAACGCCCTCTGCCTGTGTCATAAGCACCGCCATCTGCGGCTGCATATCGGTCGGAAAGCCGGGGTAGGGCATTGTTTTAATGGAAGACGGGTTTATCGGCTTGTCCGCAATAACGCGCACATAGTCGTCAAACTCAACAACCTTTACATTCATTTCGGTAAGCTTTCTTGATATGCACTCAAGATGCTTCGGAATTACGTTTTTGATGGTCACGTCGCCGTGTGTTGCCGCTGCCGCAACCATAAATGTTCCCGCTTCGATCTGGTCGGGGATAACTGCATAACTGCCGCCCTTGAGCTCGGGTACGCCGCGCACCTTTATAACGTCGGTGCCTGCGCCCGAAATGTTTGCGCCCATCGAGTTTAAAAAGTTTGCAACGTCAACGATGTGCGGCTCCTTTGCAACGTTTTCCATAACGGTCATACCGTCTGCAGTTGCCGCCGCAATCATAACGTTTATTGTCGCACCGACAGACACCACGTCAAAATATATGTGATTAGCCGACAGCTTGTCACAGTATGCGTGAACGTTGCCGCGCTCAAAATCGACCTTTGCGCCAAGGTGCTCAAAGCCCTTTATGTGCTGGTCAATGGGCCGCAGTCCTATCGAGCAGCCGCCGGGCATTGCAACCGTTGCATCGTGAAAACGCCCGAGCAACGCGCCGAGAAAGTAATACGACGCACGAAGACGCTTTGCATAGCTATACGGCACCTCTGTCGTTTTGATATCGGTACAGTCAATTTTAACGGTTTTACTGTCTATAAACTCAACCGATGCACCCATTACCTTTAAAATTTCGATAATATTGAGTACATCGCTTATTTGCGGAACATTTTCAATTATACAGCTGCCCTTTACCATGACAGCCGCAGGAAGTATTGCAACAATGGCGTTTTTACCGCCGCTTATTTCAACTTCGCCTTCAAGTCTGCAGGGTCCGTTTACAACGATTTTGTGCATGCTCCCTCTCCTCTCAATTTACAGTCACTATTTATTATAACATAGTTTTTGCCAAAATAAAGAAAAATTTAATAAATATAATTTTTACAAAGCCCCGTCAGCATAACTGCAACGTCTGCGCGGGTCGCGCTCTTTTTGGGCGCAAAGCTGCCGTCAGGCATACCGTTTACAATGCTTGCTCTCTGGCAGGCGCTTACAGCGGGCTTTGCATACTTTGAAACGCTGCCCGAATCGGTAAACGTTATCGGCTCTTTTATCTCGCGGAAGTCAATTCCCATATAGTCTGCAAACTTTGTCAGCATAAAGCAGATCTGCTCGCGCGTAACGTAGCTGTTGGGCTCAAAGGTGGTTTTTGTTATACCGCTTACGATACCGTTCTGATAAGCCCAGCCGACAGCGCTTTCGTACCATCTGCCTGCTTCGAGGTCGGTAAACGGTGTTGAATAATTTGACAGCCTGTCTCCCGAGAGGTTGGCAAGCACCTTTACAAACATAGCACGTGTCATCGCGGTCTCGGGCTTGAACTCGGTGTCCGACACACCCGAAAAGATATTGCGGGCAACACAGTATTCAATTTCGTCGGCGTACCACTTGTTCGGATTTACGTCGAAAAAGCTTTTGCCCGACGGCTGTGTTGTGTCACTGTTTGAAACAGTAAAAGATTTTATACAGTGCATCGGCTCATACGATTTATACACGTTTTCAAGCTCGATAACTCTGTTGAATTCGTCACCGATATAGCAGGTGTCGGGTGTATTTTGCGCATCGGGGCATACCTCTGCCGCGTTTGTCTGTATTGCAAACTGTGTCTGATCCCGTCCTGTTGTCAGCCGCAGAGCAACGTAGTACTCCGCTTTTTTAAGTGCAACCTCGTCAAACTCCATAAGATAGTAGCCCGGCGCATCAAAATACTCCGTGCTGACCTTTGTATAAGCGTTTTTATTTGTGAGGTCGCCGCCTGTGTTAATGTATACGTCAACGACGGTGTCGCCCTCCGCGATATAAGTTGAAACGGCGCTTACCGATTCATTTACCTTGGACGCACTGAAGCGTGAGATACAGAGTATGCTCGGATAATCAACGTAGCCGTTATTGGTCCAGCCGTAGCCGTCATACTGATACATATTGTCGTAAAGCTCGTTCTGGAATTCATATTCCGACGCAAAAAGCTGATAGGTTATAAACTTATCATAATATGAAATATAAAAATAGCAGCTTGTTCCGTTATCGTGGTAGTTGCCCCACGAATTTTTGATGATAAACGCGCCGTCACCTTCGGGCGTCTGCGAAAAGTTATTTTTGCTGTAGCTGTCATCCCAGCCGACGATTGTTACTGAGTGGTTGGGGGAGGAACGGTTACCGTTGTAATAATATCCTGTTTTTGTGCTGTTTTCGTAAAGGCTGCTGTATTCGTAATAGATGCCCGCGCCCACAGCACCGTTTTCATAAACAAGCTCTTTGATTTTCTGTATCGCGGCGGTTTTGTTGTGACGCATTTTTTCAACGTCTTCGGGCGGATATCCGCTGTTTGCACGCGTATCATAAATGCCGTAATCGTACATCTCGGTGTTTTTGAGATAGCCGTAGCGGGTGAGCGTGTCAGGATTTACGGTGCGGATTTTACCCTCATTGAACGGCTCCTGAATTTCGAGCACAGAGCCGCTGCGCGCAAGGTATGCCGTTGACATTATTTCGTTGCCGCCGTCGTTTACACCGCGGGTGTAGCCCCACGTCTTGTTTTCTTCGTGCGATGTTTCAAACTTCATTGTCTGCTCTGAAAAATCGTAAACCTCGCCTGTTTTTTTGGCAACGTTTGCGGTGAGCAGCTCATTGTGTGTAAATGCCCAACAGATTTCTGTTGTGCCCTGGTCCGCGGCAGGTGAGAGGTAGCCCTCGTCAAACGATGAGTAGTATGACGGAAGAGGCTGAACGCCGACCGTTGTCGCAATCTGTGTCTGCGATATCCCCGCATCTTCAATACCGTACGGATTTTCGGTAAAGCTACAGTTTAAAAGATAAGATAAAACTAAAACAAATAATACCGTGTATGCTGTCAGTCTTTTTTTCATAACGTTGTAAGCTTCCCTTCTGTTTTAAGTTGCCAGAAACCCTGCTGACGCAGTGCTTCATAGCCGATTATTGCAACCGAGTTTGAAAGATTAAGGCTTCTTGCGTCGTTGATCATCGGAATGCGGATGCATCTGTCATAATTATCATAAAGCAGCTTTTCGTCAAGTCCTTTTGTTTCCTTTCCGAAAACGAGATAGACGTTGTCGCCTGTCAGGTCGGCATCCGAATAAATGTGCTTGCCCTTTGTCGTGCAGTAGTAAAACTGACCGTCTTTGTTTTTATCGCAAAACTCGGCATAATTTTCGTACATCGTAAGGTTGAGATACTGCCAGTAGTCAAGTCCCGCGCGCTTTACCGTGCGGTCGGATATCTCAAACATAATGGGCTTTACAATGTGCAGACGCATTCCCGTTGCGGCGCAGGTGCGCGCAATATTGCCCGTATTTTGCGGTATTTCGGGCTCTACCAATA
>JAZQDN010000148.1:0-26932 GCA_045546815.1 Eubacteriales bacterium
GTATCTTTTCGTCGACGCCCGCGTGGTTATCAAAGTGTATAAAGCCGTGCTCGTCAATATGCGTTACAAGCAGACCGATCAAGTCGGAGGCCAAGCGGTCTTAGGAAGACAATGACTAGACCCAACTCCTTGGCTCACAGAACGACATGGCTACGATCCGACTTGTATCTTTTCGTCGACGCCCGCGTGGTTATCAAAGTGTATAAAGCCGTGCTCGTCAATATGCGTTACAAGCAGACCGATCTCGTCCGCATGAGTATCGACAAGTAGCTTTGGCGCGCCGGGCACACCGCTGTATTTTACTGCAACAAGGTTTTGCGCGCGGTCGCGGTACACCTTGTCGGCAAGCGGGGTCAAAAGCCGCTCCAGCGACAAAAGCAGCTCCTCGCGGCCTGACGGTGCGCTGTCGGAGCATAGCTCAAATAGATAGTTTTTCAAGTTTTCCATACGTTTTTCCTCTGACGGATTATTTTATACAGGCTTCCCCTTGAGGGGAAGCTGTCACGAAGTGACTGATGAGGTGTTCATCTTCCCACCTTCTCCGGCTTCCCCTTGAGGGGAAGCTGTCACGAAGTGACTGATGAGGTGTGAATATTATTTAATATATCTTCACAAACACTCTCAAATCTTTGGTTGATATCCAAATTGGAATACCTTAACACCCTAATACCCAATGAATTTAAAAATTCATCTCTTTCCGAATCATTCTGTATTCCTTTATCTTCATAATGCTGTGAACCATCAAGTTCTATTGCAATTTTAGATGACGCAATATAAAAATCAACAATATAATTACCAATAACCTTTTGTCTGTTAACAGTTACAGATAACGCCTTCAAAAAATCATACCACAAATGTCTTTCCTCTTTTGTCATATTTTTTCTTAAAATCTTAGCGTTACCTGTTAATTTTGGATTATTTGTTTTGTTCATCTATCCACCTCATCCGAGTTGCTTCGCAACCCACCTTCTCCTCGAGGAGAAGGCTTTTTAAAGTGAGTTTACGACTGACACAAAGCGGTCACCGCGCACCTCAAAGTTTTTGAACTTATCAAAGCTTGCGCAGGCGGGCGAAAGAAGGACGATATCGCCCTCGGTCGCATATGCCGCGGCGGCGCGTATCGCGTCGTCAAAGTCGTCAATCTCGCTTATGTGAATTTGATCTTTATCAAAGCCGTCGGCGCTCTCAACGGCAAGGCGTATCTTAGCTCTTGTAGCACCCGTCAGAAAGAGTGCCTTACAGCGCGATATCACCTCGTTGCCAAGTGCGTCAAAGGGCAGTTTTTTATCGTAGCCGCCCGCAATCAATATCACCTTTTTGTCAAACGAGCGCAGCGTTGCAATGGTGCGGGTGGGTGACGAGCCGATAGAGTCGTTATAGAACATAACGCCGTCCTTTGTCGCAACGTGCTCAATACGGTGGCGCACGCCGCCAAAGCTGCGCGCTGTCTTTACAATGGTTTCGGGTGAAACGAGGTCCTTGACAGCAAGGATCGCCGCCATATAGTTTTCAACGTTGTGGTCGCCGCGAAGAAGTATATCCTTTCGCGACATAAGGCGGTAGTTATCGCCGTCCTTATAAAACCAGATGTTACCGTGCATATATCGGATGCCGTCGCAGTCGGGCGTTGAGTTAAAGCTGAACTTGAGCAGTCTGCCGTTTGCACAAAAGCCGTTTGTTATCTCGTTATCGTAGTTTACAATAAGCAAGCCGTCTTTTGACTGGTATTTAAAGATATTTGTCTTTGCGTCAACGTACTCGTCCATCGACTTATGCATATCGAGGTGGTTGGGCGAGAGGTTGGTCACGACCGCGATGTCGGGGCTTTTTGTCATTGTATGCAGCTGAAAGCTGGACAGCTCGCACACAACTATGTCGCTCTCCTTTATATCCATAGCGCGAGGCAGCAGCGGCTTTCCGATATTTCCGCCGAGGTGGCAGGTGTAGCCCTCACGCGTGAGCATTTCATAAATAAGGCTGGTTGTTGTGGTCTTGCCGTCAGAGCCGGTGACCGCAATTATTTTACAGGGGCAGACGTCAAAAAACAGCTCCATCTCCGACGTTATCTTCGCGCCGCGCTGCTTTGCCTTTAAAAGCGCGGGGTGGTCAAAGCGAAGTCCGGGGGTTTTTATAACGATATCGCCAAAGAGGCTGTCAAGATAGCCCTCCCCGCACACAAGCGTAACACCGAGGCTCTCAAGCTCATTTGCAACATCGCCGAGGTTTTCCCTTGGCGTTTTGTCGCAGGCGGTGACGATCGCGCCCGCACGCGCGAGCATGGTGATGACGGGGGTGTTGGATATGCCGATGCCGACAACGTCTATCCGCTTGCCCTTTACACTGTCTATAAACTGTTCAAATGCTGTTGCCACAATTTTCCACTCCTAATCAGTATTAATATTTATTATATAATATAAAATATAGTTTATCAATAAATAACGAAAAAGATTTGATTTTTTTGACGGTACGTGATACAATATTTTGCGTGACAAGTAGGCCAGACGGTCGCCGTACACTTTTTTTGGGTGTATGGAGGAAAGGCCGAGCATCACAGAACAGGATAATGGATAACGTCCACCGAGGGTGACCTCCGGGAAAGTGCAACAGAAATAGACTGCCCGATTTTTAAAATCGAGCGATGGTGGAAAGGCGAGGTAAGAGCTCACCGATTCCTATGGTGACATAGGTCTACTGTAAACCCTATCCGATGCAACACCGACAAAGGCGATGGGCTGTTCGTCCGCTTGAGCCTTGACGGGTGGCTTGAGGCATACAGTAATGTATCGTCCAGACAGATGACCGTCCGCGACAGAACTCGGCTTATCGGCTTACTTGTCATATTTTTTATTTTATCTCATTAAATTATAATGAGGTGCGGTTTATGTTTTTAAAAAAATCAATACTTTTCACCGCCACGGCGCTGTCACTTGCGCTCGCGACGGCTTTTTTTATTGTCGGGCACAAAATATGCCTGCAAAACAAAACTATCACGCGGCTGCAGGCATGTCTTTTGGAGTCAGAGCGCGAGGCGGCACAGCTTAAGGAGCAGGTAGCGGCTTTGAAAGCCGAGCTTGCCGCCGCGCACAAGGAAAAGGATATGCCAACGGTGTATCTCACCTTTGACGACGGGCCGTCGCAAAACACGGTAAAGATACTCGAAATACTCGAGCACTACAACGTAAAGGCGACATTTTTTGTGACAGGCAAGGCGGGCGCTGACGGCATCTACCGAAAAATCGTCGAGGGCGGGCACGGCTACGGCAACCACACCTACTCGCACGAGTACGACGAGGTGTACGCGTCGAGCGGCGGTTTTTGGAAAAATATACAAAAAAATGACGAGCTGTTTTTTGATGTAACAGGTCGTCATCTTGAAATAATGCGCTTTCCCGGCGGGTCGAACAACACGGTATCGGAAAGGTACTGCAAGGGGATAATGCCCGTTCTGTGCGAGCAGGCGAACGCGCGGGGCATAAACTATTTCGACTGGAACGTGTCGTCGCGCGATGCCGAAAAAAACGTGCAGGACAAAAACGTTATAATAAGCTCGGTCGTCGAGGGCTGTCGCGGCAAGTCGCGCGCCATTGTGCTGATGCACGACAGCGCGGCAAAGACGACAACGGTCGAGGCACTGCCCACCATAATCGAGGCGCTCAAAAACGAGGGCTTTCGGTTTGATATACTTACAAAAAATTCGATACCGATACGGTTTTAAGCACGCTTTACAGTAAGAGAACAGCAGTCAAGCACAAATTCCACGAACATTGCATTTGACCACGAAAACCACGGACGCGTAAACTGATATGGGTCATCCTTATCAAAGCCTTCATGGACAAATCCCGTGTCAGCGTCGGTCCTTTCAAAATAATCAAGGATACGTTCTTTTTCCTGCATATCGGTCGAGGTCATACCCTGAATTGCAAGACCGATGTGCCAGATATAGTTTTGCGGGGTGTGCGGACTGCCTATGCCACAGGCGGCACTGCCCTCAAAATAATAGGGATTCTTTCGGCTGAGCACCCATCTGCGAGTGTTCTGATAAATCGGGTCGGTTATATCACAATAGTCAAAATAAGGCATTGACAAAAGCGAAGGGACATTGGCATCGTCAATCTGAAATACGTTGCCGAAGCCGTCTGTTTCAAACACGTAGATTTCACCGAACTCGTCATCAACGACCTTTGCATAGGTCTCTATTCCCTTTTGGATATCGGATTTCAGTTTCACAACCTCCGTTTTAAGTGTCGGCTCGTTATAAAACTCATCCAGAATTTGCTCGGCATAACGAAGGACGGTTACTGCGAACATATTTGACGGAACAAGGTAGCCGTAAACGCAACCGTCATCACTCGGTCTGAAAGCAGACCAGGTCATACCTGTAAAGGCTACCGGATTTGCCTTTGTCGTGTCGTGGTTCAGTCTGCCCTTGCGGATAAAGGAATAGGGCGAGTTGTCAGCGTGGTTCTGCTCGGTCTGCCACACACCGACAACAGTTTTTAACACATCAAGAAAAAGTGCATCAAAATGCTTGGTGCAACCTGTATTTTTCCAATAGAGATACGCGAGCTGAATCGGGTAACAAAGCGAGTCGATTTCGTACTTGCGTTCCCACACGTCAGGCAGCATATCGGTCAGCTCGTTGGGGTGCCCCGCACCGTTCGGCGTTTCGTTGAACGCGTTTGCGTAGGGGTCGCGCAAAATACACAAAAACTGTTTTTTCATAACGCCCTCAATAATTTTGCTGACGCGTTCATTTTCTGACGCGGTAATAAGATAAGGGCGAAGCTGATTGGTGCTGTCGCGAAGCCACATCGCAGGGATGTCGCCCGTCAGCATAAACACGGTGCCGTCATCACCGAAGCGGACGGTATTTTCAAGCGTATCTGCATAGCAGTTTTTAAACATTTCTATTATTTTAGGTCGGTGAGACATTTTTTTGGTGACAATTTCAATAACCTTTTGTTCTGTCATTTTTTCTCCTCGTATCATCTATACATAAAAAAACATGCGGGCGGGGTAACCCCGCCCCTACAATAAAAAAGTCTCCTTGCGGAGACTTTTTTATTTTGCGGGACAGCTTTTATTCTTCGTCTGATTTGCTCTTAAAAAATTTCATAAGTGACGATGTGAAGTCCTCGTCGTCAGAGGAAGCATCCTCGTCATCGGCAGGTGTTTCAAACGAAACATCGGCAGCGCTCTGCTTGCTGTCAACAGCGGTTATACGCTTGTCGCTGTCAAAGCCGGTTGCGATAACGGTGATTATCATTTCGTCGTCAAGGTCGTTATTGAAAGCGGCACCCCAGATGATATTAGCGTCGGGGTCAACCGATTCTGTAATTTTCTGTGCGGCGATGTCAACCTCGTCAAGACCGATATCGGGCGAGCCGGTGATGTTGATAATAACGCCTGTTGCGCCCTCGATAGTTGTCTCGAGAAGCGGGCTTGAAATTGCCATTTGAGCGGCGATCTCCGCCTTATCCTTACCCGAAGCGCGACCGACACCCATATGCGCGTTGCCCGCATCCTTCATAACCTTGTGAACGTCGGCAAAGTCGAGGTTTACAAGACCGGGGATAAGGATGAGGTCTGAAATGCTCTGCACGCCCTGACGCAGTACGTCGTCTGCGATCTGGAACGCGTTTAAAAGTGTGAGGCGCTCAACCGACACGTCCTTAAGCTTTTCGTTAGGGATAACGATAAGGCTGTCAACGTGCTCGCGGAGCTTTGCAATTCCCTGCTCTGCCACACGCATTTTGAGTCTGCCCTCAAAGTTGAACGGCTTTGTCACGATTGCAACGGTTAAAATGCCCATTTCCTTTGCTATCTGTGCGATAACGGGAGCGGAGCCTGTGCCGGTGCCGCCGCCCATACCTGCCGCGATGAACACCATATCTGTGCCGCGAAGAACCTCTTCGATCTCCTCGCGTGATTCAAAAGCGGAGTCCTCACCCATCTTGGGATCACTGCCTGCGCCCTGACCCTTGGTGAGCTTGGTGCCGATCTGTATTTTTTTGTCAGCGCGCGAAATGTCGAGCACGGGACGGTCGGTATTGACCGCGATAAACTCCACACCCTTTGTTCCGCTTGCTATCATACGGTTAACGGCGTTACAACCGCCGCCGCCTGTTCCGATTACTTTTATATTAACAACACCCTCGGTGCTTTCTGCTAATTCAAAACCTGCCATTTTGTAAGTCTCCTCGTTAAAGTTTATAAGTATATTTTATTATATATCATATACATTTGCAAGGCTTTTTTAAATTATTTTTATAATTTTAGTCCATCGCCTTATAGTAGGCGAGTTTGCCCGATGAAACGTCGATGGTAGCGTGCTCGCTGTCGCTGTTTTCGGACAGAACGTGAGCGACAAGGCGCACCTTTTCGGAAATATTTTCAAGAGTGCCGAAGCTTATGTCGACGCGGTCCTGATAGCGCACCTTTATGTCGTAGACCTCGGTAAGATCTATCGACGTGATGCCCTCTGCACCAAAGCTTTCAAAGAGTGCGGCAGACAGCATACTTAATGTCTGCTGCTTGTCGTCCTCGCACAAAAGCACACTGCCTATCTCGTTTTGCGTGGGCGTAATGCCGTAGACGGTGGCAAGCCCCTCGGGCGCGATGGCGACACGGTTTAAAATCTTTAAGTTTTTGTCGACAACACAGATACCGCTGCCCGACGACACGCACATAAAGTCCTGCGACTCGGTGACGTTTATCTCGATCGAAACGGGCAGCTTGCGGTCGATCTCGACAGTATCGAGATACGGCAGCTGCGCCTTTAGTTTATCGATTATTTTGAACTTATTCAGTCTGAACAGGTTCTGACCCTCTCTGAGTCCCGACACCTCGACAATTTTTTGCGTAGTGTAGTGGCTGTTGCCGTTTACCCTGATGTTTGAGATATTGAAAAAGACGGTCAGCGACAGCACGGTGATAACGCAGATGAGCAGTACCACAAGCAGCGTGTAAAACGCGACCTTACGTCTTTTTTTAAGCTTTTTCTTTTTGTTGTAATAGCGAGCAAGCGCCTGATTTTGTTGTTGCATTTGTATCATCCTCTACTTTTAAAATGTGCGCACCGAGCGCAAGGAGGGTTGTGTCAAAGTCGGTATAGCCGCGAAAGACAAGCTCCGCGTGTGAGATGACGCTTGTGCCGTGAGCACACAGCGCCGCGATAACGAGTGCAGCACCCGCGCGCAGATCGCACGCGCAGACATCTGCGCCGTAAAGGCGGTCGACACCGTTGATATAAGCGCATTTTCCGACAACGGTTATGTCAGCGCCCATTTTGCCCAGCTCATACGCAAGGCGAAGGCGGTCGGAAAAGATGTTTTCGCAGATGACAGAGTGCCCGCGCGCCTGTGCCGCAAGGCAGAGCGCAAGCGACTGCGCGTCTGTCGGGAAGTGGGGAAAGGGCGCTGTCTGCAAAAACGGGACGGGCAGTAAAAAGTGCCCTGCCCTGCTGACAGTTATGCTGTCTTTTTTTAAAACGACCGCACCGCCGCAGGCAGACAGAAAATTAAGATACGCGCGAAGGTGGAAAAAATCAACGCCCTCAACGGTTATCCTACCGTCAGTTGCAAGGGCGGCGGCAAGGTAGGTCGCCGCTTCTATCCTGTCATAAATAATATTATAATTTATACCGCGCAGTTTTTCAACACCTTCTATAACAATTGTGTCAGTTCCCGCACCGTAAATTTTTCCGCCCATCGCGTTTATAAAGCCCGCAAGGTCGACAATTTCGGGCTCACGGGCGCATCCGTGCACACTGACGCGCGCATTTCCCAGTGCCGCGGCGAGTATTATGTTTTCGGTCGCGCCGACGCTCGCAAAGGGCAGCGTAATATCCGCCGTACGCGCACAACCGTCACAGCTGACGCACTCGTCCTCACACAGCGTTTTTATGCCCATTTGCAAAAACGCGTCAAGGTGCATATCGATAGGGCGCGCACCCAGCGCACAGCCGCCCGGCAGATACTGTTTTGCATAGCCGAAGCGGGCGGAGCAGGCACCTAAAAAAAGCGAGCTTGAGCGAAGTCGGCCCACCTCGTCGCAGTCGAGGACGCGGCTTTTTGCCTGCTCGGCGTTCACGGTGATTTGTTCACCGTCAGCGGACACCTGACAGCCGAGCTTTTTTAATATTTCAAGCGTGTATGTAACGTCGCTGATACGTGGGCAATTGGTGAGGGTCACGCTGCCGTCGGTGCACAAAAGGCAGGCACACAGTATCGGGAGCACAGCGTTTTTTGCACCGTGGACGCGGACGCTGCCCTCAAGGCGCGCGCCGCCGTTTACAATAAATTTTTGCATAAAAAAACCTCCGCTTTATATTATGACAAAAGCGAAGATTATGTTATTGTTGAAGGAAAAAGGAAAAGTGAATAGTGAATAAGTGTTGTTGGTTTTGCAAAGCAAAACCTAAAATCAAATAAAACCCGTCAAAGACGGGTTTTTTCGTTACCTATTCATTATTCCATATTCCTTATTACCTTAAATTTACAATGCCGTTGTAAATTTCCTCTGCGGCGTTGACAAGTGCAAGCCTGCGCGCGTTTTCGGACAGCTGTCTGCACAGGTCGGGGTCGTTTTTAAGCGACAGTATTTTTTTATAGAGCGCATCGGCTGTAAGGTCCTTTTCCTCAAGTATGAGCGCCGCGTTTTCGTTTACAAGCGACATCGCGTTATGGTACTGATGGTTGTTTGTAACGTTTGGCGACGGAATGAGTATTGACGGCTTGCCCTGCGCTGTCAGCTCACCGAGAGTGATTGCGCCCGCGCGGCATACGACCGCGTCACACGCGGCAAGGCGCTTTGGCATATCGTATATGTACTCGAGCACGTCGATGTGCGTTTTTTTGTTTATATCAAAGCCCTTTTGCAAAAGGTCGTCCGGCATCCATTTATAGCCAAAGGCACCTGTTGCGTGGGTGTGGTAAAAATCGCGGGCATCTGCGTTTTTTACAATAACGTCGGTCATAACCTCGTTTACTGCTCTAGCCCCGAGAGAACCCGCAAAGCTTACAACATAAAAGGCGTCGTGGGGAATACCGAGTGCCGCGCGCGCCTCACCCTTGTCGGCAAACATAAACTCGGTGTCGAGGGGGTTGCCCGTCAGCACGATATTTTTTGTCTTTTTAAAGTATTTACGCGAGCTGTCAAAGCTTATAAAAAGCGCGTCTGCACGCTTTGACAAAAACTTGGTGGTAAGACCGGGGAAGGCGTTTTGCTCGTGGATGCAGGTCTTTATGCCGAGGCTTTGCGCGGCATAAACCGCAGGACCGCTGACATAGCCGCCTGTGCCGATAACGATATCGGCGTTAAAGTCCTTTATTATCTTTTTACAGTCAGCCACCGATTTTAAAAACCAGTGCACCGTTTTAAAGTTATGAAGGCTTATCGAGCGCTTAAAGCCTGTCACGCGGATAAATTTTATATCAAAGCCCGCCTTTGTCACAAGCTTTTGCTCAAGCGAGTTTTCGTTGCCGACAAACAGTATGTTTGCGCCCTTACACTTTGATTTGATTGTGCGCGCGATGGTGAGCGCGGGGTTGATGTGACCCGCGGTGCCGCCGCCTGCGAGAATTACATTCATATTACGTTTTCTCCAAATGACTGAATCGTGAAACGGACAGCACAACGCCCATCTCAAACAGCAGCATTACGAGTGCCGTGCCGCCGTAGGAAAAGAAGGGCAGTGAGATGCCTGTTGAGGGGAGTGCGTTGGTTACAACGCCGATATTGAGTATCATCTGCACCGCAACACGCGATACAATGCCGATAACGAGGAGCGAGCCGAACTTGTCGCGCGCGTGGAAGGCGATGACAAAGCCGCGCCATATCAGCATTATAAACAGCAGCAGTATAAACAGTCCGCCGACAAAGCCCAGCTCCTCGAGCGCAATTGAAAAAATATAGTCGTTTTGCGGTTCGGGGATATAGAGGTGCTTTTGCCGCGACTGACCGAGCCCGAGACCGAAAAATCCGCCCGAGCCGATGGCGTACTGCGACTGTATTATCTGATAGCCCGCGCCCTGCGGGTCAGAAAAGGGGTCGAGCCACATTTTTATTCGGCTCTGCATATACGGGGTAAAGAGGATGATGCCCGCAAGACCGCCGACACCCGCGGTTATCGCGCCGATAAAGTAGCGCGCGGGTACACCGCCCACAAACATCATTACCGCGCCGATCGCGAGAATGAGTATCGCGCCCGAAAGGTGCGTCTCGACTGCAACGAGACCAACGACAGTTCCGAGCATGAGCACAAGCGGCAAAACGCCGACCTTGAACTTTTTCATATGCTTATAGTTTGCCGAGATATAGGCGGCAAAGCTGACAATTATTGCAAACTTGCCTATCTCGGACGGCTGAAACTGCACACCGAAATTGAGCCACCGCCGCGCGCCGTTTGCCTTGATGCTGACGCCCGGGATGGGGATAAGCACGAGAATTAGCAAAATAACCGCGACAATGAGCAGTGGGAAGGCATATTTTCTGAAGCGGTGGTAGTCAAAGAACGCCACCGCGAGCATTATTGCAACGCCGAGCACGGCAAAGATAAGCTGACGCTTGATATAGTGGTAGCTGTCGCCGTATTTATACAGCGCAAAGACGTGACCGGACGACGCGACCATTATAAGCCCGAAAATGAGCAGTGCAAGCGCGAGTATCAGAAACGGGATGTCGATGTGACCGATACTGCCCTTTACGTGCGTAAGCGCCTTTGTATTCTGTTGTTTTTTCTTCTTTTTAAAAAGCATACACGCAGTTCCTTATATATAATAGATCGCGCTGTAGATTATGCCCCAGAGTGCGCCTGCCGACGCGATAAGCGACACAAGCGTAAAGACGATTACGATTGTGATTTCGCTCCACTTGCACATTTCAAAATGGTGGTGGATGGGGGTCATCTTAAAGATGCGCTTGCCGTGGGTGAGCTTGAAGTAGCCGACCTGCAGCACAACCGAGAGTCCCTCGATAAGATAGACAATACCGCCGATAAGTATAAAATACGGCATATCGTAGCACATCGCGAGCGCCACAACAAGTCCGCCGAGGAAAAGCGAGCCCGTGTCGCCCATAAACACCTTTGCGGGATGGAAGTTATATATCAAAAAGCCGAGAAGTGCACCGACCGCGGTGGATGCGAGCACCGCAAGACCGATATTGCCCTTGCCCGCCGAGTTAAAGACGAGAGCGACCAGCACAAACGCGATACAGTAGGGGGTGGTAACGCTTGTTGCAAGACCGTCAAGACCGTCAGTCAGGTTTACCGAGTTTACGAAAAAGAACAAAAACGGTATCATTATCACAAAATAAAAATATGACAGGTGCAGACGGACATTGAGGTAGGGCACGAAAAAGTCGGTGGTGATATATCCCGACAGGTACATTGCGCCAAGGTAGAGGGTGATAACTGCGAGCAGCAGCACCGTTTTTTGCTTGACGCTCAAGCCCTTATTGTGCTTTTTTACGATTTTTATATAGTCGTCAACAAAGCCGACCGCGCCGCACAGCAATATAAACAGCACGCTGTACAGCAGACGAAGGTCGGATGAAAACAGATTTTTAAAGCCGAGGATTACCGTGAGAATTATAGTGGGGATTATAAAAATAACGCCGCCGACGGTGGGTGTTCCCTGCTTGTTTTTGTGCCACGACGGACCGATCTCAAGAATGCTCTGGCCGAACTTCATTTTGCGAAGGAGCGGCAAAAAGAGCGGACCGAGCGCCGCCGCAAGAATAAAGGACAGCACTGCCCCGATTATAATGTACGGTATCATTTTAGTTTTCCCCCTTAAATTTTGAAACAAGGTCGCAAAGCTTCATTGAGTTAGAGCCCTTGAACAGCACGCTCTCGCCCTGCTTTACAACGGATTTTAATGTGTCCTGTGCATCATCCGCGCACGCAAAGTGATATTTTTCCACGCGCGCATCCAGCGCATCATACAGATTTTTCATAAGCTCACCGATACAGATAACGGTGCTTGCACCGCAGGCGTATACGTCGTCTGCAAGCTGTTTATGAAACTGACCCGCGCTAAGCCCGAGCTCCAGCATATCGGCAAGCACAAGCGTTTTTTTGCCCGTAAAGCCTGAAAACACCGACATTGCGGCGCGCATCGAGTCGGGTGACGCGTTATATGTATCGTCAAATATGCGTATTCCGTTATGCATATAAATGTTCTGTCGGCTGCCGTCGCCCGCAAAGGCTTCAACGCCCGAAATAAGCTTTTCTATATCGTAGCCGAGCGCGATACCTGCCGAGATCGCCGCAAGCGAGTTATAGACGTTGTGCACTCCGAGAACCGACAGACTTACGGGGTATTGCTTGCCGTATGCACAGAGTGTGTATTTATTATCGACAACGTTTTTTGCAACTATGTCACAGCTTTGGTTTTCAATGCCGTACCACAGCGTTTTAACGGTGGGGCGAAGGGTTTTCAGCATATCGTCGTCACCGTTAAGTACGGCGGTGCCGCCAACGTCGAGTGCGTCGATGATCTCGCTCTTTGCCTTTAAGATATTCTCGCGCGAGCCGAGCAGCTCCATATGCGAGATGCCGATGTTGGTTATTACCGCAACGTCGGGGCGTGCGATTGAGCAAAGGTAGTCTATCTGACCCATACCGCGCATACCCATTTCGAGCACGGCGGCTTTATGCTCTTTTGTTATATCAAGAACAGTGAGCGGCAGTCCCAGCTCGTTATTGCGGTTGCCCGCGGCGCTGTGGACGCGTGCCACCGCGGTAAGTGCCGACGTTATAAAATCCTTTGTTGTGGTCTTGCCGACACTGCCCGTCACGCATACGCGCTTTACATCAAGGCTTTCAAGGTGCAGGCGTGCGATTTTTCCGACAGCGAGCAGCACGTCGTCAACGAGGACGTAGGGGTTTTTTGCCCCTGCAGGCTTTCTGTCGGTAAGGTAGCAGATGTTGTCTTCGGTATCTATTTTTTCAATAAAGTCAAAGCCGTCGACCCGCTCGCCCTTGAAGGCGGCGAATATACAACCGCTTTGCACCGCACGCGAGTCGGTGACAAGCGAGGTGACGGTCATATCGCAACCGTACAGCGTGCCGCCCGTAGCCTTCGCTATTTGTGAGAGTTTTACATTCATTTGTTCAGTTCTTCCAGAATATCAAGTGTTATTTGTTGTTCGTCAAAGTCGACCTTCTGCGTGCCGAGTATCTGATATTTTTCGTGACCCTTGCCCGCAAGCACGACAATGTCGCCCTCGCACACAGTCATAACAGCGTGGCGTATCGCCTCGCGTCTGTTTTCGATAACGGTGTAGCGGGATTTGTCAAGCGTCATACCCGCCACGATATCGTTTATAATATCGGTCGGGTTTTCGGTGCGCGGGTTATCCGACGTTACGATAACGTAATCGGAGTATTTACACGCAACATTTGCCATAATGGGTCGTTTTGTCTTGTCGCGGTCGCCGCCGCAGCCAAAGAGCGTTATTACCCTGCCCTTTGCATACTGTCTGACCGACGACAGAATGTTTTCAAGACCGTCGGGGGTGTGCGCGTAGTCGATCATTATTGTAAAGGGGCGCTCACCGCTGATTATCTGTGCGCGTCCGTCAACGGCACCGAGTGCAAAGATGTGCGGCAGTACCTCTAAAAACTTAAAGCCGAGCGCGCAGACAGCACCGATTGCGCCGAGCGCGTTATACACCGTAAAGGCACCGGGCGATGACGTTGTAACGCGGGCGATGCCACCGAGTGTTACCGCCTGAAAGCTGACGCCTGACGGCTTTAGTTTTATATCCTTGCCGACAAAATCGGCGTTGTTTTTGAGTGTTGAGAAGGTCAGCGCCCTGCAGGGAATGTCCTCAAGGAACTCGACCCCTGTTTTATCGTCGATATTGATAACGGCGGTGTCAGCCTGCAAAAACAGCTGTTTTTTTGCCGCCTTGTAGTTTTCCATAGTGCCGTGGTAGTCGAGGTGGTCCTGTGTTAAGTTTGTAAACACCGCGCTGTCAAATCGGATGCCGTGCACACGCTTTTGCGAGATGGAGTGCGACGACACCTCCATCACGACGTATTTTACACCCGCGTCTGCCATTTTTGCAAAAAGCTCAAACAGAAAGAGCGGCTCGGGGGTGGTGACGGTCGCAGGGTAGACGGTGTCGCCTATCATATTGCACACCGTGCCGACCATACCCGTTTTAAAGCCCATTTTATCTAAAATCCGCTTTACATAAAAGGCGGTTGACGTCTTGCCGTTAGTACCCGTGACACCGATGAATCTAAGCTTATTTTCGGGGTGGTCAAACCACGCCGCCGCAAGCTCTGCCATGGCGGTGCGGCTGTCGGGCACGATTATGTGCGGCAGGGTGCTGTCTGTCATATGCTCTGCGACAATGACCGACGCGCCCGCAAGCTCGGCGCCCGACGCAAAGGCGTGACCGTCCACGCTCTCGCCGTTTATGCACACAAACGCATAGCCGCCCTGCACCTTGCGCGAGTCAAAGGCGATGCCGTCAATTTCGATGTCGGGAATTGTGCTGTTTGTTTCGACCTTTTGTAAAAGCTGTGATAATTTCATTTAGTTGGATACTCCGTCATAGTTTTTGTAGCCTGCCGTTATAACGGTGCCTGCTTCGACCACAGTGCCCGCCGCAGGTGTCTGCGAAAAGATGAGCGCTGTGTTCTTTGTACTCTCGTTGCCTACAAGCTTTAGGTTGAGCCCGTAGTTTGATATCATTTTGGTTGCGCCCGCGATACTCATTTTGGTGATATCGGGGATGGTGACAGTAGCCGACGGCTCCTTACCGTTTGTGTAAAGCACGACGGTGCCGCCCTGCGGGATCTGCGTGCCGTTTTTGGGCATCTGATGCTCAATTACGCCCTCGCCGCCGACTATCTTATACTTAAGACCCTTTGCCGAAAGCTCGCGGGTGGCGGCGTCTGTTTCCATACCGATAAGTGAGGGAACGGACGTGTCGAGGGTCGCAAGCTCCTCTGCCGTGTACTCTGCGGGGATCTCAAGGTACGGCAGTACCTCTGACAGAATTTTACCTGCAACAGGGGCGGCGGTAAGACCGCCGAAGTACTCGGCGCCGTTTGGCTCGTCGAGCATTACAAGAATTGCTATCTTGGGGTCGTCTGCGGGTGCAAAGCCGATAAACGACGCGATATACTCCTCCTCGCCCGTCGTGCTCTCGCTTGACAGCTTTTCCGAAGTACCCGTTTTTCCTGCAACACGGTAGCCCTTGACATATGCGTTACGTCCCGAGCCGACCGACACGACCTGCTCGAGATAGTTGCACAGCTCCTTTGAGGTCTGCTCCGATATTACCTGACGCTTTACATTGGTCTCGACCGATTTTACAACGGTTTTTGTGCCGTCCTCGGTCGTAGACGAGATCTCCTTAACAACGTGCGGGGTTACAAGGTAGCCGCCGTTTGCAACGGCAGATACTGCAGTCAGCATCTGTATGGGGGTCACCTTAAAGCGCTGACCGAACGACGCTGTCGCAAGCTCAACCTCGTTAAAATTCCCCTTTGCGTGAAAGATGCCTGTCGCCTCACCCGTCAGGTCAACGCCCGTGCGCTCGGTGAGTCCGAAGTTTTTAAAGTAGTCTTCAAAGGTGCTGTTGCCGACAACTCCGCCGATCGAGATAAAGGCGGGGTTGCAGGAGTTTTGCATCGCCTGCAAAAAGTTCTGTGTGCCGTGACCGCCGTGCTTCCAGCACGAAATGCGGCGGTTTGCAACGACTGTATAGCCGGGGCAATAGAACGATGAGTTCTGATTTACAAGATTTTCCTCGACCGCCATTGACGCTGTGAGTATCTTGAAGGTCGAGCCGGGCTCGTAGGTGTCAACGATGAGCTTGTTACGGCGCATCATATTTATAAGCTCCGATTCCTTCTCCTCGGCGGTCGGGTCACCCTCCTCGGTCGGAGTGTAGCCCTCCAGCTCTTTTAAGAGAAGCGAGTCGGTTATCTGCTGATAGTTATTGAGGTCGTAGTCGGGCTTTGAGGTCATCGCAAGTATCTCGCCCGTATCAACGTCCATTATTATGCCCGCCGCGCCGTCATAGCAGCTGTTGTCCTCGCGCGCCTGCTCGATATATTTTTCGAGGTAGTACTGAATGGTGGTGTCTATCGTCAGCGCAACGGTGCCGCCGTCCTGCGCGGGCACATAGGTCTCGTACTCGACGGGCAGCTCGGTGCCTGCGTTGTTTTTTGCGGTAATCAGCTTGCCGTTGGTGCCCGACAGATACTTGTTATAGGTCAGCTCAACGCCGTCAAGGCCTGTGTTATCGGTGCCGACAAATCCGATTATGTGCGAGGCGAGGTTGCCGTAGGGGTAGTAGCGCTTGGTGTCGTCGATGAGGTGGATGCAGGTCGCCTTGCTCTCGCTTATGTAGGTGCGGACCTTGTCTGCAAGGTCGCTGTCGATCTTACGCTTGATTATCTCGTAGTAGTTATTCTTCTGCGTTTTTTCGTAAACGCGGTCGTAGTCGACGTCCAGTATCTCCGAAAGGTTTTTGGCAATATCGCGCGCCTGCTCCTCATTTTTTACGTTTTTGGGCGAGATATAGACCGTTTTTACGGTGCTTGACACCGCAAGCTCAACGCCGTTGCGGTCGGTGATGGTGCCGCGGTTTGCGTTAATGGTGGTGTCGAGTGTCTGCTGTGAGATGGCGCGTGCCTGATAAAAGTCGTACTCGATTATCTGCGTTTTTACCAAAACGGCAATAAGCGCGCACACCGCGACAAAAAAGATGCCGAGGATTATGCACGCGCGAACTATCATATTTTTAGACGGTGTTTTAGCCATTGCTGTCCCCTTTAGTCAAAAAAAGCGGGTAAGACATTTTTTAAAAATACCTCCCGCTCTTTAAATTTTATTACAGTTTAGTTCAAATATTCCAAAAGAATGTTAAAGCTTGCAACTATGCCGTCAAGAACATTGTTTTTGTGCTCCTCGGTCACGATCTCAACGCTGTCGTCGCTCTCAAGGTTTACCGTGTGGATCTGATAGTCCTGAAGCTTTATCATACCCAGCTGCTCTGTCGCGATCTGCTCAATATTGCCAAGCGAGTTTTTGCGGTCGATCTCGAGCTGCAGAATTTCGTTGGCATCGAGCACGGCGGCAAGCTCCTTTTGCTTGTTGCTGTTTTCGATGGTGAGCTCGTTGAGCGAAATGTTACCGTACAGAACAAAGCCTGCAAGAATCAGAGTTACGGCTGTTGCCAGAACAGTAAAGGGAGAAAGATATTTCTTTTTCGTTTTTTTAGCTTTTTTCATCCTTAAAATCCTAATCCTGAAGTTTTTGGGCAATACGCAGCTTTGCGGGCTTTGAACGGTTGTTTTCCAAAAGCTCAGCCTCGTTTGCCGTAAGCGGTTTTTTGTTTACAAGTTTTATTATTTCGTGTCGTCCGCACACGCACACAGGCAGGTTTTTGTTACAGGTACAGCCTGTCGCGAGGTCGCGGAGCACGGTTTTTACAATTCTGTCCTCAAGCGAGTGAAAGGTCATCACCGCAAGCCGACCGCCCGGCTTTAGCACAGAAACGGCGTCGCGCATTGCATTTTCCAAAATCTTGAGCTCGCCGTTGACCTCTATGCGTATCGCCTGATAGGTGCGCTTTGAGGGGTGCTTTTCGCGGTAGCGCTCGCTCGGCGGAAAGACGCTTTTTATAATATCGTTAAGCTGAAATGTCGTTTCAATGGGCGATTTTTGACGTGCACGCACGATTGCCGCGGCAATTTTACCGCCGTACTTTTCCTCGCCGTATTTAAAGATTATGTCGGCAAGCTCCTTTTGCGAGTAGTCGTTGACAACGTCACGTGCGGTGAGCGTGTCACTTGTCGACATACGCATATCGAGCGGTGCATCAAAGCGGTAGGTGAAGCCGCGCTGTGCGTTATCGAGCTGGTAGCTTGAAACGCCGAGGTCAAAAAGTATGCCGTCAACCTTTGGTATGCCGAGGGTGTCAAGCACCTCTTTTATGTTTGAAAAGTTGTCGTTTACGAGTGTTACGTTATCGCTGTAGGGTGCAAGGCGCGCACTCGCCGCGGTTATCGCCTCGATATCGCGGTCGATACCGATAAGGCGTCCGCCGTCAAGCCGCTTTGCTATCTGCTCGCTGTGGCCCGCACCGCCGAGGGTGCAGTCGACGTAAATGCCGTCTTTGTCAATATCCAGTGCGTCGATGCACTCGCTTTTCATAACGCTGTAGTGCGAAAATTCCATTATACAATCAGCTCGTCCATGCTCTGTGCGATAGCGTCGCTCTCAAGCATATTCTGACAAGCATCCCACTTTTCAGGGGTCCAGATTTCGACCATTTCGCCGTTTCCCACTAACACGACGTCCTGCTCGATGTTTATTTTCTGACGAAGCTGAAGCGGAATTTGCATTCTGCCCTGCTTGTCGGTCGTTACCTCGAACATATTTCCGAGAAAGTAACGCTTTATCCAGCGAACCTTTGAGGGCGGAGCGTTGTTGAAGCGCGCCATAAACTTTTCCCATTCGGTCTGCGACATTACCATAAGCGTATCGTCATAGCCGGCTGTGATTATAAACTCAAGCCCCAGCTCTTTTTTGAATTTGACAGGCATTACCACCCTGCCCTTGTCATCAACAGTATGATTGTATGTTCCGCCGAGCACTTAAGTTTCACCGCCCTTTCTATGCAAATTCGTGACATTTTTATACCATTTTGCCACCACTTCGATACCACTTTGATTTATTATAATACATACAGAGGGGGTTGTCAATGGATTATGTAAACTTTTTTAATGTTTTTTCACGACAAAAATTTCTGCGTTTTTTGGGCGGGACGTCGTGGGCGCCGTCCCCTACCGACTTGTTTTTTAAGCAAAAATTTCTGCGTTTTTTGGGCGGGACGTCGTGGGCGCCGTCCCCTACCGACTTGTTTTTTATGACAAAAAATTGTGCGTTTTTGCAACAAAAAAACAGACCCTAAAAGGATCTGTTTTTTCTATTTATATTTTGCTGTGCGTGCGCTCCAGAGGTGTTGGTCGACCTCGGATTTTTTCAGCGTATAGTTATTTGAAATATGCTTTGCAAGCACCGCGCTGAACTTTTTTGCGCCGTACACGTTGAGGTGGCGAGCGTCATAAAAATCGCGGTTTAAATCAAGCCCCAGAGCGTCAAAGCCGTCGTTAAAATCGGTGATTCTGGTGTCGCCCGACACGGCGGTTATATACTGCTTATCAGCGTCGCTGACGTATGACGCGGCGGGGGTTATTATGATTTCAAGCTGAATATTTTTACTGTCGCACAGCTCAATTATCTTTTTAAGATATTTTTGCTGCAGCGCGATATCGTCCTGCGTGTATTCAAAGACGCGCTCTGCGCGGGTCTGCGCCTCGCTTGTATCGAGGTAGGTGTAGCCCGCGTTGATATCGGGCTTTACATCGGCGCGCTTTTTAAAATAGCTCGATAATTCAAACTCGTCCCATCTGTCGTGGTAGTTATACATCGGGAACAAGAGCCCCGCGCGTTCAGACGGCTCTGCCGACGTGAGCGTTGCCATAAATCTGTTTGCGGTGGGCGGCATATAGCCTATCGACGCCTTGGCGTGACCCATATAGCGATTAAAGAAAAAGCCGGTCGCCTCGAGCATTATCACCTGCGGTGACTGCGTTTTGAGACCTTCTTTTATATAGTAGTATGCAAGCGGCATTGTAAGGCAGGGGGCGGTGAGGCAATAGGTGCTGTAGCCCGTGTTTTCGTACACAAGCGCGGGGATGACGTTACAATAGACGTGCGACGAGCCGACAAGCATTATGTCAATGCTGTCGCGCGGCTCCTCAAGGTACATATTCCACGTGCCGCCGTAGTCGTTGCGCTCGGGCATAAGGATATAGCCCATATGCCAGGTGACACCGAGCAAAAGTATTAAGCACAGCAAAAACGCTGTTATTTCAATTATTACTTTTTTCATAATTAAAACTGAAAATATACAAAGTCCTGCGGGTCAAAGCCCGAGCCGTAGTAACCAAAGACAAATATCGAAAGTAAAATCACAAAATATACCGCATAGCGAAGGACGGTGTGCGAGTTTACAAAGCGCGACACCCTGCCGTTTCTGTTTGAAAAATCGACTGCAAACAGCACGATAGCCGAGGCAAAGAGCGCGTTTAACATCGGTGTTTCAAGCCCCAGCGAAAACGGGTCGAACACGCCCGACAGCGTGAGCGATTCTTTTAAGATATACCACGCGTCACCCACGCTGTTTGCGCGGAAAAGCACCCAGCCGATGCACACAAGAATAAAGGTGCAAAGTGTTCGTACAATTTGCAAAATTATATTATTTTCTTTAATCACGCCATACAGCTTTTTCTTAAGCGGCATTGCGAGGTTGCCGATGACCTGATACAGACCGTGGAGCAGTCCCCACAGCACAAAGGTGAACGCCGCGCCGTGCCACAGCCCCGACACCGCAAAGACGATAACGAGGTTTAAAAGGGTGCGCACGCGACCCTTTCTCGAGCCGCCGAGCGGAAAGTAGAGGTAGTCCTTGAACCAGGTGGACAGCGATATATGCCACCGCCGCCAGAAGTCCTTTATCGACTGCGCACCGTAGGGGCAGTCAAAGTTTTTCATAAGCTCAATGCCGAGCAGTCGCGACGAGCCGCGCGCGATATCGGAATACGCCGAAAAGTCGCAGTATATCTGCACCGCAAAGCAGACGGTCGCAAAGGCGAGCTGTTTGCCGCTGTGCGCGGGCGCGTTATTGTACGCGGTGTTGACGAGCACCGCCATATTGTCGGCAATAATCATTTTTTTCATCATACCCCAGATGATCAGCGTAAGCCCGCTCTGAAAATTTTTAAGCGACGGGCGGCGGGGTGTCTTTAACTGCGGGATAATGTTGCCTGTGCGCTCGATAGGTCCTGCCACAAGCTGCGGGAAAAATGACACAAACAGCGCATAGTCGACAAAGCTTTTTTCCGCGGGGATGGTGCCGCGGTAGACATCCATCGTGTAGCCGAGCGCCTGAAAGGTATAAAACGAGATGCCGACGGGCAGCAGCACGTTGAGGGTCGGCATATCGACCGACAGCACCGTGCCCAGCGCACCGAAAAAGAAGTTGAAATACTTAAAAAAGAAAAGTATCGCAAAATTAACAACAAGGCACAAAACAAGCCACAGCTTTTTTCGCTCCGCCCTTTTGTGCATAAGGATGCCGCACACATATGTCGCCGCCGTCGAAAACAGCATAAGGCAGGCATATGCCGGCTGCCAGCAGGCGTAAAAATAATAGCTTGCTATCAGCAGTGCGGGGTTTTTAAGCTTTTTCGGCAGCGCATAGTAAAGTATTAACGTTATCGGTAAAAACAGTAAATACTGAAGCGAGTTGAAGTTCATAATTTTTCCTTAATATATAATGTCAGCAAGCACCTTACCTATCGCCTCTGACATAAAGTGGTAGCCAAGGTCAGACGGGTGGGTACCGTCGATAATGCAGTCGTCAATGCACTCTTTTGGAAACATTGTACTGCCGTCGACAAAATAAACGTTGCTGTCGCCGTTATTTTTTGCCTGCAGATAGGTATTATAAATAATATCGCGGCGCTCATAAAACGACGCGCCGTTAAAGTAGGCGTCGGGCGCGCTCACCATTATTATCGGTAAATGTGGGTGTGCTTTTCGCACCGTTTCAAAAAACGGCCTGTGCGTAGCTTTAAGCTGCTCGGGGGTGCGCACGTTGTGGTCATAGTCGTATACAAACGCGCTCATTTCAAGACCCGCGATATAGTCTGCCATCTCGGGCTCGCCCTTACACGAGCCGGAAAAGCCGAGGTTTATGTAGTCGGCATCAATTTTGCGCATAGCCGTATTTACATAGTTAATTCCGGGACGGCCCGCACACGCACCCTGCGTTATTGACGAGCCGTAAAAGACAACGGGAGCGTTTATCTTATAATCGGTCGCGGGCAAAAGCGCAGCACCCTTGCAAAGCGCAATATAAAGGTGCTTTACCCCGCGGTAGAGCGGAAAATATATTGTATAGTCCGCCATATCGCCGTTAAGTTGTCGCTCGCTCACATACTCGGTTTTTAAATCGGCGGGCGGCGTAAAGGTGCGGTGCCACTCGCCCGCTTTATACAGGTCAAAGCCGCTTTGTCCGATAAGGCACATATGCGGCATTACAGTCGTGTCACCCAGCACTGCGCGGATGGCAATATAGTCGGAGTCTGTTTTAAAGCGCACACGTCCGCCCGACGTGTTGCAGTTGAGTGCGTCCACCTTGGGCGACACCGTTTTTGAAGCAGCGCGGGCAAAGCGCAAAAACTGACCCTCGTCTTTATCATAAAAAAGACCGTGCAGCGAAAAGGGCGGCTGTAAAACATCGTACCACTCAATGTCGGTTCGGGTGACGCCGACGCTTACTGCAAGGTTTTTGTCAATCTGTGAAAGCTCCATTTTATCACCTCAAAATTAATAATAACACATTTAATTGCAATTGACAAATATATTATTTAAAATTATACTGATTAAAAAGGAGATGACTGTTATGCTGACACAATATATGGAATATGCGGTAGAAAAAATGTGCGGGCTTGTCGCAATCGACAGCCCGACAGGCTACACAAAAAACGCGGTTAAGTTTGTAAAGGACGAGTTTGAAGCTTTAGGCTTTAAAGCGACACCCACCAACAAGGGCGGGCTTATCGTGCATCTTAACGGTGAGGATAAAAACAACGGAATTATGCTGCAGGCGCACGTTGACACGCTCGGCGCGATGGTTGCAGAGATAAAACCGAACGGCAGACTGCGCGTGACGGCGCTCGGCAGTATGCGTCCCGAAAACGGCGAGGCGGAAAACGTAAGCATTTATACCCGCGACGGCAAAAAATACAGCGGCACCTTTCAGCTGATCAACGCATCGACCCACGTCAACCGTCAGTACGTTGACACAAAGCGGTCGTTTGACACGACAGAGGTGGTAATCGACGAGGACGTAAGGGACAAGGATGACGTTTCGGCACTCGGTATTCAGGTGGGCGACATTGTTGCCTTTGACCCAAAAACGCGCGTTACCGAGTCGGGATATATCAAGAGCAGGTTTCTTGACGACAAGATATGCGTCGGTACCTTTATCGGATTTGCCAAGTATCTGCACGACACGGGCGCGACGCTTGCCCGCGACACCTACCTGCACATAACGGTGTTTGAGGAGGTCGGTCACGGCGGTGCGGCATCAGTACCTACAAACGTGACAGAGGTGATAAGCGTGGATATGGGCTGTGTCGGCGAGGGCGTCGGCTGCACCGAAAGGATGCTGTCTATCTGCGTAAAGGACGCGGGCGGACCGTATCACTACGACGTTATAAGCGGGCTTATCGACGCGGCAAAGCGCGAGGGCGCCAAATATTCGCTCGACGTTTACAACGCGTACAAGTCGGACGTTGAAATGACACTTGCGGGCGGCTACGACATCCGTCACGGCTGTATCGGTCCCGGTGTTTACGCCTCGCACGGCTACGAGCGCTCGCACAAGGACGGCGTGCTCAACACTCTCAAGGTTTTAAAAGGATATCTTGTAAAATAAAGGAATATGACTATGGTTGAAAAAATCCTGAAGTGCTTTGAAAACGAAGGCTGGAGCACTGAAAGCAAGACAAATGAAACAGTAATATTTCAATACATCGGCAACTCAAAAATGAGAAACTGCGAACAGTATTTTGTTTGCAGAGAAGACGGGATATATTATTTGCGCAGGGGTAACGAGTGTCTGTTTTGTAATCTGGGCGGTTTTAATTTGAACCTTGTCGGATTATACTGTCTTTTAAGCAACCAAAAGCACAAGGCACAAAGCGTTATTGATTCAGAGCAAAAAGCTTTTGCATCGTTAACAGATCTAAACGTTCTCTTAAAAAAGTATAATATTGAAAGCTATGTTAATTTTGATTGTGATTTAACAAAAAACGATGTGTTCAATGTAGTCTGCGACCGCTTCCCTGCTCTTAATTATGCTTTGGGAAGCTGTTATATCACGGTCGCATCGGCGCCAATTAAAACGCGGCTGTACGCAGATATATTTAAGTATGCGATTTACAAAAAGAAGTTTGACAGCGAGGTTTTGCCGATTATTGATAAATCAATGCTATCAGACCAATTGATTTTAAGGCTTTTTTGCATTTTTTCAAAATCGACAGACGTAAACTTAAAAACAAAGGATGAATAAAACCGAAGCAAAGATTTTGATTACAGGCAAAACGGATAGGGCTTGCCCCCGCCCTACGATATAATATGCATAAACCTGTAGGGGCGACCATTGGTCGCCCGCAAACACCGCACAAACAAAAAGCCTCCCTTGTAAAGGGAGGTGGCAAAAATCTTTGATTTTTGACGGAGGGATTGTTGTTTGTTTCTGCTTAACAATCCCCCGGTCTTTTTTCTGTCCTTAAAAATACAAAACCTAAAATCCGCCCTTTTTTGTATGCGAAGCGTAGAGTTTTTGACTGTTTTTATACAAAACTCTGCGAAAAATTATATAAATAGTAGGTTGAACGGGCGCGCGGATGATATTATAATTAAGGTATAAAGGAGAGTGCTATTATGGATACAAAGCTTATCGGTACAATTATAGCAAGTTACAGAAAGAAAATCGGGCTGACACAGGCGGAGCTTGCGGCAAAGCTGAATGTCAGCGATAAAACGGTCAGCAAGTGGGAAAGCGGCAGGGGCTACCCCGAGATAACACAGCTGCCTGCAATTGCGTCACTTTTCGGTATATCGATCGACTATCTTATGACGGGCGAGCGCATCGGTATTGCGGTTGCGGGAAATATGATAGTTGACACTGTAAACAGCATTACCAAATACCCCGAGATAGGTATGCTCACCAACATCACCGACACGTCAAACGCTGTCGGCGGCTGTGCACTCAACACGTCAATCGACATTGCAAAGATCGACCCATCGGTGCCCGTTTCGGCTATCGGCAAGATCGGTAACGACGAAAACGGCAGCTACATTATGTCGGTTTTACAAAAAAACAGGGTCGGCACCAATATGGTGACCGTTTCTGACAAGGTACGCACCGCGTTTTGCAACGTTATGAGCCTGCCTTCAGGCGAGCGCACCTTCTTCAGCTACGGCGGTGCGAACAACGAGTTTTGCCCCGATGATATTGATATAACAGAGCTTAAGTGCAAAATTCTGCACATCGGCTACATACTGCTGCTAGACAGCTTTGACGCGGACGATAGCGAGTACGGCACGGTAATGGCACGGTTTTTACACGACGTAAGCCTTATGGGAATAAAGACGTCGATCGACGTGGTGAGCTCGGCTACGGCTGACTACGGCAAAAAGATAATTCCTGTTCTGAAATACACAGACTATGCTATCATAAACGAGATCGAGTGCTGCAACATTTGGGGCTACGACCCGAGAAATGCTGACGGCAGTCTTAACATCGACACGCTTAAAAAGGCGATGCAGAATATGTTAGACGCGGGCGTTCGCGAAAAGGTCATCATCCACTGCAAAGAAGCGGGCTTTTGTCTTGACAAGGGCGGCGAGTTTACCGCTGTCGGCTCACTCGACGTTGACCGCTCGCTGTTCAAGGGCAGTGTCGGTGCGGGTGACGCGTTCTGCGCGGCAAGCCTTTACGGTCTTTACAACGGCTGGAGCGACCGCGAGATACTTCGCTTTGCATCGGCGGCGGCTGTGTGCAATCTGTTTGAGGTCAACTCAATTGACGGAATGCGCGAAAAGGACGAGATATTCAAAATTTTAGAAACCTACCCGGAGGTGCCTGTAATATGAAGGCTGTAATGTACGGCGGCGGAAACATCGGCCGCGGATTTATCGGGATGCTGCTGTCGGGCTCGGGCTACGACGTTACCTTTATCGACGTTGTCGACACGGTCGTAAGCACCCTTAACGAAAAGCACACCTATCCTGTAAGAGTTATTAAAACCGACGGCTACACCGACATCGACGTTAAAAACGTATCGGCGGTTGACGGTAAAGACGCAAACGCTGTTGCAGAGGCGATTGCAAACACCGATATAATGGCGACGGCGGTCGGCGTAAACGTTTTAAAGTTTATTGTCGGCAACATCGCAAACGGCATAAAGCTGCGTATGCAAAACGGCAAGGGACCCTTAAACATACTCATCTGCGAAAACCTGATGGACGCAAACAAGGTGCTCGAAAAAATGATAAAGGAGCACCTGAGCGACGATGAGTGCGCGTGGTTTGACAACAATGTTGGTCTCGTTGAGGCGTCGATTGGCAGAATGGTGCCTGTACAGACAGACGAGATGAAGGACGGAGAGCCGCTTCGCGTTTGCGTTGAAAGCTACGGATTTTTGCCCGTTGACCGTGACGCGTTCAAGGGCGAGATACCGACCATCAAAAATATGGTGCCCTTCTCACCGTTTGATTTTTATCTTAAAAGAAAGCTGTATATTCACAATATGGGTCACGCGACCTGCGCGTATCTTGGCGACCTGCTCGGGCTTGAGTACATCTATCAGTCGATCGACTGTCAGGACGTTTACGTTATCGTCAAGGGCGCGATGATGGAAAGTGCACGCGCGCTCTCTAAAAAATACGGCGTGGCACTCGATGAAATCATACTGCACATCACCGACCTTCTCGACCGCTTTACAAACGCGGCGCTCCGCGACACCTGCAAGCGTGTCGGCGGCGACCCCACACGCAAGCTCTCACCCGCTGACAGAATGATAGGCTCTGCAACGCTTGCGCTGTCGTGTGGCGTGACCCCCGCATACATCGCGATCGGCGCGGCGGCTGCGGTTATAAGATACATAAACGAGGCAGAGGTGCCCACCACTGCAGAGGCTGTACTCACAGACGTTTGCAAGCTTTCTTGCACCGATGAGCTTTATACGCTGATAATGGATATGTATCAACGGCTTTCGGACGGGCAAAGCCTTGAGAAGTCGGAGGCCAAGCGG
>JAZQDN010000149.1:0-7596 GCA_045546815.1 Eubacteriales bacterium
CCACACACGAGCTGGGACCGCTTGCCAAAATGCTTGACATCAATAACGGTAACCGCTTTGTAAAGCTGTCGTCCTTTGCGTCAAAGGCACGCGGTCTTGAGGAGTTTATCAGAACCGAGCGTGCCGACGTAAAAGAATCGCAGAATTTAAGATTTAAGCAGGGCGACGTTGTAACAACCGTTATCACCTGCGCAAACGGCGAGACGATAAGACTTAATCTTATTACCTCGCTTCCGACCCATAGCTCAACGCGAATGAATATCCACGGTACAAAGGCGTTTTACCACGAGGACACCGATTCGTTCTGTGAAAACGGACATAGCCACGACAAGTGGCCGACCTACTGGGATAACGCTGTTGACTACGAGGAGCAGTGGCTCGACCCCACCTGGAAGCAGTTTCTTGCTGACGGTGTGCAGGGCGGACACGGCGGTATGGACTACCTCTGTATGCGCGACTTTATCTACAGCCTTATAGAAAACAAACCGATGCCTATCGATGTTTACGATATGGCGGCGTGGATGGCGGTAACCCCGCTTTCCGAGGATTCGATCGCAAACGGCGGAAAATCGGTGGAGTTCCCCGACTTTACAAACGGACGCTGGCTGTACAGCGACGCATTTTAAGGGGGAAGACGCTATGAATAAAATTATCAAAATCGGTGTGATCGGTCTCGGTCAGCGCGGCCCCGGTCTTATGGGTCAGCTTGCACGTATGACCGATAAAGTAAAAATAACAGCAGTCTGCGACCTTTATCAAGATAGAGTCGAGGCTGCACAGAAAAAGCTTAAAGAAAAATATAATACAACTTATGAGACCTACGGCACGACCGATGCCTACGAGCTTATTGACAGAGACGACGTTGACGCAATCATTATTGCATCGTCGTGGGAGTCGCACATTCCGCTGTCGCTCTACGCTATGAACGCGGGTAAGGCTGTCGGCTGTGAGGTCGCGGGTGCGTATTCTGTTGAGCAGTGCTGGGAGCTTGTAAAGACCTATGAGCGCACCAAGACGCCCATTATGCTGCTCGAAAACGCCTGCTACGAGGACAGACTTATGGCAATTCGCCGTATGGTCGACGCGGGCTTTTTCGGCGAGATCGTGCACTGCGACTGCGCTTATTGCCACGATATCCGTGACGAGATCGCTGACGGCGTAAAGATACGTCATTACCGTCTTCGTAACTATTTTAACCGCAACGGCGACAACTACCCGATGCACGGTCTCGGTCCCGTCGCGCAGTATCTCAACATCAACCGCGGCAACCGCTTTGTGTCGATAGCATCGTTTGCGTCGCAGGCGGGCGGTCTTGAGGAATTTATACATACCGAGCGCGCAGACGTGCCCGAGTCACAGGGCTATCGCTTTAAGCAGGGCGATATCGTGACAAGCATTATTACCTGCGCAAACGGCGAAACGATACGCCTTCACCTTTCAACGACAACTCCGCGCCCCTACTGCGAGGACATCAACGTCTACGGAACAAAATCCGCTTATCGCTGGGACGTTAACTCCTTCTTCGACGGCAAAAAAGACGAAAAGGACAGCGGCAACTCGTGGCATAAAAACAAGGGCAACGGCGATAAATTTATCGAGCAGTGGCGCGACCCCGTGTGGAAGGATTTTATCGAGCTTCAGGATAAGGTCGGCGGCGGAAAGTTCGGTCACGGCGGTATCGACTGGCTGACACTCTGCGACTTTGTCGACTGCCTTATTGAAGACAGACCTATGCCCATTGACGTTTACGATATGGCGGCGTGGATGGTGGTAACAACACTTTCGGAGCGCTCGATCCAGAACGGCGGCGAGGTTGTTGAGTTTCCCGATTTTACAAACGGTAAATGGCTTTACGACAAAGCATTTTAAATCATATCCCGCAAAAACAATCCTTGCCCGAAACGTTTTGTTTCGGGCAATAACTTTTGTTGACAAAGCAACGTAAAAATTATACAATTTAATAGGGTGATTAACTTGGTTAACAGATATTTAAAATTCAACCTGTCAATTTCGACAATCTACAGGTATATACAAAAAATCGAAAAATCGGTAATGGCAGAGTACGGTCTTAAGGGCTCGCACGCGCAGTGCCTCATTGCGCTGTTAAACTGCGACGGGCTGACCGCGACCGAGCTTTGCGGCTTTTGCGACAAGGACAAGGCGGCGATATCGCGCACCGTTTCCGAGCTTGAGAGCGGCGGATATATTAAAAAAATACTCACAGGACCCAATATGTACCGCGCGCGCCTCACTCTTACGCAAAAGGGCGCCGCCCTTGCAAAAGAGGTACAGCAAAAGGCGTGTGTTGCCGTTTCAAAGGCAACACAGGGCCTTGATAAACAAAACATTGATGCGCTCTATAACACCCTTGAGCGCTTTGCGAAAAATCTTGACAAAATCGCCCACGAGGAGCTCTGATATGAAATACCTTATTGACCCGTCAAAAAAGCGTTACAGGGCAAACCTGCACTGTCACACCACCCTTTCTGACGGCAAATTCACACCAAACGAAATAAAGGACGCGTACAAGGCGCACGGCTACAGTGTCGTCGCCTTTACCGACCACGATATAATGCTGCCCCATCACGATTTGTCGGATGCGGGCTTTTTGGCACTTACTGGCTTTGAAACGGAAATAAACGAAATCGCAGGCGGACTTAAGCCGACGGACGATGCGCCCTTTCGCCTGCAGAAGTGCTGTCATATATGTATGATAGCTCTCGATGAAAACAACGATGTTCAGCCGCTTTTTAACCCCGATGAGTACTTTGTAGGGCACTCGGGCGAGCATAAGCACCTTGTAAAATACGATAAAACAAAGCCGCCCTATATCCGTAAATACAGCGAGGTCGAGCGCTTTATGAGGGAGGGTCGCGACTGCGGCTTTTTTGTGACCTATAACCACCCGACCTGGTCAATGCAGGACTATAGCGACTATATGAGCTATGACAGTATGCACGCGATGGAAATTTCAAATACGGGCTGTATTGTTGGCGGCTATGACGACTATAACCCCCGCGTTTACGACGATATGCTCCGCGGCGGCAAGCGCCTTTTTGCAATCGGCGCGGACGACACTCATATGCCCTGCGATATGTTTGGCGGCTATGTTATGATTTTGGCGGACGAGCTTAAATATAATACAATAACCGATGCCCTTTTAAACGGCGATTTTTATGCCGTGACGGGTGACGGCGGTCCCGAAATTTACGAGCTTTCGGTTGACGGTCTCAACGTTTACATAAAATGCTCGCCCTGCGCCCAAATCCGTGTGACGACAGGCATCCGCCGCGCCTATGTGCAAAGCGGAGCGGAGCTGACCGAGGCCACCTTTGAAATCCACCCCGAGAGCAAGTATTTCAGACTCACCCTTACCGACAGTAACGGACGTAAAACCGACACCAACGCATATTTTTTGGATAATTTATAAAACAAAAGTAACTTTTTGCGTCTCTGAAGGCATATATAATATGCACATTAAAACCTTCGCACGTAAAAAAGGAGATACAAATGAAAAAATTCATATCACTGATGTTAACAGTCACGCTTTTAATAACGATGCTGTCCTGCTTTGCATTTGCCGACACAAAGGCAGATGACCTTGACCTTGGCGGTGTTACCGATGTTATGTCAAAAGCCTACATTAAGGGTGTAAAGGCGCACGCCTTTTCAATGTTTGAAAACAAGTATAAGGAGTACTTTGGCGGCGACGACTATGCGATGCTGTCAGGCTACTCGTTAATACTGGACGGCTACAGATATAAAATAGACCACAGGGTGTACCCGACGAGAGAATACTTTCTTGTGACCGCAGAGGGCAACGGAAATTATGCAGGACATTATAACCTTTACATAACCTCTGAGCTTGGCGGCAGCTATGAGTGGGATTTTTACGGCTACACACCAAACGGTGCAGGCTTTAGGGCAAACGGTACAACAGCACTTACCGACACCCATCTGACCCAAACGCAGATAAACGGCACAAGAACCCAGCAAGAGCTGGAAATAGCCACAGTCAGAGTGAATGAATTCAGAACAAAGGCGCTTTTGTTTTTAAAGCGTGTGCTTGTTGATATGGGCGTCGGCTGCGAGTTTTACGACCTCGGCTTTAACAAAAACTATTTTGACGGCTACAGCTGCGGCGACAGCCATTTTTATACCGATTACTTTTATAATAACGACGCAACAGCAGACCGCAACGGCACAAAAACCGCCGCCTGCGTTGCGTGCGGACTTAAGGACGTTATTATCGCACCCGATACAAAGCTGAACACAGCGTTTGAAGAATTTGTTGCCGCGGTCGTAGCGCTCGGCAGTACCGATGCCTACGGCAACCCCGGTTTTATCCTGCCCGCCGACGAGCAGAATCCCGAAAACAAGTTTTTTATGGTGTCTGTGGCGAGCGAGCCTTTACAGCTTGTGTTTATGAGCTATGCCGAGGGCGAGCATATCTATGCTTTGCAGATAGACAGCGCGCTTGGCGGCAGTTATAAGTGGACGCTTGAAACGCCGATATCAAACGGCGGTGTGTCAACCTATGGCTTTACCAAAAAAACCGACACCAAGCTGTCGACGGTAACCCTTGAGCAGCCGCACGAGTCGGACATAAAAAACAATTTGGCAAAATCGCTTGCAAAAGACCTTCGCACACAGTCGGTAGCCTTTTTGCAGCTGCTTATCGAGCTTATGGGGCTTGAGTGCGACTTTTCCGACTTTGGCTTTAACGATAAATACTTCTGCACAAGAGCGCATATGTTTTCCGACTATGCCTATAACGGCGACGCGACCGCGACGCTTGACGGCACAAAGACTTCCGTTTGCAAAAACTGCGGCTACAGAACTACGGTGACTGCCGACAATACCGCAGGCACTTCCAAAACCGCGTTTGACACCGTGGCAAGATTTCTGATTCTGACCAACCCCGAAAACTATACCGCCGCTGCCACCGTTCAAAACGACGGCGCTACGGTTGAATACTCTGTCGGCTATGACAAAAAATATGACGTTATAACAACGAAGATCGTAACCGACTACGACGGTAAAACCGTTACCTATTCGTTTGATATCACCCGCGCACTCGACGGTAACTATAAATGCTACCTCTCGGGTAAATATAACGACTCATATGCTGTCGCGCTCGATACCACCGCGGTGATACCAAATACGGTAAACGGCGGATATAATGTCACCTACTTTTCGGGCAGTGACTCTGACCGCGCCGAGCTGCAGCAGGCACTTTCAGCCTTCACGTCACTTTCGGCTACCATCTTTATCGACTTTGCAAAGGCGATCGACAGCTCGCTTACCGTCTCCGACTTCGGCTTTGACAAGCACTTTTTGTGCGACGTAGCGCACACACTTGTTGACCCCGTTTACAATAACGACGCAACCTATGAAAAGGACGGCACGCAGACAGGCATCTGCTACTACTGCGGCGACAGCATAACCGTGTCGGTCTTCGGCACAAAGCTTGTCGATATCAAGGACAGCTCAAAGGTGTTTACAGACGTCAAAAACAAATGGTACAAAAAAGCAGTTGACTACTGCTACAGCTACGGCTTTATTGCGGGTATGGAAAAGGATCGCTTCGGTCTTGATAACCACGTCACCCGCGGTATGTTCATAACCGTCCTTGCGCGTATTGCAGGCGTCAACACGTCAGGCAGTGCCAATAAGGTGCAGACAAAGTTTTCGGATGTAAAGAGCGGCAAATACTATACCGCCGCAATCAAATGGGGTGTCGAAAACGGCATCGTTTCGGGTGTCAGCAAGACCGCCTTTTCGCCCGAAGCCAACATCACCCGCGAGCAGATTTGCGTTATGATAGTAAACTTTGCAGACTTTATAGGAATTGATATTGATGCACGTGTAAACCCCGTCACCTTTACAGATAACAGCAACATCTCGTCCTGGGCAAAAAATGCGGTGCGCATCTGCCAGCTCGGACAGATCGTTTCGGGCTATGAGGAAAACGGCAGAATGTACTTTAAGCCCGCAAAGACTGCCACCCGCGCAGAAGCCGCGCAGATTCTCTATAAATTCCACGACGAATTTATAAATATCTATTAAATCACGCACTATTCATTAAAACGGAACGGCACGGTAGGGGACGATGCCCACATCGTCCCGCCTAAATTGCATACATACCCCGACTTGAAAGGACACTCCGACTATGACAAAAACACAAAAATTTGTATTTGTCGCAAACATATTTTTGGTTGTACATTTACCGTTTATAGTTTTTTGGAGTAAAATTCCAAACAATATATTAAATTCAAATTCGCTTTGGGGCTGGATTGAACTCATTGGCTTTGCAGGTGCTTTTTATGTACTTGTTGGCGGCATAGCGCTTGGCATAATGGGAATTAAAGAGTCGAAAAAAATGGAAAAGTTCGGTCGCGCTACAAAGGTGATGTCTATAATAAACTTGTGCGCAGGGGTTTGCGAAGTGGGCTTGTTTGTTATACTGATTTTTGGAGTAGTCGTCGGAAGCATTTCTGTTTAATCAATAGATACGATATAAAAAACGAACAGATATCACACCTGTTCGTTTTTCTTTTTATATTTAAGCGGCGACATTCCTATATTTTCCTTGAACACCCTGCAAAAGTACGACACACTGCAAAAGCCGCAGCGGTCGCTTATCTCGCCGATTGAAAAGTCGCTTTTTTCAATAAGGTCGCAGGCGAGTGCAATTCGTGTTTTGAGCAGATAATCCATCACGGTAAATCCCGTCTTTGCCTTGAACTTGCGGCAAAAATGATACTTGCTCATATGCACCTGCTCACAAAGCTCATCAATGGTAATAGCTTCGTGAATGTGCGAGTTTATGTAGTTTACGACACTCGCCGTAAACCCGTATTTTTCGGTGCTGCCCGTCTTTGTATATTCGTCAACAAACGCCAACAGCTGTAAAACACAGGCACGCCTTTGCGCATCGCTTGTGCTGCACTCAAGCCGTCGGTATATGCTCTCAATGTCGCCCTCTGCCGACTTTGGCACGCACGCGTAAACCACGGCGCTGACGACAATATCGTCACAGCCCACGACCTTCCCGCCGCTTTTTAAAAACGCGTCGTCAAAAAACACCTTGTGCCGCACATAGCGCTCGGGGTCCTGCGGCAGTGTGTAGTGTCGGCTGTTGCTCGCGATAAAGCACAGCACCCCCGCCTTCATCTCGTACACCCCGTTTTGCAAAACAATGCTGCCCTTGCCGTTTTTGATGTAAATTATCATATTGCTTGCGGGCGTGTGCCACGTTTTGTACAGCTTGTCGCGTCCTGTCTGATTGTAAATAATATTAATACCCATAAATTAATAATACAGCAACTACAGTCAAAAAACAAGCAATATTTTAATAGTATTTATATATTTTTTTAACTATACTGTATCTATATTTTAAATTAAGGAGAACCCACAATGGATAAGCAGAAATTCGGCGGTATTTATACTGCGCTTTTGACCCCCTACGATAAAAACGGAAAAATCAACGAAAAGGAGCTCGAAAAGCTCGTTAAATTCAATCTTAAAAACGGTGTTGCCGGCTTTTATGTAACCGGCTCGACAGGTGAGGTGTTTATGCTCTCAAAGGAGGAG
>JAZQDN010000150.1:0-25442 GCA_045546815.1 Eubacteriales bacterium
ATAGGTATGTTTCAGAAGGATGACAAAATTATATGGAAAAAATCACAAGTGTACAAAATAATAAGGTTAAAGAGACTGCGGCACTTAAGGATACAAAGGTGCGAAAAGCAAGCGGTCTTTTTATTGCCGAAGGCAGAAAGCTTGTAAGCGAGCTTATTTCGTGCGGTATCACGCCGATACGCTGTTTTGTAAAAGAGGGAGTTATCCCGAGAGAAGAGCTTGGGGCGTGTGAGGTGTACGAGGTAAGTGAGGCGGTTATGAAAAAGATGTCAACGCTTACGACACCGCAGGACATAATTGCCGTTGCAAAGGAGCCGCTGCCAAAGCAACAACGAGACGACAGCTTTATTATTGCGCTTGATACCATTCAGGATCCGCTCAATATGGGCGCGATACTGCGCTCGGCAGAGGCGTTTGGCGTAAAGACTGTTGTGCTAGGTCAGGGGTGCTGTGACGTATACTCACAAAAGACACTTCGTGGGGCAATGGGCAGTGTGTTCAGACTTAATATTATATCCTGCGAGCTGTCAGAGTATCTTTTACAAAAAAAATCGCAGGGCTTTTGCATAATCGGCACCGGTCTTGACAAAAGCTATGTGACGGTAGACAAGCTGAACACGTGGCACAATAAAGTTGTGGTTATAGGAAACGAAGGAAACGGCATATCATTACAGATAAGAGACATATGTGACTGCGGTATGTTTATTCCGATGAGCGGAGACAACGAATCGCTCAACGCGGCAGTTGCCGCTTCAATTATTATGTGGGAGAATAAAAGACAGGCAGATGAACGATAACATTATCAAATGGATTTGGCTTAAGCTCGCTGTCAAGGACAGAAACCTTGAGGCATACAAGCTATACACACATTTTGGCAGCATTGACAAGATATACTCGCTTACATACGACGAGATTGCGGATATTGATTTTATAAACGGCGATCTCAAGACTGCGCTTTGCGATAAAAAGACTGATGCCGCAGAGCGAATAATACGCAACTGTAATTCAAATGATATTGAAATTATAACAGTTGATGACAAGAGATATCCGCAAAGTCTTATGGAGATACACAATTACCCTTGCGTGCTGTTTGCATACGGTAATTTTGAAAAGGCATTTTCAAATCCGCTTATTACTGCGGTCGGAACACGGCACTGCACATCCTACGGTGAACGGACTGCCGCTAAAATCAGCGCGGTACTCGCCTATTCGGGATTCAGTATTGTGGCGGGTGTTGCAGACGGAATTGACACAGCGGTAATCGCGGGTGCACTCAGTGTGGGCGGCAGCGTTATTGCGGTACTGCCAAAGGGTCATGCAGGTGTTCCCCTTAGTGCAAGTTACAAGTTTAAGGATGTGCGCAAGGACGGCGTGCTGATTTCGGAGTATCTGCCGAACTTTAAACCGCATAAGTATATTTATCAGGAGCGAAACAGGATTCTTGCAGGTCTTTCTCTTGGCAGTGTTATCATTCAGGCGCCATTCAAGAGCGGTGCCGTTATGACAGCAGGCTATGCGTTGCAGCAAAACCGCGATGTATTTTCCCTTCCCGGTAACATTGATATGCCGGCATCATACGGTACAAACAATCTTCTGAAGGAAGGTGCGATACCGATTATTACATACAGGGACATTGTAGACTACTACAAGCCGCAGCTCGGGGATTTGATAAACGACGACATCCCTGAACATCTTTTAAAGATGCCCGCGCCAGAAGCTGCGCCGGAGCAAGACATGTATGAATTCAAGCGCGTTGCAATAAAGCATATGGACGAGTATGAAATACTTGTGTTTAACGTACTGCAAACGGGAGAGACTGATATTGATGCAATAAAGGAAAGAACGAATATGCCGATAGGCAACGTTACATATGCGCTTTCATCTCTCGAAACAAAAGGAGTAATCAAATCGTCACCAGGCGGTAAATATAAAATCATATTATAAGGAATGAACTGATAATGGCAGATTTAGTTATTGTTGAGTCGCCTGCAAAGGCACAAACGATTGAAAAATATCTTGGTAAAAAATTTAAGGTAATATCGTCAAAGGGGCATGTGCGCGACCTCCCCAAAAGCGATTTTGCCGTTGATATCGAAAATAATTTCAAGCCCAAATACATCACTATACGCGGAAAGAGTGACCTTATTAAGACACTCAAGAAGGAAGCAAAAGCGGCAGATACCGTATATCTTGCAACCGACCCCGACCGCGAGGGTGAGGCAATTTCGTGGCATTTATATGAGATACTCGGGCTTAATGAACAGAACTCACGCAGAATCGTGTTTAACGAAATCACAAAGCCCGCACTTCAGGAGGCTGTTAAAAACCCGCGCGGCATTGACTATGACCTGGTAGACGCACAGCAGGCACGCCGTGTGCTTGACAGAATCGTGGGCTACAAGCTGTCACCGTTTTTGTGGCGAAAGGTCAAAAAGGGGCTGTCGGCAGGACGCGTTCAGTCGGTTGCTACCGCAATGGTCGTTGACAGAGAAAACGAGATAAGAGACTTTGTCGCAAAGGAATACTGGAACATTTCGGCGGTATTTGGTAAAAAGGGTTCAGCCGCTCGCATTCACGCAAAGTTTCACGGTACGCTCAAAAAGGCAGTTGAGGTGACAAGCGAGGAGCAGGCGACCAAAATATGCGACGCTATTGAAGGCACGCAGTTTAACGTGCTTTCAGTAAAGACGGGTCAGAAGAAAAAAAGCCCTGCACCGCCCTTTACAACATCAACGCTTCAGCAGGAAGCGTCGAGAAGATATAACTTCCAGACAAAGCGCACAATGAAAGCGGCGCAGGAGTTATACGAGGGTGTCAACATTTCGGAATTCGGACTTGTCGGTCTTATAACATATATGAGAACCGACTCACTCAGAATCTCTGACGATGCCGCAGCGGCTGCAAAAGAGTTTATTATAAACAACTACGGCAAAGAGTATTATCCGCCGAAAAGACGTTATTACAAGACGAAAAAAAGTGCACAGGACGCTCACGAGGCAATACGTCCGACCAATATGGAAATCACACCGGACACCGCAAAGGGTTCGCTGTCGCTTGACCAGTACAGACTGTATAAGCTGATTTATGACAGATTTGTTGCAAGCCAGATGAGTGACGCGGTTTACGACACACAGACAGCGGATATTTCAAACGGCGAGTATCTGTTCAAGGCAAGCTGTCAGGCGGCAAGCTTTAAGGGATATACCGCGCTGTATCAGGATCCTGAAAAAGAAGAGGACAAAAAGCTTTACAAGCTTGAGGACGGCGAGGCGCTCAAGCTCGTCGAGTCAAAGCGCGAGCAGAACTTTACACAGCCGCCCCTTCGTTACACAGAAGGTACGCTTACAAAGGCGCTTGACGAAAACGGCATCGGACGTCCGTCGACATTTATGCCGATAATCTCAACGATTCTTGCAAGAGATTATGTTGAGCGCGACGGCAAGTTTTTAAAGCCGACCGCTCTTGGCGAAGTTACCACACAGCTTATGAAGGATTATTTCGGCTCGATAATCGACTATGATTTTTCAGCCAACCTTGAAGCAGAGCTGGATAAGGTATCTGACGGACAGATGGTTTGGCAGGAGCTTATTGAAAACTTCTATCAGCTGTTTGACAAAACACTGACAAGCGCAGAAGAAGAGCTCAAAAACACAAGAATCAAGGTGCCGGATGAGGTGACCGAAGAGGTTTGCCCCAACTGCGGTAAAAACCTTGTTATACGCTCGGGTAGATTCGGAAAGTTTATGGCGTGTCCCGGATACCCTGACTGCAAGTTTACAAAGGCAATCGTTGTGGACACAGGTGTTCCCTGCCCCAAATGCGACGGCAAAATTATTCAGAAAAAATCAAAGACGGGCAAGATTTTTTACGGCTGTGACCACTTTCCCGACTGTAACTATATGAACTGGGACGAACCGCTCAAGCAAAAGTGCGAAATTTGCGGCAGCAATCTGTTCAGAAAGAGCGGCAAGCGCAGAATTATTTACTGTCCCAACCCCGACTGTAAAAAGGATGGGGCAAAAAAAGCAGAGGAGCAGACAAATGAATAAAGCCACCGTTATCGGCGCGGGACTTGCGGGATGCGAGGCGGCGTGGCAGCTGGCAAAACGGGGGATTTTGGTTGACCTTTACGAAATGAAGCCCGTCAAAAAGACGCCCGCACACAGCTACGACGGGTTTGCAGAGCTTGTTTGCTCAAACTCGCTGCGTGCTGACGGACTTGCAAACGCTGTAGGTCTTTTAAAAGAGGAAATGCGCAGGCTTGACTCTGTTATTATGGCGTGTGCCGACAAAAACAAGGTTCCCGCGGGCGGTGCACTCGCGGTTGACAGAGAAAAGTTTTCGGACAGCGTTACGGAGATTATTAAAAATCACCCGAACATTAACGTTATAAGCGAAGAGATAACAAAAATCCCCGAATGCGAAAACGTTATCATCGCATCGGGTCCGCTGACATCGGATGCACTGTCGCAGGATATCGGCGAGTTTTTCGGAAAAGAGTATTTACACTTTTTTGATGCAGCGGCACCGATCGTTACCTTTGACAGCATTAATATGGACGTTGCATTCTTTGCATCACGCTACGACAAAGGCACGCCCGACTACATCAACTGCCCGATGACAAAGGAGCAGTACGATGTTTTTTACAACGAGCTGATAAACGCAGAGTGCGCACAGCTGCACGAGTTTGACAATAATGTTTTCGAGGGCTGTATGCCCATTGAGGTTATGGCAAAGCGCGGTGAGCAGACAATGCTGTTCGGTCCGCTAAAGCCGGTAGGGCTTGTTGACAAGCGTACAGGCAAGGGCGCGTATGCTGTGGTACAGCTTAGAAAAGACAACGCGGACGGTACGCTTTACAACATTGTCGGATTTCAGACACATCTTAAATTCGGCGAGCAAAAGCGTGTATTTTCACTAATACCCGGTCTTGAAAACGCAGAGTTTGTACGCTACGGGGTTATGCACAGAAACACGTTTATCAATTCTCCCGTTACAATGACAAAGTACTACAGCGCAAAAAAGCGTGATGACTTATACTTTGCAGGACAGATGACAGGTGTTGAAGGGTACGTTGAATCGGCATCGAGCGGTCTTGTTGCGGGAATTAATCTTGCACACAGAATGCTGGGCAAAAATCAGATCGATTTTACAAAGTACACCGCCATCGGTGCGCTCGCGAACTACATAACAGAGGGTGCGCAGGGCAACTTTCAGCCGATGAACGTAAACTTTGGTATTATTGAGTCGCTCGGTCAGAGGATAAAAAACAAGCAGGAAAGGTACACAGCCATTTCGCTTCGTGCACTTGAGTGCTTAGATAAAATTATAGGAGAAGAGTTATGAAGCTTGCAATAGACGCACACGGCGGTGACAATGCACCGCGTGAAATCATAAAAGGCTGTCAGCTTGCAAAAAAAGAGTTGGGCGCTGAGCTTGTACTCGTAGGAAGACAGGATGAGATTGTTAAAATAATGCAGGAGGAAGGCATTGACAAAAACGAGTTTGAAATTGTGAATGCCGACGTTTTGCTTACGATGGAGGATGACCCGACATCTGTTGTAAAAGCAAAAAGCGATTCTTCAATGGCGGTTGCTTTAAAGCTTGTTAAGGACGGTGTTTGCGACGGCGCGGTATCTGCTGGAAACAGCGGCGCACTGCTTGTAGGTGCAACACTTATCGTAAAACGAATCAAGGGTGTCAAAAGAGCGGCGCTTGCAAGCGTTTTCCCGTCAGAAACAGGACCGCTTATGCTCACAGATATCGGTGCAAACGTTGAGTGCAAACCCGAATTCCTCATACAGTTCGGTATGATGGGTGCTGAATATATGAAGCATATGTTTAACATCGAAAATCCGAAGATTGCACTGCTTAACAACGGTACAGAGGAGCACAAAGGCACTCCGCTTCATCAGGAGGCATACAAAATGTTTAAAGAGAGCGGCCTGAACTTTGCAGGTAACGCAGAAGGCCGCGACATTGCCTTTGGCGGTGCTGACGTTGTGGTAACAGACGGATTTACAGGCAACGTTGCTCTTAAAACATATGAGGGCATCGGCAAAATGATGGCAAACAACATCAAGGGTATTTTTAAAGAAAATATTATTACCAAAATCGGTGCATTGTTTGTGTTAAAGCAGATAAATGCATTCAAGAAAAAGTTTGACTACAAAGAGTACGGCGGCGCTCCCCTTCTCGGCATCTGCAAGCCGGTTATTAAGGCACACGGCTCATCGGATGCAAAAGCATTTAAAAACGCTATTCGTCAGGCAATTGAGTTTGAAAAAAGCGGCATGATTGACGTTATTGCGCAAAAGTTGACAAGTCAACAATAATTTACTTGAATTTTTTGTATAATTGGATTATAATAATAAAAATGAAAGGAGTTACATTTTATGACAAATTTTGAACAGGTAAAGAAAATCCTTGTTGAACAGCTTGATATTGACGAGGATGTTGTTACACCCGAAACCACTATTGAAGATTTAGGCGTTGACTCGCTTGACCTCGTTGAAGCTGTTATGGCTATCGAGGATACATTTAATATTAAGATTGAAGACGACGATCTTGAAAGTCTTAAAACCGTAGACGATTTTGTAAAATATATTGAAAAGAAATAATCAAGGTTTTTTAATATGCAAAAACCACTTGAAGAGAAAATTGGATATAAGTTTAAGGATCGGCACATTATGACGCTCGCGCTCACACACTCCTCGTACGCCAACGAGCACAGGGCAAAGGGCGTTGTCTGCAACGAGCGGCTTGAGTTTGTGGGCGATTCGGTACTTGGATTTATTTGTGCAGAGTATCTTTACGGCAGATTTCCGTCAAAGCCTGAAGGTGAGCTTTCAAAAATACGCTCATCGCTTGTGTGCGAGTCGGCGCTTAATATTTATGCAAAGCAGATAGGGCTTGGCGAGCATCTGCTTCTCGGTCGCGGCGAAGAGCTTGCGGGCGGGCGCGAAAGGCCGTCAATACTGTCAGATGCTTTTGAAGCGGTTATTGCCGCAATATACATAGACGGCGGTATGGAAAGCGCAAAGGAGTTTGTGCTGCCGTTTATTATTAATGCGCTTGAAGAGGACGCAAAATCGCACGTTTTAAGCCGCGATTATAAGACCGCGCTTCAGGAGATCGCGCAGAAAAATCCCGGTGAGATAATCAGCTATGCTATCGTATCGGAAAGCGGGCCTGACCACAACAAGTCATTTGAGGTCAACGTTTATCTTAACAGTAATCTGCTTGCAAGCGGCAAGGGTCGCAGTAAAAAAGAGGCAGAGCAGGATGCGGCGCGCAAGGCACTTAAGCTTATGGGAGAAGAATAGATGCAACACGCGAATATTTCAATATTCATACCGCATTTAGGCTGTCCTTTCAATTGTATTTTTTGCGATCAATATAAAATAACGGGGAGTGACAGTGCTGTCACTCCCCGAGACGTTTATAATATATTAACCGATGCCAAATCGCATAATTTAAGCAGTGATAAAACGCAGATCGCGTTCTTTGGCGGGTCGTTTACTGCAATTGACAAAACGCTTATGACGGAGTATCTTAAGGTCGCGTATGAGTTTGTAAAGGACGGGAGCTTTGACAGCATACGAATATCGACACGCCCTGACTGCATAGACGGCGAAATACTCGGTATTCTAAAAAAATACGGTGTTAAAACGATTGAGCTTGGAGTACAAAGTCTTTGCGACGAGGTGCTTTTGTCAGCAAAGCGAGGTCACACCAGCGAGCAGTCGCTCAAAGCGGCGGGGCTTATTCAAAGCAGCGGCTTTGAGCTCGGCATGCAGATGATGTGCGGACTGCCGGGCGACAGCAAGGAGCGCGACATTGCAACCGCAAAAAAGATAATTGAAACAGGCTGCAAGCAGGTGCGCATTTATCCTGTTGTCGTAATTGACGGCACACACCTTGCTTCAATGTACAAAAACGGCGACTATTCACCGCTGACAACAGACGACGCCGTTGACATATGCGCCACTCTTTACGCTATGTTTTGCAAAGCGGGTGTCAGCGTTTTAAAAATAGGTCTGCACAGTGACAGCGGCAGCATTGCCGGACCGTTCCACCCTGCCTTTGGCGAGCTTGTGCGCTCACAGGTGTTTTACAACGAAATAACCGAAAAAATTTCACGCGGCACGCCCGTAACAGTAAGATGCGCAAACAAGTTCATCTCGATTGCAAAAGGCAACAAAGGGAGAAATACGACGTTATTTAAAGAAAACGGATATGACGTTCGTCTCACCGTTGACAACACGCTTGAAAGCGGATATGAAATATAAAAAACAAAACCGGTGTTTTAAAAAACACCGGTTATTTGTTTTACTGTTAGTACAGATACTTATTTTGCTAAAATTGCAATAAAGTCGAGAGCGATAATGCAAGCAACAAGCACAATTGAAAGCACGATTGTGATTTTTGAAAGCTTTGCATTTTTGTCAAGACCCTTGTTCTTGCCAAAGAAAGTATCCATATCCGAACCGCCGGCAAGAGCGCCGAGTCCGTTTGATTTGCCCTGCTGTAAACCAATACATACGATTGTTACAAGAGAGAGCGCGAGTACAACTGATCCTAATATAATTTGTGCTGTCATTTATTTCACTTACCTTCCAATAGTCTGCAATTAATATTAACACAACCGATTAAAAAAATCAAGTTATTTTTGCGAAATATGGAAAAATATTATTTCCATTTTCTTACATAAAATTATTTTAAAAGTTTTGAAAAATCAAAAAGTGTTGATTTATGCGGGATTTCGGTTCAAAAATATGAGTTTTGAACGTTTTGAACAATGTTTTGAACAGATTTTATGTAAACCAAAAAAATTATCTGTTATTTTTGGGTAATTTTATGCGTTATGATGAGAGCGGCAAAAACGACGCATAAAACGATGAGAGAAACTAAAATTACGTAGTTTGAAACAAAGCTTCTGACAATAAGCGCTATGGCGGGTACGGCGCAAAGGGTAGCTGTGTGCCACAGATAAAGCGCCTTTGTTTTGCGGTTTACAAGCAGTGTTACAATAATTATCAATATGAGAAGAAGCGCGATAAGTATGCGTGCGGTGGTGTAGGGCAAGCTGATTTTTTCTTCAAAGGTAACATTTGTTGTGTAATAGTCGCCAAACAGCTTTAAAACAATAAAGCAGATGCCGCAGACAACAGACTGGTATGCAAAGCTATTATGCACAAGGTGGTAGGTGGCATAAGCCAAAAACAAAAAAACAAATGCAATGATTGCGACCTTTGAAAATCTGTTACGAAAGCCGCTGAACGGAATCAGAGCCGAGGCACCGAAGGCGGAGCCTGCAAGCAGCGAAAGCATTTGCGGTGTTATTACCTTCAGCGAAAGGTCGACACCTTTATTTTTTCGTACAAACACAAGCGATGTTACAAAAAGTGCAAAGGTAACGCCCATTGTCACATACTCGATAATTTTAAAATAGTAGTTTATCTGCAGGGTTGTTTTTTCAAACGGCATTATGTACACAAGCGCGAGCACCGACAAAACAACAAAGCCGAGCAGCATTATCATTACACGACTGATTATTATATCCTGTTTTTTTGATTTTTCATTCATCTTGCTATAACTCCTATAAATTATTTGTAGCCGACAAGATTATCGGGATTGCAAAGGCGGCGGCATCCTCTGTACGAAGGATTCTGCGACCAAGCGATATACAGGGCACGCCCTGCTCTTTAGCAAGCGCGATTTCGCTCTCGTCGATCCCGCCCTCGGGTCCTACAAGAATTGCAACCGACTTGCCGCAAAACGCACCGTCATTTATCACAAGCCCGTGCTCATCCTCGTAGCAGATATAAAAGCTGTCATAAGCTTTAAGCTGCGAAAGAGCGGTTTTATAGTCAATCGCGTCGCAGACGGCGGGAATTATACCGCGCATACTCTGCATTGCTGACGAACGCGCAATTTTGTTAAGACGCTCCGTCTTTTTTTGCATTGATTTTTTATCGGGGCGCGCAACACACCGCTTTGACAACACGGGAACGATACTATGAACGCCGAACTGAACGCAGCGCTTTACCATCTCGTCCATCTTTTCGCCCTTGGGCAGACACTGAAAAACCGTTATCTTAACATCGGGCTCAGTCGAGTTTGAAAAGCTGTCCGTGACCGAAAAGCGCGCTGATTGCTTATCACACGACAAAAGCTCACACTCGTAGTCGGTCCCCTGCCCGTCACAAAAAACAGCATGCTCGCCGACAGTCATACGCAGTACCTTTACGATATGGTTATGCTTTTCGCCAACGACGGTAAACTCTCCGTCAACTATTTGTTCATCATCAAAAAAGAAACGCTGCATTTTTTATCTGAGCCGGGCTTTTATTGCCGCCCAGCCACGCCTTTCTTTTATTTGTAAAATCTCAAAGCCGTGCGACTCGATAAAGTCTTTCACCTCATCGACACGCTCGGAAATTATGCCGGAAGAAATAAATATTCCGCCGTCCTTTATTACCTTACTTATATCGGCGGTAAGCGCCATAACGATATCTGCCACAATATTTGCAACAACGATTTCGTACTTGCCGCTTATTTTTTCAAGTAGATCCCCTGCAAAGTACTCGGTCTTATCGGTAAGCCCGTTGAGCTTCGCATTGGCAATAGCGCAGGTAACTGCCGCCTCGTCGATATCACAGCCTGATGCAAAGGGTGCACCGAGAAGCACCGCCGCCTGCGACAAAATACCGCTGCCGCATCCGACATCGAGCACACGCGAGCTTTCAAGGTCGACCGTCTGCAAAAACTCAAGGCAGAGCGAGGTCGTTTCGTGTGAGCCGGTGCCAAAAGCCATACCGGGATCTATCTTAAGCAGTTTTTTATCCGTTTCATACTGCTCCCACGCGGGACACACAACAAGTCCGTCTATAACGATCGGCTTATAAAACTGCTTCCAGTTATCCTTCCAGTCGCTGTCATCGACAGTGGTAACATTCATTTCGAGTGTGCCGCAAAGGCTGCCGATCTCGGTGCTTTTAAGCTCTAAAAGTGCTTTTTCAACGCTATTTACAATATCGTCGCCCTGATCGTTGAGTGCTGTATAGAACTTAACGGTTGAGCGCGCGGACGCTAGCGACATAAGGCTGTCGTCTACATAGTCGTAGGCGGGGGTGCGTGTATGTAAAAACTCTAAAAAGTCAGCGCTGTCGCACACCTCAAAGCCGCCGACACCGATTGCAATAAGCAGATTTGACACGTGCTCAATGCCCTCTGTTGTGGTAGAGATTACCGACATTTTATATTCCATAGTTCACCTATTTAACTACCTTTTTAATATCGTTTTTATGTGCAATTACCATAAGGTGATCGTTTTCTTGTATCACATACTTTGGCGAGGGCGCAATATTCATTGTGCCGTCCTCACCTTTTATACCGATTACAGATATCTTATACTGCGCACGGATGTTTGACTGAATAAGGTCGCGGCCTATCCATTCCTTGATAGGCTTTATTTCATAGATGGAATAGTCCTGTTCGAGCTCAATATAGTCAAAGATATTGTCGTTGCTGTATTTGACAGCAGCACTCTCGGCAATATCTTTATCGGGGTGAATAACCTCGTCAGCACCGTTACGCAGTAAAAACTTAGTGTCAATTTCACGCTTTGAAAGGCTGACTACCTTTTGTGCACCAAAGTCTTTTAAAAGACTTGTTATTTCAAGGCTGCTCTGAAAATCGTCACCGATACAAACAAAGCAGAGGTCAAAATCAGAAACACCGATGCTTTTTACAACGTCAGGCTTTGTGCAGTCAGCAACAAGTGCACTCGAAACAATAGGTGCAAGCTCGTTTACCGAATCCTCGTTTTTGTCAATAATCATTATCTGATTTTTCTGCAGAACAAGATTTTTACAAAGATGGGTACCAAATCTGCCCATTCCGACAATTAAAATTGATTTCATAGTTTTTTTCTCCTAACCTATTAATATATCCTCTGTGGGATATCGAATATCAAGCTTTTTGCGTTTTTCGGAAAATGAAAGCGCAAACGAAAGACTACCTATTCTTCCGCAATACATAAGAAGTATTATTACCACCTGGGATAGCGAAGTGAGATCACGGGTAATTCCCGATGTCATTCCTACTGTGCTCATTGCTGACACTGTTTCGAGTACTACGTCAGACAGTTCAAGCGGTTGTGACAGTGTTATTATAGTGATTGCAGTGGTTATAAGCGTAAAGTTTATAAAAAACACTGTGCTTGCTTTTTTAATAAGTTCCTCAGATATACTGCGTTTAAAAATAAAGCTACCTGACGTTCTTTTTACGTAAGACAGAATAAACAGAAAAATTACAACTACCGTCGTAGTCTTGACACCGCCCGCAGTAGAACCGGGGCTTCCGCCGATAAACATAAGCACAGTTGTGAGCAGCTTACCCGCCGTTGACATCGAGGCAACATCCACAGAATTAAAGCCTGCTGTACGCGGGGTTACCGCCGCAAAAAACGACGACAGAAGCTTATTGCCAAAGTTCATATCCTTAAGAACGGTGTTTTGCTCGGACAGCATAATAAATGCTGTGCCGCCGACAAGAAGGATCGCTGTTACAAAAAGAACGATCTTGCTGTGGAGCTGATATCTTTTTATATGTAGCTTATGAGTTACAACGTCCTCCCACACGGCAAAGCCGATGCCGCCGATAATTATAAGTGCGGAGATTGTCAGAATAACAACAGGGTCATCCTGATACGGCACGAGTGAGCAGAATTTTTCTTTATAACCAAAAAGGTCAAAGCCTGCGTTACAAAAGGCAGATATTGAATGAAAAATACCGTAGTATATTCCGCGGGCAAGTCCATACTCACCAATAAAGCGCAAAGACAGTATAACAGCGCCGATACCCTCAATAATAAGTGTTCCTTTAACTATTCTTTTGACAAAATTGACAGCGCCGCCGAGCTTTATCGAGTTTAAGCTGTCGTGAACGAGCTCGCGGTCCTCAAGACCGATTTTTTTGCGCATAAGCATCATTCCGTACACGCCAAAGGTGATAAAGCCAAGACCGCCTATCTGAATAAGAATGATAATAACGATCTGTCCGAAAAGCGTCCAGTGTGTAAAGGTGTCATATTGTACAAGGCCTGTAACGCAGGTAGCGGACGTTGTTGTAAAAAGCGCACCGAGAAGGGTCGTGCTCTGACCGTCCTTTGTAGCAAAAGGCAGCATTAGAAGCAGGGTGCCGATGATTATTATGACAGCAAAGCCTATCGCGATAATTGACGAGCGCGCAAGGCGGCTGCTTTTGATTTTTTGTTTTATATCTTTCATATCAGTATGTTATAACAATGCCGCTGTTGGTTGCGGTACAATAGAGAGCCTTAAGGCTTGATTTGAAGTTTTCTACAAGGATCGTTGCGATTTTATCCTCGACCTCTTTTTGAATAAAGCGTTTAAGCGAGCGCGCACCGAACTTTTTGTCAAAGCCGTTTTGCGAGATATACAAAACCGCCTTTTCATCATAAACAAAGTCGATATCGCGCAGTTTAAGGGCACTCCTGAGGTCAGAGAGCATTACGTTTGAAATCTGATCCACGATCTGACCGTCAAGCGAATTGAAGGTGATAATTTCGTCAACACGGTTAATGAACTCGGGGCGAAGGAAGGTAAGAAGTGCCTTTACCGCCTTTTCTGACTCGAGCTGCTCGGTGGTTCTGTTAAAGCCCGTCGCGTTCATTGTGCCCGCGGTTGCGTTTGTTGTCATTATGATAACGGTGTTTTCAAAGTTGACTGTCCTGCCCTGCGCATCGGTAAGCTTACCGTCATCAAGGATCTGCAGCATTATATTGAGAACATCGGGATGCGCTTTTTCGATTTCGTCAAAAAGGATTACACTATAGGGCTTTCTGCGGATTTTTTCGGTGAGCTGTCCTGCATCGTCATAGCCAACGTATCCGGGAGGAGCACCGATAAGCTTTGACACGCTGTGCTTTTCCATATACTCGCTCATATCGACACGGAAAAGAGTTTCAACGCTGTCGTAAAGTTCCATCGCAAGACGGCGCACAAGCTCGGTTTTACCGACACCCGTAGGACCTGTAAATATAAATGAAACGGGGCTTTTGTTAAGACCGATACCGACACGGCGGCGCTTGATTGCGGCGGACACTGCATCAATCGCCTTGTCCTGACCGAAAATGCGCGATTTTAAGCTATCGGGGAGTTTTGTGAGTTTTTCGTATTCCTGCTCCTCGATTTTTGAAGCAGGGATACCTGTCCAGAGCTCAAGCACGTATGCAAGGTGTGCAAAGGTAAGCTCGGTCTCAAGAACAGTACTGTCATATTTTGCAAGAGCGTCGCGTGCGACACATTCCTTTGCCTTAAGCTCTGCAATCTTTTTGAAGGTTTCGTCTGTCTGTTCAGCACCTGTCAGCTCATCAAGGTCCTTTTGAACCTGTTCAAGTGCGCGTTGATTTTTGATAGTCTCGTTTTGAGCAACGTTTTCGAGAGACGCGCCGCTGCACGCCTCGTCAATAAGGTCGATCGCCTTATCGGGCAGGAATCTGTCGGTGATATAGCGCTCGGACATTATTGCCGCCTGAACGACAAGCGCATCGGAAATTTTTACGTTATGATAGCGCTCATAACGGGGACGGATACCCTTTAAAATCTCAACTGTCTGTTCAACAGTCGGCTCATCAACCATAACAGGCTGAAAACGGCGTTCGAGAGCGGCGTCCTTTTCGATATATTTACGGTATTCTTTCAGCGTGGTTGCACCGATAACCTGAATCTCACCGCGCGAAAGGGCGGGCTTTAAGATATTGGCGGCGCTCATTGTGCCCTCGCTGTCACCCGTTCCGACAAGGTTGTGCACCTCATCGATTACAAGAATTATATTACCGAGTGCCATAACCTCGCCGATAAGACCTTTTATTCGTGACTCAAACTGACCGCGGAACTGTGTGCCCGCAACAAGTGCTGTGAGGTCTAAAAGATAAACCTCTTTATCAAGAAGCTTTGCCGGCACGTCCTCTGCCGCAATCTTCATCGCAAGCGCCTCTGCAATAGCAGTTTTACCGACACCCGGCTCACCGATAAGGCAAGGGTTATTCTTGGTACGGCGGTTAAGGATTCGTATAAGGCGGTCAAGCTCTACCTCGCGACCGACAACGGGGTCAAGCTTGTTTTCGCGGGCGTTACGGGTGAGGTTGACACCGTACTGCTCTAAAAACTTGCGCTTTTTATCGCTCTTTTGCTTTTTATCGGTTGATTTTTCGCTTTTTTTGCCGTCGTCCGTATTTTCGGGCTGCATCGGCATAATGTTGCTGAGAAAGGGCGGGAAGGTCGGAGCTGTCTGCGAGTCAACACCGTCGGGCGATTCACCCATCGATTCCATCATCGCTTCAAACTCGTCTGACATTGAGTTAAAGTCCTCGTCTGATATGCCCATACTCTTTATAATCTGGTCGACCTGATGGATGCCGAGTTCTTTTGCACATTTAAGACAATAGCCCTCGTTTACTGTTTTGTTGTTTTCATATTTTGAAACGAATACAACAGCCATTCGTTTATTACACTTTACGCAAAGCATTTATTTTTTCTCCTTGGATTTTTGCATTTTATCTTTAACACGGATAAACATTTTTAAATAATCAAAAAACGCACACGCGGTGACAACAAGGCTTATTGTCATTATCATTGTTGCGTATCTTTTAGGAAGGACCGCCTCATCCGTCACCAAAATTACGACAACGCAGATAAAGAGTATCACCGTTGCTATCTTACCGCTCCACTTTGACTGAACAACAAATTTTTCTTTAAGCAGGTTAAGACCGCCGAGAATGAGCACTGCCTCTTTGAACGCGAATACCGCGAGAATCCACATTGAGATTCTGTCAGAAAAAGCAAGGCAACCGATTGCGCTGAGCTGCATAAGCTTGTCGGCAACGGGGTCTGCCAGCTTGCCAAAGTCTGTTATTTTATTGTACTTTCTTGCGATATAGCCGTCAAGAACGTCGGTTACGGACGCAATAACAAAAATTGATGCGGCAACAATACGGGTAGAGAGATCCCCGCTCATCATATAGGTAAGGACGAACACGGGTACCAGAAACAGCCGTAATATTGTCAGTGCGTTTGGAATGTTCATTTTATTTCTCCGTTATTTTATATTAAGTAATGAATTTATAGGGTTACAGTCGTTTACTGTTTTTAACAAAATTGTGCTTTGTATTGTTTTATTAGAAAAAAGGTGGTTACTGTCCGGCTCAACACTCTTTGACACTGCACCGAAAAGCGTTGCTACTACGAACACTATCACAAGTCCGCGTACAATACCAAAGGCAATGCCGCCCGCTTTGTTAAGCTTTTTGCCGACAGGCATAACATTGAATACAGCGGTAAGCAGCTTACACACGACCCACAGCGCAAGGCTGATTACAACAAACAGTCCCACAAGCGCGCTGACGCGGCTGATTGCCGTGCTTATCGGGTCGGCGATCTTATTTATGAGGTTGTCGACCGCGGTCGATGCCTGCGACTGTGTTTTGTCAGCCTCGGCGATTATCTCGTTTGTGTCAATGCCCGCAAGGTCGAGCACACTTTTTAATGAATCGGGCATCTCGTTTATATTTTTTACAATATCCGAGCCGTTTTCGAGCGCCTGCTCATAGCTTTTACCGACAGAGGTGCTGTCGACAATACTGACTATGTATGATTTTACCGCAGGGTTTACATAGTTGTCGTTTATATAGCCAGACACAGAGGTGCACAGCATAACCGAAAGGACAACCGCAGCTATCATACCCACAAGGCTGAAAAGCGAGCCGATAAAGCCCTTTTTATAAGCAAGAAAAGCCGAAACCGCGACGATCGCGATAAGGATGATATCGATAATAATACTCATTTGTGTTACCTCTTAACTCATAAGATTGTACACTGCACTCGATGCACTGACCGACACGACCGAGGACTTGTCGGAAAACAGTATTCGCGACGCATCGTTCGGATTGGGGCGGGTCGAAAGCTGTTTGCCGTTCACCGAATACAAAAAGATGTTGTCAAAGCCCAAGACCGCAATTCTGTCTGACATATAGTCAACAGAGGTTACGGCAAAATCGAACTGCGTCGAGGATATCTGTTTACCGCTGTTATTGAACACGGTAAGTGTTGATGCACCGCTCTGGCTTGCAGATGTTACTATTATATTATATTTATCCTTACCTATTACATAGGTCTGCAAAATATCGTTATTGAACGGGTGTCTGTATTTTTCCTTGCCGTTTTTGTCAAGGATGCATATACCCCATTCAAAGAGGGCAACGGTTGAGCCGTCGTCCTTGGCAACAACGTCTACTGCGACGTTATCTGCAAAATCAACATTCCAAAGAGGCTCGCTCTCGCTTAAGCTGTAACAGTTTATCTGCGGGATAACGCTCTCGTCCTTTGAATATACCGACGACACGGCAATACGTTTATTATCGGGCGAGATATCGACCGACACAATGTAGCGGGTCATACTGTTTACCTTATAGACCTCTTTAAATGAAGGGTTGAAAACTATGATATGGTTTTTATAGGCATCCGACTCTGTGACAACGGCAATATAGCCGTTACTGTTCATTGCAACGTTCACGATGTTGTGTTCAAAGGTTTTATCAAACACCACAGAAAACGAGTCAGCAACGATAAGTCGGTTATTACCGCGGTCAAAGACACAGACGTATTTTGACGTTGTGAGTATCTGCGGGTCGTTAAAGCCGGTCAGCACGCTCTGGAACTGGGTGCCGATATTATCGGTGATGACAAGGTTTTCGTGGCTCACCCTCGCGATACCGTCCTTATACGATTTTATTTTGGCAGACGAGTCGTAGTCATAGTCGATAACGGCATTATCAGTGGCCTTTGTCGAATAGACACCTAAATCTATTTTTGCCGCAAGACGCTTGAAATTATCCATACTTATTCTGTCGCGGTTGATAAAAATAAGCAGCATTGCGGTGACCGCCATAACAAGCAAAACAACAACGCGGGCAAACTTTAAGCCCGATTTGATTTTTTTAGCCTTCGGAGACAGACCCTCTTCTGTTTCTTCGTCCTCATCCTCAAACTGTTCGTTTTCAACCTCGTAAAGCTCTGACATAGTCCTCCACCTCGCTTTCATCATAAAAAACTCTGTTAAGATACAGTCCCTGCGGGTTTGCGGTTTTTCCCGCAGCGTTTCTGTTTTTTGCTTCTATTATCCGCGGGATATCGTCCGCGGTTATTTTATTTTCATTTACTGCAATAAGTGTGCCGACAATTATACGCACCATCTTGTACAAAAAGCCGTCACCGCAGACAGTGACTTTAACACAGTCACCTTCCCTTTCGACGCGGCAGCTATAGATTGTGCGCGTGGTATCGATTATTTTTGAGCCCTGCGCCATAAACGAGCAAAAGTCGTGTCTGCCCTCTATTTGCTTTGCGGCGGCGTTCATTTTGCTCTCATCGAGCGTGCCGATATAGTGATAGGCAAGACCGTTTAAAAAGGGATTGCGTGCGCGACCGTCATACATCTTATAGACATACTCCTTTGCAACCGCGTTGTAACGCGGATGAAAAGCGTCATCGACCTCAACACAGTCGGACACGCCCATATCCTCGGGCAACGCAAAGTTGAGCGCAGCAACCACTTTATACGGTGTTGTCTCACACGGCGGGGTAAAGCAAAAGCGATAGCCGTTTGCGTGAACACCGCTGTCAGTACGGCTGCAGCCCGTAACATCAACACGGGTGCCGTACAGCTTTTCAATGGCGTTTTGCACGCTTTCCTGCACGCTCACACCGTTTTGCTGTACCTGCCAGCCGACGTAAGACGTGCCGATATATTTTAATGTAACAAGTAATTTTTTCAAATAAGCACCTATATAAAAATATTGAGTAGGATTATGCCCGCAAGCACAAGCAGCGTTACAAGCACCGCAACATAGTCAATAAGCTTAAGGCTGTACACCTTATAGCGTGTTCTGCCGCCGTCACCGTGGTAGCAACGGCACTCCATTGCGTCGGCAAGCTCTTCTGCGCGGCGAAAAGCCGACACGATGAGCGGTATCATTATCGGAATAAGCGCTTTTGCACGGCGCACAAGGTTACCTGTTTCAAAGTCGGCACCGCGCGCCTTTTGCGCGTTGATTATTTTTTCGGTTTCGTCGATAAGAGTTGGGATAAAACGCAGCGCAATCGTCATCATCATTGCAAACTCGTGAACCGGAACCTTGATTTTTTTGAGCGGATTAAGCAGGCGCTCGATCGCGTCAGTCAGCATAACAGGGCTTGTCGTATAGGTCATAAACGAGGTGCTCGTTATAAGCAGTATTATACGCACCGCCATAAAAGCCGCGTTGCGAAGACCGCCCCACTTAAGCCACGAAAGCCACGAAACATTTGCAAAAACGGGGTCGCCGCTGCCGTAAAAAACGTTAAATACAGCAGTGAGCAATATTACAAACAAAAGCGGCTTTATGCTCTTTAAGATTATTGTCGGTTTTATTTTCGACAGTGCGGTAAGGACGCACAAAAACATAAAGGCAAGACCGAAGCCCGCAAAGTTTTTTACAAAAAACAGTGTCGAGATAAGCACCATTGTAAGTATGATTTTTATGCGCGGGTCAAGTCGGTGCAGCACGGAGTTGCCGGGAAAATACTGTCCGAGGGTAATGTCCTTAAGCATTGTGCTCACCGCCCTTCAGCGCGTTTACAAGCTCACGCTCGGCATCTTTTACGGTATAGATGTTTTTTGAAACGTTATAGCCCATATTGTTGAGCGATATAAACACCTTTGTAATCTGCGGGATGTCAAGTCCTATCTTTTCAAGCTCGGAAGCGTGCTCGAACACCTCCGGCACCGACGCGTGCATCATTACACGGCTTTTGTTCATTACAAGTATGCTGTTTGCGTTGCTTGCAATATCCTCCATCGAGTGTGACACAAGAAGGACGGTACAGCCCGTCTGTGCGTGGTAGTCCTTGATTTTTGCAAGAATTTCGTCGCGGCCGCGGGGGTCAAGACCTGCCGCGGGCTCATCAAGCACAAGCACCTTTGGCAAAAGCGCCATAACACCTGCGATTGCGACGCGGCGCTTTTGTCCGCCCGACAGCTCAAACGGCGATTTTTGAAGGTGTTTTTCAGAAAGACCGACGAACTCAAGTGCAGAGCGAACGCGTAAGTCGATCTCCTGCTCGGAAAGTCCCATATTTTTGGGACCGAAGGCGATGTCCTTATACACCGTTTCTTCAAAAAGCTGATACTCGGGGTACTGAAAAACAAGACCGACCTTAAAGCGTGTGGCAATACGCTTTTTCTTATCGTCCTGCCACAAGTCTTCGCCGTCAACAAAAACCTGTCCCGAGGTCGGCTTAAGGATTGCGTTAAAGTGCGAAATAAGCGTGCTTTTACCCGAGCCCGTATGACCGATTATGCCGACATAGTCGCCTTTTTTTATATTTATATTTACATCGTCGAGCGCGGTTTTTTCAAAGGGAGTGCCGCTGCCGTAGATGTGCGTTAAGTTTTTTGTGGTTATAATCAATTGTTATTTCTCCAAAAGCTGTGAAAGAATTTTCACGCAGTCGTTTTCGTTTAAAACAGATATCGGTACTTTTATATCGTGGGCGCGGAGCCTGTACATAAGCTCTGCCGCCTGCGGAACATCGAGCGACACGCTGTGAAGCAGACCTACGTTCTGAAAAACGTATTCGGGGGTGCCGTCAAGCAGCACGCGACCCTCGTCCATTACAACAACACGGTCGGCGCGCACCGCCTCGTCCATATAGTGTGTTATGAGAACAACTGTTACGTTTTTGCTCTCGCGCAGGTACTCGATAGTTTTCATAACCTCTTTGCGACCTTTTGGGTCAAGCATTGCGGTGGGTTCGTCCATCACGATACAGCTTGGCTGCATTGCGATAATACCCGCAATTGCAATACGCTGCTTCTGACCGCCCGAAAGTCTGTGCGGAGCGTGATGTTTATACTCGCTCATACCGACAGCCTCAAGCGCATCATCAACACGCTTTACCATCTCGTCGTGGTCGACGCCGAGGTTTTCAAGCGCAAACGCCACGTCCTCGTCGACAACGGTGGCGATAAGCTGGTTATCGGGGTTCTGAAAGACCATACCGACATTTTTTCGGATATTTAAAAGATTGTTTTCATCAGACGTGTCAAAGCCGCACGCATAAACCGTACCGCCGCACGGAAGCAGGATACCGTTAAAGTGCTTTGCAAGCGTGCTCTTACCGCTACCGTTATGACCGAGGATCGCAGTAAAGCTACCCTGCTCTATCTCAAGGCTTAAGTCCTTTAAAATCAGAGGGCCGTCCTTTTCATAGGAAAAGCTAAGCGACTGTGTTTTTAAGATTGCACTCACTTTGAATACCACCTCGCAACAGAGCCCGACGGGAACAAAAGTCCGTTTTCGGACATAAAGCCGATTTCGTCACTCTCAAACTGACCGCCGAAGCGTTTATCAATGCTTACGCGCAAAAGATGCTCCATAACAGATGCGCTAAGACCCGTCGAGTAGGAGTTGAGGATGAAAAAGAGCGGTTTATCGGAAAGCAGCTGCGTACATTGCTTAACAAAGTCAAACAGCATATCCTCAAGCTGCCACACCTCGCCGCCGGGACCCCTGCCATAAGAGGGCGGGTCCATGACAATGCCGTCATAGGTATTGCCGCGGCGTATCTCGCGCTGAACAAACTTGATACAGTCGTCAACGATATAGCGGACGGGCTTTTCTCGCAGGCCGCACGAAACCGCGTTCTCCTTTGCCCACTCGACCATACCCTTTGACGCGTCAACGTGACAGACAGATGCACCTGCCGCGGCGCACGCCATTGACGCAGCACCTGTATAGCCAAAAAGGTTTAAAACCTTTATTTCTCTGTTTGCGTTTTTTATTTTTTCACTCATAAAGTCCCAGTTGACTGCCTGCTCGGGAAAAATACCCGTATGCTTAAAGTTCATTGGCTTTATGTTAAAGGTCAGGTCCTTATATTTTATCTGCCACTGCTTCGGAAGGCTGTAGATCTGCCAGCTGCCGCCGCCGCTTTTGGAGCGGTGGTAGTGGGCGTTTGCCTTTTTCCAAAGCGGGTTTGTTCTGGGAGTGTTCCAGATCGCCTGTGGGTCAGGGCGGATAAGGATATAGTCGCCCCATTTTTCAAGACGCTCACCGCTCGATGTATCAAGCAGTTTATAATCGTTCCATTCGTTTGCAACAAACATTATTCTACCTCAAATTTTATTTGTTCGTTATTGTCATAGGCAAAGCCGAGATGTTTATACGCATTTATCGTAGCGGTACGTCCGCGGGGGGTGCGTGAGATAAAGCCCATCTGCAAAAGATACGGCTCATACACGTCCTCGAGTGTCACCGCCTCCTCACCGATTGTTGCGGCGAGAGTTTCGAGACCGACAGGACCGCCGCCGAAGTTTTTGATAATGCTTGTCAGCATAAGGCGGTCGATATTGTCAAGACCGAGCTCGTCAATCTCGAGAGCGGCAAGCGCGGTACGGGCAATTTTTTTGTCAATTACGCCCTCACCCTTTACCTGTGCAAAGTCACGAACACGCTTGAGCAGGCGGTTTACGATACGGGGTGTGCCGCGCGAGCGCATTGCAATTTCATAAGCGCCGTCACGCTCAATGGGGATACCGAGGATGTCGGCAGAGCGCATCGCGATATTACACAGCTCGTCAGGGCTGTAAAGCTCGAGTCGGAGCATTACGCCAAAGCGGTCACGAAGCGGCGACGAAATTTGTCCTGCGCGGGTGGTGGCACCAATAAGCGTAAACTTGGGAAGGTCGATTCGGATACTGCGCGCCGAAGGGCCCTTACCGATAATGATATCAACGGCGTAGTCCTCCATAGCGGGATATAAGATTTCTTCAACAGTGCGGGAAAGACGGTGTATCTCATCAATAAACAAAACGTCACCCGGCTGAAGATTTGTAATAATTGCGGCAAGGTCACCCGCCTTTTCAATGGCAGGACCTGACGTTATACGGATATTTACGCCCATCTCGGACGCGATAATGCCAGCAAGTGTGGTCTTACCAAGACCGGGAGGGCCGTAAAGCAGGCAATGGTCAAGGCTTTCGTTTCGCGAGCGCGCAGCCTCGATAAAAATACCGAGGTTATCCTTTACCTTTGTCTGACCTATATAGTCCGCGATTCTGCGCGGACGGAGTGATTCTTCAATATCGTTGTCAGCACCCGTGAAGGTGGAGGTGACAACGCGCTCTTCAAATTCCGATTCTATCATTTAGCTATCCTCACATCATTTCTTTTAAAGCAACTTTAATTATATCCTCGACACTCATTGACGAAATATCCATACCCGAAACGGCACGCTTTGCCTCATGCTGAGTGTAGCCGAGCGTCATCAGCGCATCGATAGCCTCGATTGTTTTGGACGCGTCGCCCTGCTTTGAAACAGTTTGTTTAATAGGACCTGTCGCGATGCCCTTTAGCTTATCTTTAAGCTCTAACACAACGCGTTGGGCAACCTTGGGTCCGACACCCTGCGCACGTGTTATAAGGGCCGTATCGCCCGTCGCCACCGCAGCAGCAAGTTCGGACGCGCTGAGTGCCGACATTATTGCAGACGCGGCCTTAGGTCCGATGCCCGAAACACCAAGAAGCGTTTTAAAGCAGTCACGCTCGTCTGTGTCGCAAAAGCCGAAAAGCTCAAGGCTGTCCTCGCGGACGATCATATGAATCAAAACTGTTGCCGCCTCGTCAACCGGCGGGAGCGCAGACAGACCGTTACGCGTCATCTGCACCTCAAAGCCGACACCGCCGCAGCATATAACCGCGCGGTCGGATAATTTTTCCAAAACAGTGCCTGTAAGTGAATATATCATAATAAATCCTTTCTACATAAGACCGAGAAGATGTGAGCGCGATGCGTGCGCATGGCAGATGGCAAGCGCGAGTGCGTCAGCCGCGTCGTCGGGTCGTGGAATTTTTTCAAGTCCGAGAAGCGATTTTGTCATCAGCATTACCTGCATTTTTTCTGCCCTGCCGTAGCCGACAACGCTCTGCTTTACCTGAAGCGGTGTGTACTCGTAAAACGGGATGCCGAGTTTTTGTATCGCAAGAAGGATAACGCCCCTTGCGTGCGCAACCGCAATACCTGTTTTGAGGTTTGTGTTAAAAAACAGCTCCTCAACAGACACAGCATCGGGCTTATATTCATCGCAAAGCTGTGTGATGCCGTCAAAAATCATTTCAAGACGGCGTGGAAAAGGCGTGTTGGCAGGAGACGTGACAGCGCCGTAGTCGCGCGTGCGAAAAGCCGCACCGTTATATTCAATTACGCCGTAGCCGACCGTGGCATAGCCGGGGTCAATTCCTAAAATTACCATAAATCTTCACCTTATCCCATTATGAATAAGTATTATAACATATATTAATTAATAAATAAATAGTTTTAATAAAATATTTATTAACAGATTGTAATTTTTATTGACAGAGCGGCGTTTTGGTCTTATGATATTATTAGATTACTATAGGGTATTTTAAGGGAAAATGTCGAAAATGGAAAAATTAATTGAAATCGCAAAAAAAGCGGGACAGATGATGCTGGACGCTCACTGTCAGACAAGTGATATTGAGATAAAGCCGGGGGATGCTAATTTTGTTACAAAGCACGACAAGGCGATACAGGAGTTTTTAAAAAAAGAGCTTGAGCTTGTCTACCCCGATGCTGAGTTTATAGGAGAAGAAAGCGGCGAGGATAAATACAAAAACGCCGAGACTCTTATCGTTGTTGACCCCATTGACGGCACAACCAATTTTATAAAGAATATGCGTCACAGCAGTGTGGTAATCGGTATCATTAAAAACAAGCTGCCATACAAGAGCGTCGTGTACAACCCCTACGACGACGAGATGTTTTATGCAAAGCGCGGGTGCGGCGCATTTCTTAACGGAAAGCAGATACACGTAACAGACACTCACCTATGCGACGGTCTTGTCGGCTTTGGCTCGGTGCCGTATTATTCAGAGCTTTATAACAAAACCTTTGACCTTATTAAAGCGCTTATGCCGATGTGTGCCGACGTGAGACGGCTCGGCTCGGCGGCACTCGATCTGTGCTTTGTTGCGTGCGGAAGGTTTGATTTGTTTTTTGAATATTATCTTTCGCTGTGGGACTACTGCGCGGCAGGGCTTATTGTTACCGAAGCGGGCGGTATCATACGCGGCAAGGGCGGACGTGAGCTTGAGTACAACGGAGCTGACGCTATTATCGCAGGCAACCCCACGGCATTTTGCGAGTTTTTTGAAAAATTTGAGTATTAAGGAGCTAACATGAAAAAAAGTCTTGCCGAAAACTATTTTAATGAGATATACAACGCAACCTTTGACGACACGATAACATATATATTCGGTAAAACGGGCAATCCCAAGTCGGAGGCCAAGCGGTCTT
>JAZQDN010000151.1:0-16603 GCA_045546815.1 Eubacteriales bacterium
GTTGCGGTATTTTTCAAAGTCTGTGTCAACCTCGTGTCCTGCAAGCTCGTTGTACTGCTCCTCTGTAAGACCGTAGGGGTAGTGATCACCCGTTAAAACAATAACGGTTTTATCAGCCTTGCCCGCCTTTTCGAGCCCGTCCATAAGCGCTGTAAGAGCATATTCGAGTTCAAGGTTGCAGGCAATATACGCCTTTACCTCTTCCGAATAGGGAAGGTGGGCAACCTTTGCCTTGTTTTTTGCGCTCATTGCGTTGTCCCAGTTGTACTGGTAGTGACCGGAAAAAGTCATATAATACGCGTGGAACGGCTTGTCGCTGTTTATATAATCGCCCATTGACGCGTTTATCATATCAAGATCGGACGACGGCCAGTTGACCTGAATGTCAAGCCCTGCATCAACCGCCTTGAAGTCGTAGCCGAGATTTTCGTGTGTTATAACTCTGTCGTAAAACGTTCCGTAATAGTTGTGGTAGCCGTAAGCACCGTAGCCCATATCCTTGTATACGTTGCCGAGCGAATATGGCAGGTAGTTGCCGATAGAATCGTCAAAGCTCGACGCAACCTTGGTGCGTGACATATTCGGCATAAGCCCCATAACAAATGAGTACTCGCCGTTTGTTGTAGTGTTTGCAAAGCAATTATAAAAGTTTTTGAAAATAAATCCGTTGTTGCTCAGCTTGTACAGAGTGGGTGTCAGCTCTTCTGATATAAATATCGGCGAAAACGACTCCGCACATATAGTAATCAGATTGTAGTCCTTTGCAATTCCCGTAAACTCATTTTTTGCAGTAGGCGATACGTTTATCAAATGATTGTTCAAAAGATTTACCGTTTTATCGCTTACGTTTTCATTAAGGGAAGCAAAGTCAATGTCAAGTGCGTTCAATTCCTTATCGGAATTGTCCAGCTTTTCAAGCTCTGTTTCTTTAAACTCATACACCTTTTCGTCCGCGTTGAAAAGCCCGCGTGTTTCCTGCAAAAACGTCGCCGCAAGTCCCACGTTTTTAACGCTTGCCTCGGTCGATGTGTCAGCATTAAAGAAAATGTTGTAAACAGACGACTCCGATTTTTTAAACAGATGCAGTGACCCTATCGTGCCAAGCAACAGCAGTGCACAGATTGCGATGCAGCTTACTGCCTGCAAAAGTGTAACACGCTGTGTCTTTATCTTCTTTTTCAAAAACAAGAATACTGTCACAGGTGCCGGTATAAACACAAGTGCTACAATAAAAATGTTTGTAACGATTGCGTGTATCACCTGCGCAAAAAAGTTGGTTACCGCGTCAGCGCCCATTGTCATTTGCGACACAGGCATAAAGCTGCCGAAAATGCAGTGGTAAACAAGCTGTACCTCAAAATAAATAACCAGTCCGAATATTGCGGCCATCCCCAAAAACCTGTTGACCGTTTTTGGAAGCAGTGAAAACAAAACGTACAGCAGACCGCCCGTTACAACAGAAAACAAAATCGGATAAACGATCCTTAATCCTATCGAATGGAATACCACAATGTGAAGCATAAGCTCGAGATATAAAACAACACCGATGTAGTATAAAACGGTGTACAGCTTATCTTTCCAATTATCGAGAATGTTAAAATTTATTTTTTTCAATTTATGTTCCTCTGAAAATATTTTTTACGGAAAATATTGTATCATTTTGTGTATATAATTTCAAGCAACAATACTAATATTAATCAATTATTAAAAAATCCGCACTATCGTACGGATTTTTTGATTATTTTGAGTATGATTGCGTTTATAACAAGAGCCACCACTGCAAAAACCACACCGAACAGCACCCCGTTTGCAACTCTCAAAAACATAGTTTCCGCAAGCGTAAACGCGTGGCAGAAGGTGTTTACGATAGAGGCAAACAAAATCGATGCCCCGATACCGAATATCCACTGCATAAGCTTTGCCTTGTCCGCCTTTACATAGTAAATGAAAAGGGCAAGACAGGGCCAACCGAGAATTATTTCTTTTGTTCTCGGTCTTGCAACAAAATATTCAGTCAGCGTGTTACGAAGGTTTGTTTCAAAAAATGAAATTCTGTTTACGTTTCCGCTGCGAAGAATATAAATTCCCGCGATGAGCGCAACTGCGCCTATCAGTACAAAGTGATACCAGCGTAAACTCTTGATTATGTTAACGACAATCTTTTTGATATCCGCAACCGTCTGCTTTTTGTAAACCGAAGCGACAATAAGAATAATAGTAAAGCCGATCGGCGCAATAAGCGACAGCTTAACACCTCTGAAAAGCAGATTGTTTAAAAACCAGTCAGGCCCTGCCATAAGTGCCGCAACGCACCCGCCGCTTACGGTAAGCGAACCGACAGTAACAAGTGCTGTTAAGGTGAATAACTTTACAAAACCGAACTTATCTTTAAATTTATTCAAAAACTTGACAGTAAGTGCAATGCAAAAGCAGGGCGACAACGTTGCTAAAAGTGTGGGGTAAAGCGTGAGCAGACTGCTCGGCATAATAAATGAAACTCCGAATGCCGCGGCAGATAAGCAAATAGCTATCACCGTAAAGTACGGAATTTTCTTTTTTATAAACCAATCCGCCATCAGCGCAAGCATAATAACGCCGAGTGCTGCAGCCGCAGCGTGTGTCGGTCTTACTTCGGGCTTATAGTTGTTGTAATTTACCGTGCCCTCGTTTACAAATCCGTGGCTTTCCATCTTTTTGCAAAACAGCTCAATATTTCGCTGTGTGCGCTTTGCATTTTCGGGTGAGGTAAAGCCCTCGTCATCGAGCTGCTTTACAGTAATAAACCGTGCGTTTCTGTCATAAGCCGAGTTGTACATCTGATAGTACACGGCAGGGTAGTCCATTTTGTCAACATTGGTAATGTTATATGTGTTGAAGGTGCGAAGTATGTTTCCGTCCGCGGCTTCAAGATACATATCATAACTTTCTGTTCTGTCGTTTGAAAGCTGGTATATCGTCTCTGTCACAACAACGGTAAGATTAAACTTTTCGATCGCATTTATAATATGCGTGTTTTTACCGGGCACCTCGTCCTTTTCTTTCCATATGCTGTTTTGCAGCTTTATGTACTTTACGTTGTACTGCTCGCAAATGCGCATAAGGTCAGCATCGCGCTCCACCGTAAAATCGGGCACCAGCGCTATGTTAAAGCCTGCATCATGTGCGGCTTTTATGTGGTCCTCGCGATAAGCACCCTTGTGCTCCATAATAACCGCGGTAGTCGCCCCTGCTTCTTTATAGTCCTCGAGCACGGGCGGCAGCTGGTCAATGTTAAAAAACTTTGCAAGCCGTGTTACATCAATCGCGGCAGTGTACACCTTTGTTGATTGCTCAAAGCTTATTCTGTAAACGAGCGCAGGTATAATAAATGCCACGATAAGCAAAACCGCAACCGCGCCCAATATAATTCTCCGTTTTGTCATCCGCTTACTCCTGCTCGGTAGCTTTTTTAGGTAACAGTACCTTTACAAGCCCGCTTGCCCATACAACCGCAATGTAAACAACGCCGCACGCCGCGAGCGGAAGTATAAACTCAAGCTTTCCGCCAATGACTGTAATGCCGCTGATGTGGTAAACAAAGTATACACACAACGCGCACGCGCCTGCAAACAGTATCTTCAAAAGATTTACTGCAAGCTCTTTTGAAAAATAGTTTCCTGTCACCTTGGTAATAGCGTATGCTATTATGACCGCATAGCCTGTAAAGAGTGCCGTTGTCGTTATTGCTACTGCATACACACCGTAGTTTACCGCAAAAATATTGATGATGGGCTTAATCGCCATTATCACAATACTGCTTATAACAGGGAAGCGGTAGCGCGAGCCGAGATAGAGTATTTTATTAAACAGCTCCTGACAAATGTAACCAAAAATACCGAAAGTGTAAATAATAAACAGTATAGCCGTTTCGTTAGTGAGCTCGCGTGTGAACTTGCCGCGCTCGTACAGCAGTGACATAATATCGCCGCCGAAAATAACGGCAACCAGAATGAACGGAACGATTATCGCAAACAAAAGCGCAATCAGCTGACGCGTCATTTTTTTGACGTTTTCTTTGTTGCCGCTTTCGTAGTTTTTGGAAATGGAAGGGAAGCTTACGTTGCTCATCGCAACAACAAATACGCTTGCAATGGTCACAAAAAAGTTTGTGGCGTAGTTGATCGTGGTTGCCGCACCGCTGTCGTGGCTTACGGCAGCCTTGTCAAAAACGTAGCACATCTGGAACATCATTGACGATATGAAAATATATAAAACCTCAAGGTTGCGTTCCTTGACAATACCTTTTTTAAGTGACTTGTCTCGGTAAAAGAATCGAAAGCCTTTTCTGTAAAAATCGGGAAGCAGAATAACAATGTGCAAAAACCAGCCAAGCGTTGTAATCCAGCTGATATCGTAGATATCGAGGTTTTTCATAAACAGTGCCGCAATGATGATGACATTGTACGGCAGGCTCATGATCGATGTTATAAAGAACACCTTGCAGTTTTGTAAAACGCCCGACATAATGTACGCCACGATTATAAACAGACCGCTCGGCAGCATAATGTACATCATATGCTTTGCAGCGATAATACCGCTCTCCGAAAGCCCCGGCAAAAGCATCTTGACGATCGGGCCTGTGAGCAGATACATAAGCGCCGTTGCCGCAAGTATTATCAGCGATATCTTGCCGATAAAATACGAAACATACTGCTTTTGCGCAGACTGACTTTTGTTTTCGGCTTTGTTCAGGTTTTTAATAACAAGCGTCGCAAGAGCGGTGCCTATGCCCGTAAAAACAAACGTTGCAATGCCGAATACCTGAAAATATATGTCGGTAAGCTCACTTGCGCCAAAGGCGGAGGCAAAAATAATGTTTCTGCCAAAGCCGAGTGCCTTTGCCACAAGTATGCCGAATACCACTATAAGATATGTGCTTCCCTTCATTTATGCACTTCCTTTTTAGGTTGATAATTTCTCTAATACTCTATATTAGCATAAATATAAATAAATATCAACAAAAAAATAATTATCTGAAGTATGTGTTGTTGAGTTTTTTCAGTTTTTGCGGGTCAAGTGCCAAAAACTGTTCATAGCTCAATCTGAATGCCCAGTTGCCGTTTGCAACACCGGGAACGTTCATTTTTGTATCCTTGCCAAAGCCGCAAAGGTCCTGAATCGGTACGATCGCAATGCACGCAGGGCTTGCCCACAGTGTTTTTATCATACACATTACAGATGCGCTCCCAAAGCCGCCGCGCGCCCAGTCGCCGCCGGGAAATGAGCAGTAATCAAGCGCGTGAGCGCGTTCTTCGGGCGTTGCTTCCCACAGCCAGCCCAGAGCCGTGTTGTTGTCGTGCGTGCCTGTATATGCAACACAGTTTACAGGGTGATTGTGCGGCAGATGCATATTGTCACCGCGTTCCGAAAACCCGAACTGTACAACGCGCATGCAGGGGAATCCCGTGTCACGAATAAGCCCGATAACGCCATCGTCCATAACTCCGAGGTCTTCTGCAATTATGCGGTCTTTTCCGAAAACCGCAATTGCTTTGTCAAAAAAGTCCATTGCAGGTCCCGGCATCCACTCGCCTTTGCGTGCGGTCGGTGCATCTGCTGGTATTGCCCAGTAAGCTGAAAATGCTCTGAAGTGGTCTATGCGCACTACGTCAAATAACTCAAACGAGGCAGATAATCTCTTGAGCCACCACGAGTATCCGTCCTTTTTCATTTTTTCCCAGTTATAAAGGGGATTGCCCCATCTCTGTCCGTCCTCGCAAAAATAATCGGGCGGCACACCTGCAACAGAGTTTGGCTTACCTTTTTCATCAAGGTCAAAAAGCTCGCGGTTTGCCCATACGTCAGAGCTGTCCAGCGATACGTACATCGGCAGATCACCTATTATCTCAATACCACTTTTTACGGCATATTCCTTAATCTTTTTCCACTGTCTGAAAAACTCAAACTGTGTGTATTTTATAAAGTCGATATCAGCCTTGTATTTTTCGCCTGCCGCTTTTATCTGTGAGCCGTCGTGAAGGCGAAGTGCCTCGTCCTTCCAGTCGTACCACTCGTGATTGTCGCTTGCTTCTTTAATTACCGTGTATAGCGCATAATCATCAAGCCAGTCGCTGTTTTCCTTTGCAAAATCGTCAACCTTCGCTTTTGTATCATCGTCTATGCGCGCATACGCTTTTTTTAATAATCCGATTTTATTAAGCTTTAAAAACTCGAACGCCGCGCTGTAGGGGGAGGCATATTTTTGCTCGTTAAGCTCCGTTTGCGTGAGCAACCCGTTTTCAAAAAGTATAACGGGGTCAATAAAATTGATGTTGCCCGCAAAAGCCGAGAGGCTTGCATAGGGCGAGTTGTAAATATCTGTCGGCCCGAAGGGCAGTACCTGCCAGTATTTACAGCCCGACTCTTTTAAAAAGTCAATAAATTCATATGCGCTTTTGCCAAAGGTGCCGATGCCGTATTCACCGGGGAGCGATGAAATGTGCATGAGCACGCCGCTGCTTCTTTTGAACATATTTTGTCCGGTCCTTTCTGGGTTGTTATAATATTTTAGGTCGTTTTAAAAACAATTATACGTCAGCCGTGTCAAACTGAGCCTTGTACAGCTCGCTGTAGTAGCCGCCCTTTGCCATAAGCTCGCTATGCGTGCCAAGCTCCGCAACTATTCCGTTCTTTAACACCGCAATTTTGTCGGCGTTTTTAATTGTCGAAAGCCTGTGCGCAATAACAATGCAGGTGCGCCCTTGCATCAGCTTTAGCATTGCCGCCTGAATAAGCTGTTCTGTCTGCGTGTCAACATTGGAGGTTGCCTCGTCAAGTATAAGCATAGGCGCGTCCATAAGCATCGCTCTTGCAATGGTGAGCAGCTGCTTTTGTCCTTTGGAGATGTTTGTGCCGCCGTCGTTTATAACGGTGTCATAGCCGTCAGGCAACGCCTCAATAAAGCTGTCGATTTTTGCCGCCCTTGCCGCCGCCTTTACCTTTTCTGGTGTTATGTTTTCGTTACCGTATGCAAGGTTGTTGTAAATTGTGTCGGTAAACAGCCAGGTATCCTGCAAAACCATTGAGTACGCGCCTCTTACCGACTTCCTTTTTACTGTATAAATGTCGTGTCCGTCAATTAAAATATCGCCATCGTTTACGTCGTAAAAGCGCATGAGCAAATTAATAATCGTCGTCTTACCCGACCCCGTAGGTCCTACAATAGCAACCGTCTGACCGGGTAAAGCATCAAGCGATAATCCTTTAAGAACAGGTGTGTCTGTATATCCGAACAAAACGTTTTTAAGCTCAATTTTTCCTTTTACATCTTTAAAATCAATGGCATTTTCCGCATCGTGAGCCTCCTCGGGCTCATCTAACAAATTAAACACGCGTTCTGCCGATGCAAGTGCAGACTGCAGCTCACTGAATATGTTGGCAAACTCGTTTATCGGTCCTGAAAACTTTCGTGAATACAGCACAAACGATGATATGTTGCCGAGTGTTATGCTGTTTGCCATGTAGAGCAGTGCACCGAACATACTGACAAGTGCAAGAGACAGATTGTTTATAAAGTTTACAGACGGTCCCGTAGAGCTTGAAAATCTGTCTGCGATATAGTTTGCCTCGCACGCGTTATGATTAAAACGGTTAAACTCGTTAAGAAACTGCTTTTCTCGTCCGTATGCCTTGATAGTTTTAAGTCCTGTTGTCATCTCCTCGGCGTATCCGTTGAGAAGCCCTAAATTCTTTGAACGCTCCCTGTACATAGGGCGCACTTTTTTGGTACGGTATTTTGTAAAGATTATCGAAATCGGTATCGTTACTAAAAAAACGAGAATCAGCTTGGGTGAAATTGTAAGCATCATTATAAATGAAAATACAACGGTGATAATGCTTGTAAAAATGTGTACGACGTCGTTTGACAGCGACGCGTTTATATTGTCGATGTCATACGATAATACGCTGAGCACCTCGCCGACTGCGGTCTTGTCATAAAAAGAAACGGGCAGACGCATCAGATGCTCAAACAGATCCTTTCGCATCTTGTATACGGTTTTACGGCTTATCTGTACCATAAGTGCCGACAGTATGTACGATAACACCGACGATACAAAATAAAAAATCAGCATAAGCCCCGTGTAAAAGAACACCGTTTTAAAATCAACCGCATTCTCGCCGGGTCGTATAGCATCGATTGCTTTTCCCGAAAGGGTAGGGCCGACAAGCGAAAGCACGTTGCTTATAAGGCTCAAAACGATCGCAAGTGTAAGCAACCATTTGTAATCGTATAAATATTTCCACAACCTCTTTAAAACGGTTATCGGCTTCGCTTTTGGTCGCTCAAAAGCACCTGGGAGAGCTTTTCCTGTAGAATTTCTTGCCATATCTATTCCACCTCTCCCATCTGTAAATTTGCAATATCGCGATAGCTTTCGCAGCTTTGCATAAGCGCATCGTGTGTGCCGTAGCCGATTATTCTGCCGTCATCAAGCACCATTATTTTTGTACAGTTTTTAATTGAGCTTACGCGCTGTGCAACGATGATCCTCGTTATATCTTTATAATTTTCATTGATAGCCAGTCGCAGTCTGGCGTCTGTCTTGTAGTCAAGTGCCGATGAGCTGTCGTCAAGGATGAGTATGTCGGGATTGTTTGCGAGCGCACGCGAAATGAGCAGTCGTTGCTTTTGACCGCCGCTTATATCAACACCCTTTGACGCTATCGTACCGTCAAGACCGCCCTCTCTTTTGTGAATAAACTCCGCCTGCGCATCTTTTGCCGCCGAAAGAATATCGTCATCGCCGATGTCTCTTTGAAAAGCAATGTTTTCTTTTATGGTTCCCGAAAACAAAAAGTCGTTTTGAAAAGCGACGCCGAACATACTGTGAAGCTCGTCCTTCGGTATGCTGCGAACATCACGTCCGTTAATTCGGATGCAGCCCTCGTCCGTGTCGTAAAAACGCAAAAGCAGCCATAACACCGTGCTCTTTCCCGCGCCCGTCGGCCCGATTATGCCGAGTGACTCACCACGCTTTAACGTAAAGCTTATGTCCTTTACATTCGGCTTCTTTTTGTCATAAGAAAATGTTATATTGTCAAATTCTATGTGATTGTCGGTTTCTATTGTATCAGAATTAATTATTTTTAAATCAGTGGGTGCATCAAGTACCTGTGCAATACGTCTTCCGCTTGCAGTACCCTTTGAGTACATCATAAATATGCGCGATACCATCATGAGCGCGTTGAGAATGAGTGTAAAATAACTTAAAAACGCAATCATCGTACCTGTCTGCATATGCCCGCCGTTTACGCGGTATGCGCCGACAATAACAACAAAGGTAAGTCCGAAATTCAACAAAAGATTCATAACAGGACTTGTGACATTCATAAGCAGACTTGCCTTGCGCTCACTCTTTACAACCTCGCGGTTTGCGCTGTTAAACTGACCATATTCGTATTCTTCTTTTGAGAGCGCCTGAATAACGCGTATTCCGAGCATGCTTTCCTGCGCTCTTCGTAAAAGCCTGTCAAGCTGCTGCTGTGCTGCGGTGTACAGCTTTATTCCTCGTGTTGAAACAAACCATATGATGAGCGCAAGCGGCGGCATAACCGCAACAAGAATAAGAGACATTACCGCATCAAGTGAAAATGATATTGCAATACCGCCGATAAGCATGATCGGCGCACGCACTCCGAGACGTTGCATTCTGTCAATCATCTGGTGCAGGTGATAGGTGTCGCTTGTCATGCGCGATATAAGTGACGGCACTGTAAAGCTGTCCGCCTGTGCACACGACAGCGCGGTAATCTTTTGAAAAAGGTCACTTCTTATGCTTTTTGTAATGTCGCGCGATGTTTTTGTCGACATTCTGTTTGCGATTATGTTTGCAAACAGACATATCAGTGCGCATATAAGCATCATAATACCGCCGAAATAAATCATATTTTTATCTTTTGCAGGTACATACTCATCAAGTATCAGCGATAAAAGCCACGGTAACAGCAGTTCTGTTATCGTACCGATAAATTTGATTATAAACCCTATGGTTATCCGTGCAAGCTTTGGCTTTATGTATTTAAAAATTGTCTTCATTCAGTTTCCTTCCACAGCATTATATTATTTTCAAATACTGCGTCAATTTTGCCTTGCTTTTTAAGCCACGACAAGTATGAACGCACCGTGCTTCCGACAAGCACGTACTGCTGGTGTGTCATTTTAAGCGAATAGTGATTAAACAGCTTTTGCAGCAGTTGGTCAAAGCAAATCGGCTCTTTGCATATAGCAACTATCACATTACAGATTTCGTTGACCTTGTCTATGTTATACTGTGCAAGCGGAGCAATATCGTGAGTCACTTCCGCGTGTGACGGAACAAACACGTCTGCTACCATTTGTTTAACATTTTCTAGTGTTTTTAAGTATTCTTCGATGTTGTATATGTAGCCGATACCGTATTTATCGATCGTTGCCTTGCTCGAAAGACAGTCGGCAATAAACAAAACCCCGTCATCCGACTTAAAACCCACCATATCAAATGTGTGCCCGCCCAGCTCAATCAGTGTAAGCCCCTGCGGTAAAACGTCTTGTGTGAGCGGGAGTGCATCACTTTCCTGCGCAAGTAAAAACTTGTGGCACAGCTCGTTGTACGGCATACCGCTGTATAAAAGACTTGGCTCCAATATCGTGTGGTTTGTAAAATCACACTCGATTCCTTTTGCGTATACCTTGCAGCCCGTCTGTGACTGTAGGTATTTATTGCCGCCAATGTGGTCTGCGTGTGAATGGGTGTTAAAAATTGCCTTTAACTGCCAACCGTTTGAATCTATAATCTTCTTTACCTTTTTACCTGTGTCCTTATCGCTTCCGCTGTCAATAAGATATACGTCACTTTCCGACGGCTTGTAAATGCATATTTTTGCAGGACAGTCGATATAAAAACATTTATCTGTAAGTTTTACTAATTCGTACATATTTTCAATCCTTTGTTTTTTAAAACCATTATAAAGCATTGTTTACAATTTTTCAATTGCGCACTTATAATTATGTGGTATACTATATTGCAAAGGATGGAATAGGCTATGAAAAATCAGTTAGATTCAATACTCGACAGTTTTTGTAAAGAGTTTTCGCTCTCGGGATATGACTGCGCCGTGGTAAAGGACGGCAAGGAGATATACCGCCGCATCTGCGGTCTTGCCGACATACAGCAAAATATCCCGCTTACCCGCGACACGTTATATAACATTTATTCAAATACAAAGGTAATAACCTGTGTTGCGGCTCTTCAGCTTTTTGAAAAAGGACATTTCAAGCTCGACGACCCGCTTTATAGGTTTTTTCCAAGGTTTAAGGATATTACTGTAAAGCAACCTGACGGTGCTGTTAAAAAAGCTGAAAAACCTATTTTAATTAAAGATTTATTTTGTATGACAGCGGGCTTTGGCGACGGTGATGACTATCTTGAAATCGGCGCCGAGCTTTATAAAAAGACCGGTGGCAGCTGCTATGCTTTACAGCTTGCTGATGCTCTTTGTGATGTGCCGCTTTTGTTTGAGCCGTCATCTGAATACCGCTACGGAATCTGTCACGAATTGCTTGCCGCTTTAATAGAAAAGCTTACCGATATGCGCTTTTCAGAATACCTGCAAAAAAATATTTTCTCTCCGCTTGATATGAACAATACATCGTTTGATATAAAATCTTTGGACCAAAATAATCTTGCAAATCAATATTATCTGAATAAAGAAACAAAAACGCTTGAAAGCAGGGGAACAACAAATTGCCTTGTTCCGCCGATCTTTAAAGAGAGCGCAAGCGGCGGACTTATTTCTACTGTCGATGATTATATGAAATTTCAGCAGGCACTTGCTCGCGGTACAGTTTTGTTAAAGCGGGCAACAATCGACCTTATGCGAAAAAACCATCTTAACACACAACAGCTTGAGGGGTACGGTCATTATAAGGACGGTCTTGGTTACGGCCTTGGTGTAAGAGCGGTTCTTGAGCCGGGCTGTGTCGGTCCTTTTGGTTGGGCAGGAGCTTCCGGCTCTTACGGTCTTATTGACCCTGAAAATCAGCTTTGCGTTTTTTATATGCAGCACGTGTTCGGTACCCCTGCGGGAAAAGTTCGCGAGGGCATTAATAAAACGCTTTATGAGTATATAAACACCTTGCGGTAATTGCCGATAGTTGACAATTTTTGTAAAAATTGATAAAATGCAAGAAATAATTTTAGAAAGAGTAAAAAAATGACAGTAATAAATTTGTTTTTTATTCCCGCAATCTCTGTTTATATTTTGTACAAGCTCAAAAACCGTGACCTGCAGTTTAATGCTGAGCTTTTGCTTACTTATATGGTAAACTGCTCTGTTGTTTCAGTCATTACAAAGCTTGTAATGTTTATTGTAAAATATCTGTTTTCTTTTGAGCATACTCAAACACATACCGCCTACTTTGCGGTAGCAGCTCTTGCTGTGTCAGTAATTTTGCCGTTTTTAGTAAACTCTTTAAAAGTGACGGTAAATAAAAAGTAGCTATGAAAAAGATTTTTAAAGTATTTATAGGATTTAGCTTAGTTTTGGCATATTCGGTGTACATAGTGTGTAGGTGGACGGTAGAGTCATTCGGCGTCGGTATTGACGAAATTGTTTTTACAATAACCTCTCCGCTCAACGGCAGTGACAGCAACATTTTAAAAAATGCTCTAAGTATGTGCCTGCCAAGAATTATAGTTGTTGTTTTGCTTTACGTACTGCTTGCGGTGCTTGTTTCTAAAATTAAGTACACCATTGTTATAAGTACTAACTTTAAAAAATTCAATTTACATTTTAATATAAAAAAATTAATCAAACGCACCGTGGCGCTTTTTTCGGTACTTTCTGTTGTGCTGTGTGTTTTTTATGTTGATAAAAGCTATGGCGTTTTTGAATATATTAACGATAAAAACAGCAGAACAACTATTTATGATGAGCAATATATTGACCCAAATGATGTAAATATACGTGCAACAGAAAATCAAAAAAACCTTATTTATATCTATGTTGAAAGTATGGAAACCACCTATACCTCGGTGCAAAACGGCGGCAGACAGGATATTTGCTATATGCCAAATCTTGTGCAGCTTGCAAACGAAAACGTTACCTTTTCAAACAGCAACAAAATCGGCGGCTTTCATAATGTAAACGGCACCGGCTACACAATGGGCTCCTTGTTGGCAACAACCTCGGGTATACCGTTTTCTTTTCCGATAGACGGAAACTCAATGGACACAAAGAAAACCTTTGCGAGCGGGCTTACAAACCTCGGCGATATCCTTAATAGCTTTGGCTATAATCAAGAGTTTCTTTGTGGCTCGGATGCAACCTTTGCCGGCAGACGAAACTATTTTACACAGCACGGAAATTATAAAATATTCGATTATTACACGGCAATCGAAAAGGGATATATCCCAAAAGACTATTTTGTATTTTGGGGCTATGAAGATAAGTATCTGTTTGAAATCGCCAAAGACGAGGTTACGGAGCTTGCCAAAAAGGATGAGCCGTTTAATTTCACAATGCTAACGGTAGATACTCATCACTTTTCGGGCTATGTTTGTGACCTGTGCGGTACAGAGTACGATATGCAAACAAAAAATGTTGTAAGCTGTGTTGATAAGCAGGTGGCAGAGTTTGTAAAATGGTGTGAGCAGCAGGACTTTTATGAAAATACCGCAATAATTGTAACGGGCGACCATCCGCGAATGGATAATGATATGGTTGAGGGTGTTGACTATTACGACAGAACAATTTATAACTGCTTTATAAATTGCGATAAAGATAATCTAAACACAGTAAACCGTACCTTTACACCGCTTGATATTTTCCCAACAACACTGTCTGCAATCGGCTTTGAGTGGGAAGGCAATAGGCTGGGGCTTGGAACAAATATGTTTTCAAATGAGCAAACTCTTGCCGAACAGTTAGGCTTTGAGTATTTAAATAACGAGCTTGCCAAAAAATCATCTTACTATATGAAATTTTATTAAAAAAATCCAAGTCTTTTGACTTGGATTTTTTGGTGGAGCCGAGGAGAATCGAACTCCTGTCCGAAAACCGTCCGGCACAACTTTCTACGGATGTAGCCTTATATTTAAATTCCCTCAGACAAGCGCCATAAAGCAAGCTCTTGTCATCGGTAGCTTCATGTTACAAATACAGCGCAAAGCTTAACTGCATTCGTTCACCACTAATTGTGACACCCGCCTGCGCCCGTGGTCCCTCGCACTTGGATGACGCCGCAACTAAGCAGCGTAAGCTAATTTATTATTGTTAGCGTTTAATTTTAAGTTACACATTTTAAAGAGGTTGTGCGCCTCTATCCGCTTATCATGCGTTCTGATCCCCGTCGAAACCATTGCGACCCCATAAGAGTCGGCAAAAAGCCGACATTAATTATTATATGCGTAATCGTTTAAAAAATCAATGGAATCTTTTACCCACGCAGTAACCTTCTCGGGCGGGCAAGAGCCTTCCTTTGCAGTAATGTGATTTGAAAGCGACAGTCCGTGAGGACCCTCGGGATAAATATGCATCTCAAACATAATTTTATTTTCTGCAAGTGCTTGACCGATAAGAAGTGAATTCATTACAGGCACAACACCGTCTGTTGTTGTATGCCATATAAACGAGCGGGGGAAATCGTTTGTTACACGTTTTTCAATCGAGAAAAACTCGATCTCATCGTCAGTAAGTTCTTCTTTACCCAAAAGACGAGTAAAGCTGCCCTTGTGTGCCCATTCTCCCGCAGAAATGACAGGGTAAGAGAGTACAAGCGCATTCGGCTTGTGCTCATCTGTAAAGCCAAGGTCGGCTTTAACAAAATCCTCGTTCCAGAAAGCGCCTGTTGACGCTGTAAGATGTCCGCCTGCAGAAAAACCGCAAACTGCAATCTTATCCTTGTCTATCATCCACTCGTCTGCGCGCTCTCTTATCATAGCGATTGACGTGTATACTTCGTACAATGCTCTCGGGAAAACTGCGGGCTTTACAGAGTATCTGATTGAAAATACAGTGAATCCTGCCGCAAGATACTGAAAAATAATCGGCTCGTGCTCACGTGATGACGTCATACTATAACCGCCGCCCGGTAAAACGATCATTACAGGATTGCGGCGGTGAGTTTCTTTCATTTCCTCACGCATTTCACGACTCGGCAGATAACATTCAAGCTGAGGTGCATAATCGATGTAATCAAGACCCAGTTTTTTATAGTCGATGTCAAGCTTTAATGTTTTATACTCCATTTTAATTACCTCTAATACTGTTTATACTTAAGGCCTGCAGTAATGTTTCTGTCAGCCTCTTTTTTTGCTATTGTATCGCGCTTGTCATAAAGTTTTTTACCCTTGCAAAGACCAAGCTCGACCTTGACTTTTGATCCGCTGAAATAAAGCGACAGCGGGATAAGTGTAAGCCCGTCCTGCTTGATCTTGCCAAACAGTGTCATAATTTCGCGCTTGTGCATCAAAAGCTTTTTGTCGCGCATTGGGTCGCGGTTAAAAATGTTACCCTTCTCATAGGGAGAAATATGCATACCTTTAATAAATATTTCACCTTCGTCAATCGAGCAAAAGCTGTCCTTGAGATTGACGGTGCCGTTTCTTATCGACTTTACCTCTGTCCCGAAAAGCTCAATTCCTGCTTCGTAGGTAGACAGAACAAAATAGTCAAAGTATGCCTTTTTGTTTTTTGCAATTGTTTTAATTTGTTTTTGTTCGCTCATTTTATATCCTTGATGACCTGTTCGGGCGGATTGTCGAGCTGGTCAGGCTCGTTGAAGTATGTCCGCATCAGCTTGAGTGCTGATGCAAAATAGTATCCGTCGCAGATTCTCTCGTCTGTAACGACTGTAAAATCTATGTATCTTTTAAGAACAGTGTTGCCGTCCTTGTCAAGCTCATATGCCTTTCTTTTTGCGCCGTATGAAATAAACAGCGGAATGTTACCGAAATCATATAAATGATGGTATATCGGCGGAATGCCAAGCGAGCCCATTGATGTTATTGCCATTGAGCCGTGAAACGGACTTACGTGTGTCAAAAACCTCGGGAGCAAACCAAAATAATCCATCGTTCTCAGACACGCAACTGCACCTCTGAGTAAAAGCCCCGGTATATAGCTTATAATTCTTGCGGTCTTGTCAAAGTCGCTGTCGCCGTTACCGCTTGAAGCTTTGTTTTCTTCAACAAGCTTTGTAAAATTGTGATAAATTATATCTGCCGTATCGTCCGGCTTCATATAGAATTTAATGCAGGTATCGGGCGAGTCAAGAGACATTTCTTTTTTTATTGTCATCATTACTTCAATATGCTCGCGCGTGTAAATGCGCTGACCGCGGATAAACCTGTTGATTCCCGGTCTTTGCGAAACTGCGCGTGCATATACCGCCAGAAACATGTGCAGCATACCAAAGTTGGTAAGCCCCTCTTTTCTCTTTTTGCGAATATATTCTTCAGCCTTTTCAATATCGATATAATCACGTATGTAGTTCATTGATGTGTTGCGGGTCTTCATTATGTACGGTATAACGTACGACATGGGCGGCAGAGTTCTTACACGTCTGCCTTCCTTTTTAGGATAG
>JAZQDN010000152.1:0-21723 GCA_045546815.1 Eubacteriales bacterium
AAAATAAGTGGTCAGATAGTTGGTCAAAAAATTGAACAATTCCCGAAATTTATGCAAAACAACGAAAAAACGACCGTTTTTAGAGGTTTTAAGCCTCAAAAACGGTCGTTTTTTGGTCGGAGTGACAGGGTTCGAACCTGCGGCATCGACATCCCAAATGTCGCGCGCTACCAACTGCGCCACACCCCGAAATGTGTGTATAAGTGGTCAAAAAGTGACCTTTTCCATAAGTGGTCAAATAGTTGGTCAAAATGATTTTTTGACCGGTAAAAAGTGTGAAAAACCCAGTGTTTATGCGGGTTTGGGAGGATAGGGCTAAAAATCAGCCACATGCTCCCAAATGTCGCGCGCTCCCAACTGCGCCACACCCCGATTTTCATTCGATTTTTTAAGTTTTTGCGTGGAAGTGGGACAAACTGTGGTCAAACTCAAAATCCACGCGTTTTTGAGTTTCGAAAAGGCCCCGAAAATCCGCACAAACAAAGGCTTTTCGGGACTTTTGCAAAATCTCGGCTATAACCGCTAGGCACGCTCCCAAAAGTCGCGCGCTACCAGCTGCGCCACACCCCGATTATTTTTATAATACCAATGTATTTTAGCATTTAAAATATCTCTTGTCAAGCAACAATGAAATTTTACACTAATATAAAAAGGCACATTTTTAAAAATATGTGCCTTTTTGTTTTTATATAAAGAATTTTCTTTCCATCATTTCGCGGGCAGGACGACAGATTGCAAGAAAAATCAAAAACAATCCTATTCCTGCAAGCGCAGTAAGCGGATAGATGGACCAGCCGAAGAACACCTTTACATCAAACGTGATATTTGCCAGAAACTCGACAAGCAGCATAAATGCACCAAGCGCCACAAGCGCACCGCCATAGATATAAAGGCTTCCTTTTTTTACATATCTTAATAGCGTTATTACCGCAGTCACAATAATCCCTATCCCGCCGATCGTGGGAAAAGCAAAGCTTAAAAACCATCCGCCGTTTGTGACAAGACTGATATACAAAAGATATACTGCACTGACTGCAAAGCAACACGGAACAAAAATCACGGGGTTCGGTTTTTTAAACCAGAACGGCAATATAAAAATAACATACCCCGTTATCAGCGCGCCGATAACAAAGCCCGACCACGTTACAGTCCTATTGATTTCAACATCGCACAAAAGCACGACAAGAACCGAAACAACAATCAGTGCGGTAAGCAGAATCTGGCTCAAAAAGCTGAAATTCACCTGCTGCGGATATCGCTTTGAAGGATAGAGCTTATCACCCTCATTTCTTTTTATATCGGGGTGGTACACCGACGTTTTACATAGCGGACATTCTTTTTCGGTATCGGCGAGCTTTACGCCGCAATTAACACAATACATTCTTTTCACCTCTGTTACTCTGAACGGTAGCACCGATTCCCATATCGCGAAGAACACGGAAAAAATGATACTCCAGATCAGATTCTTTGATATTACGTATAAAATTGATATACAGCTTATCGCCGTATGATATCACTCCGCAGTTATGCGGAGCAGTCGCCTGCACACCAAGGATGAAGTCCATACGCTCGACAAACGGCACCATATCCTCCGGCAGCTTGACCGCGCCGAGATTGGAAAGAGTCAGACACGACTTTCGCTCACCCACCGAATTGAAAACCGCCTTCATAACAAGGTTTTTTATAAACAGCGGCATTATCCTTACAGCAAGGTGGCGCTCGGAGTTTACGTTTGTTGCTATTTTGGTGCTCATAATTTTTGGGGTGTTTTCACTTGCAAGGTGGTGATAAACCGCATCGCAGATTTCTTTAAAGCTGTACTCACCCAGCTTTGGCATAATTCCGGGAGTTACATACAGCGCAAAGTTGCGAAGAGTGCTGCTTTCAAACACCTTACGCAGATTTACGGGAATCAAAATTTTTATCGGCTTTCGGGAAAGCACATTCGGAACCGCTTCTTTTTGCATATTTTGCAATGCCATCATAACAGCCGCCGTTATAAAGACGGTAAGGCTGACGCCGTATTCGTGTGCCTTTTCAAGCACCGATTTTACATCGATTTCAAAGCAGGTAAGATTTAAAAAGCCTGCAACCGTGGGCGTGCCCGAAAGATGCCACGCATCATTTTCGCGTCGGGATGCCGCAACGGGTCCCGAATACTTTTGAAAGCTGTCTTCAAGCTCGCTCTCCGTCGGCTCCTCAAGTCGAGGCAAAACACCGCATTCAGCTGTTATTTTTACATTGTATTTTTGCTGGATATATTCGGCAACAAGGCTTTTTAAAAACACAAGCCCACCGTTGCCGTCAGTTATCGAATGGAAAAATTCGACCGCAATACGCTTTTTATATACAATCACACGAAAAGCGCACTTTCTTGTCTGCTGCTTTGACATACGCGTCAAAGGATAGCTCGCCTCTTCACTTATCGCGGGTGCCTGAGACAGCTGCTGCAGATAGTACCAGAAAACACCGCGGCGAAGTCTTACCGCTATTGACGGAAAGCGGCGGACGGTCACATCGAGTGCTGTCTTTAAAACCTCGGTATCAATATCGTCTTTCAAAGTTGCGGAAAGTCTGAAAACATTACTCCAATTTTGATTGCGTGCGGCAGGATAGATTTTTGCAGCGTTATCAAGCCGCAGCCAGCGCAATTTGTTTTCGGGCGACATTGTGTTATTCAAGAATTTATTTATGAGTGAAATATCCTTTTGGTCCTCTGAAAGCCCATAAAGAATATATGCGTGCCACCTATCCTTTGTAACGACAAGACGACTTTTTGAGCCGTATGCCAAAAGCTGTTTATGCATATTTTCGGAATCGCTCAGCAGTATTTCGTCGGCACCCGCAAAAATGAGTGACGGCGGCATATTGTACAGCTTTGCAAAAAGCGGTGACACAAGCGGGTCGTTATAATCATCAGAATAGCTCTTTGCATAGAACGAAAGTATTTCGCGGGTAAGGGTCGGATCAACATCCTTATTTGTTTTATATGACTCACCCGACAAAGTAAGGTCTGTCCACGGTGAAATTGCGATAATACCGCAGGGTAGCGGGATATTTTTTTGCGCAAGCTTTACGCAAAGGCTGTAACAAAGACCGCCGCCCGCGCTCTCACCGCAAAGGGTAATATGCTCGGGTGAATGCCCCTTTTCAATAAGATAGTTATAGGCGCAAAGTGCATCGTCAACTGCTGCAGGAAATCGGTTTTCAGGCGCAAGGCGGTATGCCGCGCAAAAGACACGTGTGCCCGTCAGGTGTGCAAGCATTGAGCCAAAGCCGGTTGCATACTCAAGACCGCCGCAGGTATATCCACCGCCGTGAAGATACAGAACAACGCCTTGTCTTCGCTCATCTCGCGGAATTATCCACGCGCCACCAAAATTATCAAAGCTATGCTCCTTTATGATAACTGATGAGCGGTACTTGCGCTCGGTAAGCTCACCCATTTTGTCCTGTCCGCGACGGGTGGTCTTTAGCGACAGATTATTCACAATAGGCTTTAATATATTAAGTTGTTTTCGTAATGCTTTTGCTGACAGCGGCATAGATTTACCTCAAATATGTTGACTTTTCAACAGTATTGTACCACAGTTATCGTCCAATTACAAGAAAATAACATTGACAAACAATTTTTAAATGATTATAATATCATTAATAGCATTGACGGAAAAGCCGTCTGTTTCAACCGATTGCAGAGAGAAAAACGTTTGGTGTGAGTTTTTTACGGTTTGGCAGATATCGGTACCGCTTCCCGAGCTGTGTCGCAAAATACGATACCGTTTTGTTCGCGTTAAGAATTAAAAAGTTAAACACCAAGGTGGAACCGTGTGAATTTTTGCACCCTTGACATTTGTCAACGGGTGTTTTTTTAATTAATTGGAGGAAAGAGCTATGGAAAACGTATATTCATTTGAAAATCCCGAATTTAAAAAGACGTATTGGCACACCTGCTCGCACATAATGGCGCAGGCAGTAAAACGCCTTTATCCCGATGTAAAGCTTGCTATCGGTCCTGCTATTGCAGAGGGCTGGTATTACGACTTTGACCTTGAGCATTCGCTCACTCCCGAGGACCTTGAAAAAATCGAGGCAGAAATGAAAAAAATCTGCAAGGAAAAGCTTGCTATTGAGAGATTCACCCTCCTGCGTGACGAGGCACTCGAGTTTATGAAAAACGAGCCGTATAAGGTTGAGCTTATTACAGAGCTTCCCGATGGCGAGGAGATTTCGTTTTATAAGCAGGGCGAGTTTACCGACCTTTGCGCAGGTCCGCATATGGATTCGACCTCACGTATAAAGGGCAACGCAATAAAGCTGCTTTCAGCAACGGGCGCATACTGGCGCGGCGACGAAAAGAACAAGATGTTACAGCGTGTATACGGCATCGCATTCCAGAAAAAAGAAGAGCTTGATGCGTTTATCGAGGCACGCGAGGAGGCAAGACGCCGCGACCATAATAAGCTCGGTCGTGAGCTCGGCTATTTCACGACCGTTGACTCAATCGGTCAGGGTCTGCCGATACTTCTTCCCAAGGGCGCAAGAGTTATCCAGCTTTTACAGCGCTGGGTTGAGGATATTGAGCAGGACCACGGCTATCTTCTTACAAAAACACCACTTATGGCAAAGCGTGAGCTTTATAAAATTTCAGGCCATTGGGACCACTATCTTGACGGTATGTTCGTACTCGGCGACCCGAATGACGAGGAAAAAGAATGCCTTGCAATGCGTCCTATGACCTGTCCCTTCCAGTACCAGGTATATCTCAATCAGGCAAGAAGCTACCGCGAGCTTCCCATGCGCCTCGGTGAGACATCGACGCTTTTCAGAAACGAGGAATCGGGCGAAATGCACGGTCTTATCCGCGTTCGTCAGTTTACCATTTCAGAGGGACATCTTGTGCTCCGCCCCGACCAGCTTGCAGAGGAGTTTGCAGACTGTCTTAGCCTTTGTAAATACTTCCTCGGCACCGTTGGACTGCTCGAGGACTGCTCGTTCAGATTTTCACAGTGGGACCCCGAAAACACCAAAAAGTACGAGGGTACACCGGAGCAGTGGGCAGAGGCGCAGGGCATTATGGAAAAAATCTTAAACGACCTCGGTGTTGAGTACGAAATCGGCGTGGGTGAAGCTGCCTTCTACGGTCCTAAGCTTGACATTCAGTACAAAAACGTTTTCGGCAAAGAGGACACAATTGTTACAATCCAGATCGATATGCTTCTTGCAGAAAAATTCGGTATGACATATATTGACACAGACGGACAGAAAAAGCTTCCGTATATCATTCACAGAACAAGCCTTGGCTGCTATGAGCGTACTCTTGCATATCTTATCGAGAAGTATGCAGGCGCACTTCCCACCTGGATGGCACCCGAGCAGGTGCGTATCCTTCCCGTTACCGACCGCGCACTTGAGTATGCAGGTGATGTAAAGGCAAAGCTTGCAGCAAACGGCTACCGTGTAACTATTGATGACAGAAGTGAAAAGCTTGGCTACAAAATCCGCAGCGCACAGATGGAAAAGGTTCCGTATATGATCATCATCGGTGATAAGGATATGGAAAACAACACGATCTCGGTACGTCACCGTTCAGGAGACGACCTCGGCGCACTTTCGTTTGAAGATTTTGAAAAGATCCTTCACGACGTTGTCGCAAACAAAGAGAAAAAATAATAAAAAAGCCACTCAATATGCGGGTGGCTTTTTATTGTACCAAATATGGTGCATAGCTTGTGCTATAATGACATCACGATAAGGATATTGTTGAATTTTGAAAAAGTATATGTTATGCTTTTAACAAGCATTTAAAATGGAAGGCATTCAAATTATGAAAGTAAAACAAACAATTGATATTCTGGTTATTACCTTTATTCTGGTTGTTATTGTACTATCTGTAGTTTTTCCAATTATGTCCTTGGAGCATTACAATCGTGTAAAGGACAATCCGCTGGTTGTCACAGCCACGGTGACAAGTCACTCAGAATACGACGATGACGGCGACACCAAGTATCGTTCACACGTTTCATACACCGTAAACGGTGTGAGATATACCGACAAAGAGTATCAAGATGAAAATGAGCGTCATCTGCTCACTCCCCGCGGAACACAGGTAACAATCTATGTCAGTCCCGAAAAGCCTGATGTGCAGCTGCAGGAGTTAGAACAAAACGGACGAGTAATGTATTTTTCTCCGCTTGCAGTTGCGTATTTTGTGGCATACGTGTGGAAAACCATTTTTAAATACAAGCGAAGTAATAATGTTTTTCATGTACCTGAAACTGAAACAATAAAAAAAGACGCAAAGCTTACCATTATCGGAAATTTTCATCTGGCATTCTGGCTGATGCTTTCTGCAACCTATGCTTTTTGTGTTTTTCGATACCCGACAGTGCTGAAAAACAACATAATGCTTTGCGTAATTGCAATAACAGCAATTATATGGATATGGCGTGTGATTTGCGCTCTACACAACTTTTCATTGATAAACAAAGATGAGTTTGAGATACGTCACGATGTTTTAATTAAAAAGGAAATATATTCAGGTGACGACAGTGATACATATGAGCTGACATACCGTTCAGGTGATAAAACCTGGAAAACAAAAACCAATTACAGAAATTACAACAAAAGTAAAGAGGGCGACAGGGTAATATCACTGTTTTTGCCAAATCGTAAAAAACCGCTTATGCACTACGATTCATCGGGAGATGCCAGCTAAAATTTCAAATTAAGTCCTTTGCAATAGCGTACAGCTTGAAATTTTCAAATTTTAAGCAGGGTCAGCGAGTCGCCGACCCGGTTTTCTGAAATGAACTACACGGCTTGCGCCGCCATTTTCCGCACATCGAGACGACGCACTACCAATAACTTCGTTATTTAAAGGTGCGTCTTACTCGATATACGGACACTTTGTATTGCAGAGGACTTTTTTTATTGAGGTGAAAAATGTTATTTAATTCAGACGGAAGCGTTGATTTTGAAAATCAGGATATGAGCTTTGTACAAAAGTTCGGATTTTTTGAAGCAACCGATATGGTACTTGATTTTAAGGCGCACAGCAATCTGCCGTTTATATATGACACGCACCAGCTTGCACATTTTTTTGGTATAAGCCGCGAAAATCTTTTTAAAACGGTAAGAGGCTGTGATAAATACTATCGCGATATCGCTATAAAAAAGAAAAACGGCAAGGACAGGCTTTTACAGGTTCCCTGCTCGCACCTGAAAAGTATGCAAAGCACCATACTGCACAGAATACTTGATAAGGTCACCGTTTCTGATTATGCCACTGCATACAAAAAGGGTGCTAGGCTTGCAAAAAACGCAAAGCCACATACTAACAAAAAGTATCTGCTGAAAATGGATATAACCGATTTTTTTGGCAGTATAACTTTTTTACAGGTGTATTCGGCGGCATTTAACACACACTGTTTTCCAAAGCAGATTGGCGTTATGCTGACAACGCTATGCACCAAAAACGAGTGTCTGCCGCAAGGCGCACCGACATCGCCCGCACTATCCAATATTGTCATGAAAAGCTTTGACGAAAATCTCGGAGCGTGGTGCAAAGCACGCGGTATTGCGTACACGCGATATTGCGATGACCTGACCTTTTCATCTGACAAGCCACTTTTTTCTGTATACCAAAGGGCAAAGGATATGCTTGAGCAGATGGGTTTTGAAATTAATGAAAGAAAAACACATTTTATCACCAACGCCAACCGTCAGAGCATTACGGGGCTTATTGTAAATGAGAAGGTTGCGGTGTCACGCGAGTATAAGCGTGCACTGCGTCAGGAAATATACTACGGTCTGAAATACGGCTTTGCAGAAAGCATTGTAAACTACGATAAGTTTGAGTTTATTGAAAACTGCAAGCCCAAAACGGAGCAATATTTCAACCACCTTATGGGACGGCTCAATTTTGTGCTGCAGATAGAGCCGAACAACAAGTGGTTTATCGACGCATATTTTAAAATGAAGCAGTATCAGAATAAGCGCAGGAGATTTTTATAAGTAAAATAAAAAAATTAATAATTGATTGATTTATATTTTAAATTGTGATAGAATTTTAAGGTATTGAATTTTCAGGGGGCGAATTTACGTGGTAAAAAAAGGCTTTGACAACGAACTGTATATGGCAAAACAGCGCGAAAATATTTTGGAGCGTATCGCGCGCTTTGACGGCAAGCTGTATCTTGAATTCGGCGGCAAGCTTTTTGACGATCTTCACGCAGCACGCGTGCTTCCCGGCTTTGTTCCCGACGCAAAAATACGTATGCTGCAGACAATGCGCGAAAAGGTTGAAATCATCTTTTGCATAAGCGCGGAGAATATTGAAAAAAGCAAGATCCGTGCAGACCTTGGCATAAGCTACGACCTTGACCTGCTTCGTCAGCTTGACCTTGTTCGCGGTATGGACATTGATGTAAACAGCATCGTTATCACAAAATACACGGGGCAGGATGCCACCGACAGATTTATCCGTCTTCTCGAGGGACGCGGTATAAAATACTACATTCACAGACCGATACCGGGCTATCCTCACGACCTTGACTATATTACAAGCGACGCAGGCTTTGGCTCAAACGCCTACATTGAAACGACAAAGCCGCTTGTTGTAGTAACAGCACCGGGTCCGGGTTCGGGAAAGCTTGCAACCTGTCTTTCACAGGTTTATCACGAGCATCAGCGCGGCATAAAGGCGGGCTACGGCAAGTATGAGACATTCCCCGTCTGGAACCTGCCGTTAAAGCACCCAGTTAACCTTGCATACGAGGCGGCGACCGCCGATTTGCAGGACGTCAATATGATTGACCCGTTCCACCTCGAAAACTACGGTATCACAACAGTCAACTACAACCGTGACGTTGAGGCGTTCCCGATTGTACACAGAATACTTACAAAAATTACGGGTGACAGCAAGTTTTACTGCTCACCCACCGATATGGGCGTTAATATGGCAGGCTACGCTATCTTTGATGACGAGGCGTGTCGCGACGCAAGCAAGCAGGAAGTGCTTCGTCGCTACTTTGCAGGACTTTGCGATTTAAAGCAGGGTAAGGAAAAGCCCGAAACCGTTGAAAAAATACGAATGATAATGGAACAGCTCGGCATTAAAGAAGAGGACAGACCCGTCGTTCAGCCCGCCCGCAGAAAAAGTGCTGCCTGTGGCAACGTTCCCGCCGCCGCTATCGAAATGCCCGACGGCAGAATTATAACGGGCAAGGCGACCCAGCTTATGAGTGCCTGCGCGGGAGCCCTTCTTAACAGCATTAAAGTTATGGCGGACATTCCAAAGTCAACACTGCTTATGAGCCCCACCGTCCTTGAGCCGCTGCTCTCACTCAAAAACGAACTGCTCGGCGGTTCAAGCAGCTCGGCGAGCGTTCTTAAAACGGACGATGTGCTGTCAGCACTGTATATTTGTGCGGTAACAGACCCCGTTGCAAAAAAAGCGGTTGACCAGCTCCCCCGCCTTCGCGGCTGTGAGCTGCACTGCACGCATATGCTGAACTCCGGTGACGAGTCGGTGCTCAAAAAAATGCGTCTGCACGTTACGACCGACCCGCATTTTCCGAGCAAAAAGATGTTTAATCTATAAAAAGGCAAGAAAACTTGCCTTTTTTTATTTTTTGAAGAATTTTTGAAACATTTTCAGCGTCTTATGTGTTATATAGACAAAGGAGGCGATCTTATGCTGAAAAGAACAACAGCAATTCTTATAATCTTATGTATGCTTTTATCCTTTACTGCGTGCAGTAAAAAGCCTGATGATGAAGCCTTTTTGTTGCAGGATGAACAGCAACCCGCAGATAATACCGATAAACCGCTATCCGTAACGCCTCAAACAGAAAATGAAAGTGAACAAATCATACCGCAGGAAGAAAATAAACAACAACAGCAACCCCCTCAAAACGATAATGTTGAAAGCCCACCTGTCATAGATAATTCTTATAACGAGGATGACGAGCCTATTGAAGGCGCTGTAGTTCAGGGCGGCTTTATTCCCGATTTTTCTCTCGGTCTGTTTCCCGAATACAGTGACGATTTTGTACCGAGCGCCGAAGAAGGCTATGCAAAGCTTATGGAAAGCAAGTTTATAAAAACCTCTGAAAATGACAGTTCAACCTTTGGCTCGTATGTGGATACGGGAGCGTATGCCTTTATGCGCAAGCAATTGTATGCAAACAGCTTTATAGGCGAGGCTCGCGAGGAGGAAATGGTCAACTATTTCAGTTATGATTATAAAGCGCCCGAGGGAAACGATGCGTTTTCAGTGACAACCGAAGTATTTGACAGCCCCTGGAGTAAAAATAAGCTGGTAAAAATCGGACTTGCCACCGCAAAGCCCGAGTACATCAAAGAAAAGCCATCTAACCTCGTATTTCTTATTGAAATTTCGCCGAGAATGATGTGGAACGAGGGCAAATATCCGATGTTTTTCCGCGCTGTATCGAAGCTTATGGAAAATCTTGGCGAAAACGATAAGATTTCAGTAGTCACCTATCTTGGAACAGAAAAAATTACAATTGAGGGCAAGGGTGCTGAAAATAAGCTTGAAATAGCAAGTGCAATAGAAGACCCCACCGCTTACGGCACTGACGGTGCAAAGGGAATCGAAACCGCCTATGAGCTTGCAAAGAAATATTATATTGAAGGCGGTGACAACCGTGTGGTGCTCATAACCTCGGGTAACCTTAACAAAATCAGCGATAAAGATGACCTGACCGGTATTATCAAAAAGAATAACAAAGACGGTATACATCTTTCGGTTATGGGTTTTGAAACGGACGTTGGCAATGGTGAAAGCAAGCTTAAAAACTATGCAAAAATCGGCGGCGGCAGCTACAGCTGTGTAAAATCTAACTTCGAGACCGAAAGAGCGGTTATGGAGCTTATCGGCGGTACGCTCAAAAGCGTTGCAAAGGACGTTGACATCAAGGTTACGTTTAATAAAGAAACAGTTAGTGAGCACCGACTGATAGCTTATGAAAACAAGGTTATAGGAAGTCAGAAGACAAGCAGCTATTATGAGGACAGCGGTGAAATCGGCGAGGGTCACACCGTGACTATGCTTTATGAAATAAAGCAAACGGGCAGCCAAAACCAAAAATGGCTTGACGTAAATATCAGTTATAAAAAAACCGACAGCGGCGAAGACGTTTTTAAAACCTATACGGCAGAGGCTGATTGTTATACAAGAATGCCATCTGAAGACAGCGTGTTTGCAACGGCGGTTGTACAGTTTGCAATGCTTATCGCAAGATCAAAGTATGTGTCAGGAAAATACAGCGATATCGTTTCGCGGATAGAAAGACTGAATTGTGTAAAAAACGATGTGTTCAAAAATGAATTTCTTGGTTTTGTTAAAAAATACGCAACATAGTGTCAAAGCGGGGCAATATTCCCCTATTTACAATATTTGCAAATAAGATATAATAAAAGCAAGATAATGACATTGGAGGACATTTTAAATGGACAAAACAGTTGTTGCAGTTATTGGTTGCGGACGCATTGCGAGAGATGCGCATTTTCCCGCTTTTGCAAAAATGGACAATATCAGAGTTAAATATGCGTGTGACCTTATAATCGAAAAGGCGCAGGCTATGAAGGAAAAATACGATTTTATCGAAAATACAATTGTTGATTATAAAGAAATACTTGCCGACCCCGAAGTTAAGGCGGTGTTTGTGCTGACACCGAACTACGCACACTATACGATCACGATGGACGCACTTAAAGCAGGCAAGCACGTTTTCTGCGAAAAGCCGATTACCGTAAACTATCCGCTGTCGTGCGAAATGCGTGATGCTGCCAACAAAGCAGGGCTTATGCTCAACATCGGTGTTTGCAACCGCTATCACCAGTCGGTTGAAATGCTTCGTGAGCTTAACGAAAAGGGTGAGTTCGGTAACATCTATCACGTGTACTGCTCGTTCAGACAGTTCCGTTCAATACCCGGTCTCGGCGGTGCGTTTACCACAAAATCGCAGTCGGGCGGCGGTGTACTCATTGACTGGGGCATACATTTTCTTGACCTTATTTTATATATTCTCGGTGGTGCACAGCTCAAGACAGTATCCTGCGACGCTTACTGTGAAATGGCAAAGGATATGAAAGCGTATAAATACGAAAGCATGTGGGCAGAAGATACTGCTGATGTCGAAAACGGCACAAACGACGTTGACGACCTCATTTCAGGTCACATACGCACTAACAAGGCGAGCATTTCGTTTAACGGCGCATGGGCGCAAAACATAAACGAAAAGGATATGTTTATCGACTTTATGGGCGATAAAGGCGGCGCTCGTCTTGAGTACTGCGGCAAGTTCAAGTTCTATAAAGGTGACACACTTGAAACAATCGAGCCCGAGTATGAAATCCCGAATATGTATGTAAAAGAGGATAAGGCATTTATCGAGTCCATAAATTCAGGTGTTAAAACACGCAGTCATATCGACAACATCTTAGAGAGCGCAAAGCTTCACGACTACCTCTATCAGTCGGCAGACAAAAAACAGGAAATATCATTTTAAATCAACACCAAAAACCGCAGTTTTGTTATTGAAAACTGCGGTCCCCCACCCCACAAAAGCCACGGTTTTGTGAGGACCCCGACTAATTAATATAAAACCGCAGTTTTGTTATTGAAAACTGCGGTTTTATATATTATAATGCCATATTAAGAAGGTGAAAAAATGAAACGAAAGTTTGAATACAAATGGGTTATTGCCGCCGTCTGCTTTTTAATGGTATTTTTAGGTCTTGGCTTTTGCTCGTCGGCAAAAAGCATCTATACCGCCGCCATCACAAATGCGCTCGGGTTTTCGCGCAGTGCTTTTTCAATAAATGACAGCTGCAGATATGTTACCACCACAATCCTCAATATGTTTTTCGGTGTACTTGTATACAGGTTCGGCACCAAAAAGCTTATAGCCGCGGGGCTTTTTTCGCTTATTATTTCATCGATTGTCTACTCTTTTGCAACAAATCTTGTTTTATTTTACATAGGCGGAATATTCCTCGGCATCGGTGTTGCGTGGACGACAACCTCAATGGTCGGTCTTATTGTAAAGCGGTGGTTTACAAACCACCGCGGCACAGTCATCGGTGCAATCCTTGCCTCAAACGGCATTGGCGCCGCACTCTGCGTGCGCATCACCTCACCCATTATCTACCGTGAGGGTGACGCTTTCGGTTATCAGGACGCATACAAGCTTGTCACAATAATTCTGATTGTGATGACGGTAATTGCGCTGATCCTTTATAAAGAAAAGCCCGACAGACACGAAGATCACGACCACCACACACCGCAGACTGTAAACCAGGACGGCTACGACTTTAAAACGCTGCTTAAAAAGCCGTTTTTCTACGCGGCACTTGTCGCAATATTTTTAAATATGGTGTCAAACGTCTATAACATCGCAACCCCGCATTTTTCCGACGTAGGTCTTGACGCGGACTTTGTTTCGTGGTCAATGAGCCTTCAGCTTATCGCACTTGCGACCTTTAAATTTCTTATCGGCTTTATCTATGATAAATGCGGACTCAAAACCGCACTCAATATCTGCTTTTTTGCAGGTATAATTGCAAGAACACTCCCCTATTTTGTCACAGCCACTGCCACAGGTAAGATGCTCACTATTGCCTACAGCATTCTTGCATCACTTAACGGCCCGATCGAAACTGTGCTTTTACCGATTATTGCCCTTGATATGTTCGGCGAGCGCAGCTTTAACAAAACGGTCGGCATCATTACCGCCATCACAACTGCGGGTCAGACGCTCGGCTCACCGCTTTTAAGCATATCCTACGATATAACAAAAAGCTACAATATTTCGTTTGTAATTTCAGGAATCTTATCAGTTGTAGTGCTTATAATTATGAACTATGCCCTGCTGTCCTCGAAAAAAGACAAGGCAAAGCAATTGACATAAATATGTATTTGTGTTAATATCTTTAAGTTATGATAGATTTTGTTTTAGTTTTCAACAGCATACTTTTAGGTGTCGGTCTTGCAATGGATGCGTTTTCGGTGTCGCTCGCAAACGGACTCGGCGAGCCGAAAATGAAAGTGCACAAAATGTGCGTTATCGCAGGCGTATTTGCCGTATTTCAGGCACTTATGCCGCTGATCGGCTGGTTTTTTGTACATACGCTTGTCAGCGTCTTTTCGGCATTCCAACCTTTTATTCCGTGGATAGCGCTTGCGCTTCTTGGCTTTATCGGCGGCAAAATGATTTACGAGGGTGTCCACGGCTGCGAAGACGGCAACTGCAGTAGGGTGACGCTTATAACTCTGCTGGTACAAGGCGTGGCAACATCAATTGATGCGCTGTCGGTCGGCTTTACCATTGCCGAGTACAACTTTTTGCAGGCACTTGTCAGTGCGCTCATTATTGCGGTTGTCACCTTTGCAATCTGCTTTGCAGGTATCACAATCGGTAAAAAAGCCGGCGTTCACCTTGCGGGAAAGGCGGGAATTTTCGGCGGCGCGATTTTAATTCTTATAGGACTTGAAATATTTATAACGGGAATAATATAATTTAAAAAGGCAGTCAATTGACTGCCTTTTTTCTTGTCGCAAAATAACATATAACTGTAAGAGTTGTGCCGACAGCACCAATTATTACCCACGAAACGATCGTGCCGTCCCACCCGATCATCTCGGACAGCTTTGCAAAAAGATAGATCGATACTGCAGAACCGACATAGGTTGCAAAATTGAGTATTCCCGAATAGGTAGAAATCTTACCTGAATCCTTATAGTATGTCGGAATATAGCAGGTCTGCAGTGCGTTTACACAGTGAATGAAGCCGTTTATCAGCGCAAGCATCAGCACTGAAAACACAATGTTTGCTCCGCCGAAAAGCTTAAACAAAACAAGCGCCGCACTGACACCGCCGAAAAACACGATGATTGATAAAAACACATCGTTTTTAAGAGTTTTGTACACAAAGTATGTAAACATGGTGCATATAACGTGGAATATCGGCAGCACCACACTCACAAGAATCGACACCTCGGAGCCAAGGTTAAAGGTTTCGGAAATATAGGTCGGCACCCACGTTGAAATGCCGTCTCGCAGCATACCCTGCAACAGTATTGACACAAGAATTATCGGCAGAATAATTTGCATTATTTTTAAAAGCGGTGTTTTGACATATTGTGTGCTTTCAATCTTTTTGGGTACCGTAAAATCTATACCTGAAAGCAATTTTTTCGAAATTACGAGCCACAAAAACGCAACAGCAAGGCCAACCGCAGCACACACCCAGAACACTGCTTTCCAGTTTGACACCGATATAATCAGCGGACAGAACAAAAACGTAGCAAGTGTTCCGCCTGCCGAACCGTAGCAGATTTTCGCGACCGACTTGCCGTACTCGGTTTCTGTAAGTGCGCAGCTTAGTATCTTTACAATAGGCGGCCACATAAATGCCTGTGCAAGTCCGTTTACGCCCCACACAACCATCATAATTGCAATAGACGGTGAGCAAAACGGCATAATCACGTTACACAAAACACTTGCAACAAGCCCGATAAATATAAGGCGTGTGGGCGAAAACCTGTCACCGAGCACACCCGATAAAAGCTGACCTGCACCATAGGTTATAAACGCAACGGTTGTGATAAGCGATGCTGATGCCTTTGTCACACCCTCCGCCGCGATAAACTCAACCATAATGGTGCCGAAGTTTATTCGCGTCACGTAGCTTGCAAAATATACAAGCGTCAAAAGCCATGTCAGCGCCATTATTTGTTTTTTATCACTTAACTTCATATAAATCTCCCTGACACAAGAATAGTGTGTTTACCGGGGTTCCCGCAAAACCTTGGCTTTTGTGGGGTGGTTTTTATTCATCCCAGTTGTGAGCAACGTTTTGAACATCGTCATTATCATCCAAAGCATCAAGCAAGAGATTCATAAACTTAATGTCCTTTTCGTCTGTAAGCGACACGTAATTCTCTGCAACACGGGTAATCTCCGCTGTTTCAAAGCTGTAGCCCGCATCCTCGAGTGCCTGACGGACAACCGAAAAGTTTTCCGGGCTTGTTACGATTTCGTAGATCTCGTCTTCAACGTTAAAGTCGTCAGCACCGGCATCAAGCGCTGCCATCATAAGCTCGTCCTCGTCAGCCTTTGTTTTGTCAATAACAATAACGCCGCACTGCTTGAACTGCCACATAACGCTGCCCGATGTGCCGAGATTGCCGCCAAATTTATCAAAATAGTGACGAAGGTCGCCCGCGGTTCTGTTTTTGTTGTCTGTAAGAGTTTCAACAACGACTGCAACACCGCCCGGACCGTAACCCTCGTAAATGTTGTTCTCGTAGCTTTTGCCGTCGCCGTCACCCGCGCCCTTTTTAATAGCGCGCTCAATGTTGTCATTGGGTACGTTTGCCGACTTTGCCTTTGCAATAGCGTCAGCAAGTCTTGAGTTTGACGCAGGGTCGGGACCGCCCTCTTTAACTATAACCATAATCTCGCGTGCCATCTTTGTAAATACCTTTGCACGCTGGGCATCGGTCTTGCCCTTTTTATGCATAATATTGTGCCATTTTGAATGTCCTGACATAAAAAAATGCCTCCTAATTACTCTTTTTCCAATATAATAATATATCACACAAACTTTGCTCGGTCAAGTACTTGAATAAAGTATATATTTAAATTATAATATTAAAAAAATAAGTGAGGCAAAAATATGAAAATTTCAATACAGGGCTATGCTACTACACAACGTTTTGATATGGACACAGCCTATAAAATGATAAAAGAGGCCGGCTTTGAGGCAATCGACTGGGCGCTTGACCAGCAGTGGCAGAACGGCTCACAGCGCTTATGCTGGAATCGTCCGTCTATTGAATCGGGTACAAGCTTTGAGCAAAACAGTATTTACAACGAGGATATGGACAAAATCATCGCGCATTACCAGCCCGAAATCGACACGATAAAAAAGTACGGACTTACAATCACGCAGGCGCACTCGCCGTTTTTTAATTATTCGTCAAGAAGCCTGCCGTTTATAGCTGAGGCTATCGAAACACACAAAAAAGCACTGAGACTTTGCGCCCACGCCGGCTGTCCCCGTCTTGTAATCCACGGCTTTTCAAGACAGGTGTACGAAACCGTGCTTACCGACAGCGATATCCGTATTGCAAACATAAAAATGTACAAGGAGCTTATCCCCACAGCGCTTGAAACGGGCGTTATGATACTGCTCGAAAACCTTTTTGCATTTGATGTTACAAACAGAAGAATATATGCAGGCACCTGCTCTAATTCCTACGACGCGATTGCATATATCGACACGCTCAACGAAATAGCGGGACGCGAGTGCTTTGGTCTTTGTCTTGATACAGGACACTTAAATCTTATAAACGATCGCTTTGAGGAATACGTGCAAAAGCTGGGACACCGCATAAAAGCACTGCACATCCACGACAACAATGGCGTGTCCGACCAGCATCTTGCCCCCTATACGGGCACAGTCAACTGGCGGGAATTTTACAGCTCGCTTAAAAAAATCGGATACACGGGCGACCTCAGCTTTGAAAGCTATAAGCAGGTATGCGAGCAACGGTGCGATGACGAGATGGTATTGCCGTCGCTTAAGCTTATGTACGAATTCGGCAGCTTTTTCAGAAGCAAAATAATATAAGGGGCGGATGAAATGAAAATCTCTATGCAAAGTAACGCTGTCACACAGCGTTTTGATATGGATACAGCCTATAAAATGATAAAGGAGGCCGGATTTGAGGCTATCGACTGGTCACTCTACCAACAGTGGCAGGACGGCAAATCGCGTTCCTGCTGGGACCGCGTCGCCATAAATTCGGGCAAGGATTTTGACCAGAAGTGCATTTATGACGAGGATATGGACACGATAATCGCGCATTATCAGCCTGAAATCGACACGATAAAAAAGTACGGACTTACAATCACGCAGGCGCACTCGCTGTTTTTTAACTACTCGTCAATTACTTTGCCGTTTGTAGAGCACGCTATTGAAATTCATAAAAAGGTATTAAGACTCTGCGCTTATGCTGGCTGTCCCCGTCTTGTAATACATGGCTTTTCAAGACAGGCAGCAGAAACTGTGCTTGACGATAACGATATCCACGCTGCAAATATGAAAATGTTTACCGAGCTTATTCCTACTGCACTCGAAACGGGCGTTATGATACTGCTTGAAAATCTTTTTATTACCGATGGTTCAAATAACAGAAAGTATGCGGGCACCTGCTGTGACCCCTACGACACTATTGCATATATCGACACGCTTAACGAGATAGCGGGTTGCGAGTGCTTTGGTCTCTGCTTTGATACAGGACATCTAAACCTCGCAAATCTTCGTATTACCGAATACGCAGAAATGCTGGGACAGCGCATAAAAGCACTTCATATCCACGATAACAACGAAATTACCGACCTGCACCTCGCGCCCTATACAGGCACAATAAGCTGGAAGGAATTTTACAGCTCGCTAAAGAAAATAGGATATACAGGCGACCTTGGCTTTGAAACTCATAAGCAGGTGACGTCAAAGCGCTGCGATGATGAATTGGTAGCACCGCTGCTTAAATTTATCTTTGACTGCGGCGACTTTTTCAGGAGAAAAATCAATGAAGACAATTAAACTGTATGACGACAACGCGTATCTGACCGAGTTTAGCGCATCTGTTATATCCTGCGAAAAAACGGATATTGGCTACGCGGTAATACTCGATAAAACCGCATTTTTCCCCGAGGAAGGCGGTCAAAGTGCTGACACAGGAACCTTGAACGGCATAAGCGTCATTGACGTTAAAATTGACGGTGATATAATAACCCATTTTGTAGAAAAAGAGCTGTCGGGCGAGGTTTTGGGTAAAATCGACTGGGATGTGCGCTATGATAAAATGCAGCAGCACACGGGAGAGCATATTGTGTCGGGACTTGTGCACAAGCTGTACGGCTACGATAATGTCGGCTTCCATCTTGGCTCTGATGATGTGACTTTTGATTTTAACGGATCGCTTACCCGCGAGCAGCTTGATAAAATTGAGCTTATGGCTAACGAAACCGTTTACAAAAACGCGCCGATTTTAACCTATTACCCCGACAACCCAAAGACGCTCGAATACCGTTCAAAGAGCGATATCGAGGGCGCTGTCCGTATTGTTGAAATCAAGGATGCCGATATGTGCGCGTGCTGTGCACCGCACGTAAAAAACACGGGCGAGGTTGGCGTAATCAAGCTGCTCGAAGCACAAAGCTATAAGGGCGGTGTACGTGTTCACCTTGCCTGCGGAAAACGTGCCGTTATCGACTATCAGACAAAGTTTTACAACCTCGGTATTATTGCAACTGCGCTGTCGTCAGCTAAGAATAACGCGGCGGAGTTTTTTGCAAAGTATCAGGACGACGTTGCAAGCTTAAAAGCACAGCTTTCGGCTTGCAAAAAGAAAAACCTTGAGCTTAAGTCGAAGCTTATCGAAAAAACTGAAGGTAATATTATTATTTTTGATAATGGTATAGAGGCGTCGGATGTACGCAATTTTGTAAATGCACTTGACGGTAAATACGGCAGACTGTGTGCAGTTTTTACTGAAAACGCAAACGATGGATACAACTTCGCTATCGCATCAAAGAGTATCGGACTTCGGGACCTTGCGCAAAAATTCCGTGAAACATTTAGCGCAAAATGCGGCGGGAACGACGCGATGATCCAAGGAAGCGTATCCGCTACAGAAAATGATATAAGAAAAATCATAGGACAATAATTTGTCCTATGATTTTTTTAAAATAGCTATTGACAACTGCCGCCTATTTGAATATAATGTTTTAGTAACAAATAAGGGTATAGTTCAGTTGGGGACGTTTGCGAGCGCGTCCGGTGGACGATGCAGCGAGCAAAAAGGAGTAGCAGCAACACGACGATTGGCAAGCAAGCCTTTGCGCAGACAGAGTCGATGTTGCAATAGGAAGAGCAGCGGTCTCCAAAACCGTGTTTGCGGTTTAAAACAAACTTTTTAAAATTGAATAACATAGGGGTATAGCTCAGTTGGTAGAGCAGCGGTCTCCAAAACCGCGTGCCGAGGGTTCAAGTCCTTCTGCCCCTGCCATAAATAAAGACACACCATTCGGTGTGTCTTTATTTATTGTTTGAGATGGAAAAGGACTTGAACCCGAAAGGGCAGACGCGTAAAGCAAAACAGTCCGGAGGACTGTTATGTAGCGTCTGTGCGAAATCGGGTGCCGAAATGCGGAGCATTTGGGTCGATGAGCATATAGCCTGTCTGCGACAGGCGGCAAGTCCTTCTGCCCCTGCCAAAACAAAAACCACCCAGTAGGGTGGTTTTTGTTTTGGTAAGAGTAGAACGTAGTTCTACTCCAAGGCACGCGGAGCGTGTCGAGGGTCGCGACGCCGAGCGCGTCCAGTGGACGAGACAGCGAGGCGGTTAGCGGCTGCGGTGCTCCAAAAAATCAAGGATAAGCGTAAGCCCGCAGATTTTTTGGCAAAGCACAAAGGGAACCAATTCCGTCACGCCCCTGTCATCAAAGGGCTACAAAAAAAGATACTTTTCTCAAGTTAGATTTGATCTCTCACGAAAAAAGAAACATATCTATGGCGAAGAATTGAAATACAAACAAAAGTATGGTATAATAAGTAAAAGGTGGTGATATTTTGAAAAACAAACTCCTTAAAATAACGCTAATCGCAGTTTTCACATTATTAGTCGTTAGTATTGTTATTTTTGCTTTGGTTTGGAACGGCGTATATAGTTACCAATACGATATAAAGGGCGTTGATGTTTCATCATATCAGGGGGAGATAGATTGGAATGTTCTATCGTCACAAAAAATATCTTTTGCATTTATAAAGGCAACCGAGGGAAGTTCTTTTGTGGATGAGCACTTTGCTTATAATTTTCAAGAGGCGCAAAAAACTTCGCTTTCCGTGGGAGCTTATCATTTTTTTAGCTATGACAGTGAAGGAAGGACGCAGGCGGAAAATTTTATAAATACGGTTGTTCCATTTGAAGGGATGTTACCGCCCGTCATTGATTTGGAATTTTACGGCGATAAAGAAAAAAATCCTCCTGACAGGGTTGAGGTAGAAAAACAATTAAAAACAATGCTTATTTTGTTGGAAGAGCATTACAACCAAAAGCCCATTATCTATGCTACGGAAAAATCGTATGAGTTGTATTTATCCAATGATTATAAAGAATACGATATTTGGATTAGAAATGTTATTTCAAAACCCGAATTGTCTGACAATAGAACGTGGACTTTTTGGCAATATACGAATCGTGCAAGGCTCAAAGGGTATAGCGGAAAAGAAAAATACATTGATGTAAATGTTTTTAACGGGAGTTCCCGGGAGTTTTTGGCATACTTAGAAAACAATGCTTATAAAACTACTGCTAATGAATGAGAAAACCCATAATTATTTGTTTTTTATTTATTGTTTGAGATGGAAAAGGACTTGAACCGGAAAGGGCAGACGCGTAAAGCAAAACAGTCCGGCGGACTGTTTTGTAGCGTCTGTGCGAAATCGAGTGCCTAAATGCGGAGCATTTGGGTCGATGAGCAGTTAGTGTGCCACGGCACACGGCGAATCTCCGTCATATACTGATGCGCAATAGAGAACACAGAGAACCGTCCCCTGTGTTATTTCCTTTTGTTTTGGAAACCTTTTGGAACTGAGCTTTGTAATGTCAATAGGTATATG
>JAZQDN010000153.1:0-7549 GCA_045546815.1 Eubacteriales bacterium
TATAAGGGCAATTACGGAAAACACACGTTTTTGCCGCACATAGATAATACCGACGGATTTTTTATTGCGGTATTAAAAAAACAGTAATGAGGTGTGTAATATTAAACCTGATTTACGTTCGTTTACATATGAAGAACTTGAAAGCTTTATAATTACGAATAACTTTCCAAAATTCAGAGCGAAGCAAATATTCAAATGGATACATTCTGGTATTGATTCATTTGATGAAATGACCAATCTTTCAAAATCTGATAGGTCTAAGCTATCGGATATCAGTTGCATTGCAAAGGTTTCGCTGAAGAAAAAATTTGTTTCGGCAATTGACGGTACAGTCAAGTTTTTGTTTGAGCTTGATGACGGGAATTTAATTGAAACCGTTGTAATGAAATATAAACACGGTTATTCGATTTGCGTTTCTTGTCAGGTGGGCTGCAGAATGGGATGCTCATTTTGTCAGTCAACAAAAGCTGGTCTTGTCCGTTCACTTTTGGCAGGAGAAATTCTTGGACAGATCCTCATGGCACAACGCATTCTCGAAATAAGAATTTCAAATATTGTTATGATGGGAATCGGTGAGCCGCTTGATAATTTTGAAAATACTATTAAGTTTTTAAAAATTGTCAATCATCCCGAAGGCGTGAACATCGGATACAGACATATATCTTTATCCACTTGCGGTCTTGTTGATAAAATAACAGAGCTTGCAGAGTATAACCTGCCGATAACACTTTCAATTTCACTGCACAGTTCTTATGATAATAAGCGCACTGAAATGATGCCTATAAATAAAAGATATAATGTTGAACAATTGATTGATGCCTGCAGAAAATATCAAGCTGTAACGGGCAGGAGGATTTCTTTTGAGTATTCATTGATAAGCGGTGTTAATGATTCTGACGATGATGCACACAGGCTTATAAAAATTTTAAAAGGGCTATTATATCACATAAATTTAATTCCCGTAAACAGGATAGAAAACGGAAAATATTTTCCTCCTGTTATGAAGGATGTTGAAAAATTTTGTGATTTGCTTAATAAAATGGGCGCGGCATGCACTGTCAGACGAACGCTCGGTTCTGATATATCTGCATCGTGCGGTCAGCTTAAGAGTAAATATGATAGTGAGGTGATATAATTTGATAATATTCGGTTCAAGTAATGTCGGATTAGTCCGTGCAGAAAATCAGGATTCTTATGTCCTCGATACCTTGGATAACGGTATAGGTTATGCAGTTGTTTGTGACGGAATGGGTGGCGCCAGCGGCGGAAAAACAGCAAGTCTTACAGCTGTAAACAATTTCTCGTCTGTTATTTCAGACATTTCGCTTGATATGAGTTCTGACGATATTGTTGGGATATTGGATAAGGCGATTAAAAGTGCTAATGCCGAAATATTCAGCAAAAGTAATCTTGATAAGAATCTCCATGGAATGGGTACAACTCTTGTTGCTGCCGTTGTTATTCACAATAAAGTTTATATTGTTAATATCGGTGACAGCAGATGTTATATTTTGAGTGACGATAAGATCAGACGCGTAACTCGTGACCATTCAGCCGTTCAGGAATTAGTCGATCAGGGGATGCTTACAGAGTCTCAGGCGCGAAACCATCCAAACAAGAATATAATTACACGGGCACTTGGTGTTGACAGAACTGTTGATTATGATTTGTTTGTGGAAAATGTCAAAAAAACAGATATCATACTACTGTGTACTGATGGTGTTACAAATTATGTCGATGACCTTGAGATTCCGTTTGAAATAATTAAAAATCCGGAAACAGTCCCTCAGCGCCTTATTGATCTTGCTAATTCCAGAGGCGGCTCTGATAATTCGACTGTCGTTATTATAAATATTTAGGAGGCTTAAAATCGTGGATAAATTTATTGGTAAAACATTAAATGACAGATATATTCTTACCGAAATCGTCGGTGTTGGCGGGATGGCTGTTGTTTATAAAGCTTTTGACCAGGTTGTAAATCGTGTTGTTGCTGTTAAGATTTTAAAAGAAGAATTTATGTCTGATGCACAGTTCAGACGTCGTTTTTCAAATGAATCGAAGGCAATTACAATGCTTTCTCAAAATAATATTGTCGATGTATACGATGTTTGCCTTGAAGGCGATCTTATGTATCTTGTCATGGAGTATATTGATGGTATAACATTAAAAGAATACATTGATAAAATTAAAGTTCTCGATTGGCATGAGGCATCATTTTATATTAAGCAGATTCTTAAGGCGATGTCTCATGCTCACGAAAGAGGTATTGTTCACAGAGATCTTAAACCCCACAATATTATGCTTTTAAGAGATGGCACAATAAAGGTTACAGATTTTGGTATTGCAAAGCTTACAAAATTTGATACACAAACTATCACTGATAAAGCAATTGGGTCGGTACATTATATTAGTCCGGAACAGGCAAGCGGCGACAGAACTGACGAAAAAACGGATATTTATTCTGTCGGTGTTATGTTTTACGAAATGTTGACGGGTACTCTTCCGTTTGTTGGTGATTCTGCTGTTTCTGTTGCTTTAATGCAAGTGCAGGCACAGCCTAAGCTACCACGCGAAATTAATGAGAATATTCCTGAGGGTATCGAAGAAATAACCATTAAAGCCATGATGAAAGACCCTGCATCTCGCTATGAGTCGGCACTTGCAATGTTCAACGATATTTTGGCAGTTGAACAGAATGAGGATATGACGTTTGGATATCTTTATTCTGATGAGGTTGTTGAAGAAAAGGTGACCGAGGATAATTCGCCAACACGTTTTGTAGATCTTAATGAGATATCCGAAATGGAATCAATTTATGAAAACGCTGAAGTAATAGACGATGATGAAGATGAATCCGATGATGAGGAGACCGAAGAGGAAGAAAACAAATTCAAGTCTACCTGGCTTCCTATTATCTGTGGAATAGGCTCGGCAATTCTCGTTGTTTTCCTTGTTGTTTTCGGTATTATTTATTTCCCCGAAATTACAGATAAGGTTGCTACAGCAACAACTCCGGTTGAAAAAGTAACGCTTCAGAACTATGTTGGACAAGATTACGAAACAATTGTTGCAGCTAATAATACAGGTCTTATTTTCAGCCGTGAAAATGTAACAAGTGATCAGAAGGCTGGCACTATTCTTTCGCAAGAACCCGCTGCAAATACGCTCGTTGAAAAAGGCTCTGAAATTGTATTTAAAGTTAGTATCGGTGCAGAAACTGTTACTGTTCCTGATCTTTCAAATAAGCATTCAACTCTTGCTTTTTCGGAATTATATACACAGGGTATTCTTTATAAGACAAAATATGTTTCAAGTGAGAGCGTTAAAGAAGATTATGTTGTAAGAACGGAACCATCTGCAGGAACAGAGGTTACATCAGACACAACTATTATTGTCTATATCAGTTCAGGCTCTGCAATTGTTACAAAGGATGTGCCGGATTTATTGAATAACAGCGAGCAGGATGCAGTTGATAAGCTTTCTGCAGCCGGTCTTAAGGCGGAGAAAAAATATCAGTATAATGATACTGTTCCTGAAGGCTGTGTTATCAGTCAGTCTCCTGAAGCTGGAACAAAGGTTGACGAAGGTTCAACTGTTATAATCGAAATCAGCCGTGGATCTAATACCGATACAGAAAATCAGAATCCTGATGATAATACAAACGGTGAAGATCAGAATCCTGATGATAATGGTGATTCGAATTTGGGTGATGACGGCGAAAATAACATTCCGCCCGAAGATGGTAACGGCGAAGAAAATAATGGTGATAATGTTACACCGCCCGTTACCGATGAGCCCCCCGCAGATGTTGAGACAGTCCAGTTCTCAAAAGAACTTGACTTGTCTGCCTACATAACAGCTGACACACAGACTATCAAGTTGATGTTTTCAACAGACAGCACTGCATGGAACGAAGAGGTCTCTGTTGCTGCTATTAAAGATAAAAACAACAAGTACACTACCACACCAAAAGAACTTCCCAAGGGTACTGTTGTTGCGATTTATGCAGGCGATCAGCTTATAAATAATTATGTTGCATAATTTTTGGAGTGAAAATGAACAGAACAACTGAAAGAAAAATTGTTTTCGAAATCGTATTTGCATTGCCTTTTAATAATGAAAAAAGCGCAGAACAGTTAATTGATATTTATGCGCAGGCAAATGAGGTTGATGCTTTTTCTCCGTATATTGTATCAACTGTAAATGGAATTTTTGATAATCTTGCTTCTATCGATGAAAAGATAGAAGCAAGTATCAAGGGTCGTAAATTTGACAGACTTGATAAAATTTGTCTTGCCGCAATGCGCTACGCAACCTATGAAATGTTTTATAATGATGACATTCCCGATACTGTTGCTATTAACGAAGCTATTGAGCTTACAAAAAAATATGATGATTCGTTAAGCGCTTTTGTGCACGGCAACCTTGGTATAATATCAAAATTTAAAAATGAGTAAGATTCTTTCTTTTGATACCAGTAACTATACAACATCTGCGTGTCTTTTTGATACTGACAAGGGTGTTGTATGGGAAAACAGAATTATGCTTAAGGTTCCAAACGGCGAGTGCGGAGTAAGACAAAATGATGCTGTTTTTTTACATACAAAAAACCTCTATACTCTGTTTGATGAATTTCCTTGTGATGATATAGATTTTGTTGTTGCAAGTAAATGCCCGTCAGAAGGTGAAAATTCATATATGCCGTGCTTTACGGTAGGCGTTTCATTTGGAAAAGTTGTTTCGAAGATTTTGAGTGTTCCGTTTGACAGCTATTCGCATCAGAAAAATCATATATGTGCTGCTCTTTATTCATCAAATAAAACCGATCTTTTGGCAACGCCTTTTATTGCTTATCACATTTCAGGTGGTACAACAGATGTATGTTTGTGCGATCCGGAACCAAATGGTTTTTTAGTAAAAAAAATTGGAGGCACTGCCGATATAAGTTGTGGGCAGCTCATTGACAGAACAGGTGTTAATATCGGTCTTGAATTTCCTTGCGGAAAGGAGATCGAAAAACTTGCTGATGCAAAAAATATTTCCGGAAGAATTAAATTTAAAAATAATAATGGTTATTACAACTTTTCAGGATTTCAGAACAAAACTGAGAAAATGTTTGCAACAAACGCTAGCAAAGAAGAAGTTTCGACATTTTGCCTTGATGTTGTGTATTCCTTTGTTTTAAATTCGGTTTCATATTTCAGGAGTCTTTACGGTAATCTTCCTGTGATTATGTCAGGCGGAGTTATGTCAAACAGAATTGTATCGGGAATGACTTCTGACAGAATTGATAATATTTTCTTTTCCGATCCCCGTTATTCTGTTGATAATTCTCTCGGTCTTGCTGTAATGCTCGCACATGAAAGGGGATTGATTTAATGAATGAAAATGTCATTACTGTCAGTGGATTGACTAAATATATTAAATCAGTTCTAGAAAATGATGTAAGGCTAACAAATTTTACAGTATCCGGTGAGATTTCGAATTTAACTATACACAGAACGGGACATTTGTATTTTGCCATCAAGGATGAAAACGCTGTTATTAACGCGGTTATGTTTAGAGGCAGTGTCAGTTCGTTAAAATTCAAGCCCGAAAACGGAATGAAAATTATTGCAAAAGGTAAAATCACGGTTTTCGAACCTGCGGGTAGATATCAGGTCCTTGTTACATCGATGGAAGTTGATGGTATAGGTGATTTGTATGTTGCCTATGAAATGTTAAAAAAGAAGCTTGAGAGCGAAGGTCTTTTTTCACAGGCTCATAAGAGGAGACTTCCAAAAGTGCCACGAACAATCGGTGTTGTTACATCTCCAACTGGTGCTGCTATCCGTGATATAATCAATGTCCTTTCCAGACGTTTTCCATATAGTAAGGTTTTAATTTATCCCTCTCTTGTTCAGGGAGAGGGTGCTCCCAAACAACTCATAAAAGCCATGAATTATTTTGAAACCACCAAGTGCGCTGATGTTGTTATTATCGGTCGCGGTGGCGGCTCTATTGAAGATTTATGGGCTTTTAACAGTGAAGAACTTGCTTATTTTATTTATAATATGACAACGCCTGTTATTTCAGCTGTCGGTCACGAAATCGATTTTACAATATGTGATTTTGTTGCTGATATGCGTGCGCCCACACCATCTGCTGCAGCAGAAATTGCAGTTCCGGATACAGAGGATATGGTGCTTCGCTTTGCAAATGTTGATAAGCGTTTAAAGCTGCTCCTTAAAAAGAAGGTTGAAAGCTGTGAACACAGGTTTGCTTCTTTATCACAAAGTAAGGTTCTTAATGATCCGGGGTATATCATTGATATGCGTCAGATGATTATTGATCATCTTGATGAAAAGCTTTCGGGTTCGTTTGATATACGTTTAAATAAGTCCATTAATGATTATGAAAAAGTTGTTGCAAAACTTGATGCGTTAAGTCCGCTTAAAATTATGGGACGCGGATATTTATTTGCTAAAAATGATGACGGTAAAATTGTCAGAAGTATAGCCGATTTGTCAATAGATAAAAAAATTCATCTTAAGCTTAATGATGGTGCGGCTGATTGTATTGTAAATAAAATTATGGAGAATTAATTATGGATAATGGTTTAACTTTTGAACAGGCTCTTTCAAAACTTGAAAGTATTGTTAAAGAACTCGAGAGCGGTGAGGCAAGTCTTGAAGAGTCTCTTGTTCTTTTTGAAGAGGGTATTCGTCTTTCGGGTCTTTGCTCCAATCTTTTAAAAAATGCCAAACAAAAGGTTGATATTCTTATAGAAACCGCTGACGGTGTTAAAAAAGAGGAGTTTTCTTCGAATGAATAAATACAATGATATAGTAAATAAAATTTCAAATAGGCTTGATGCCATTTCTGATTTTTCCGACTGTAGCTATAATAGCCTTTTGTCGGCGCAAAAATATTCTCTCACATCAGGCGGAAAGCATCTCCGAGGTCTTATTGTTTTAAAATGTGCATCCTATGGCGGAGTTGACTTCGACTCTGCTCTTGATTATGCTTGCGCACTTGAAATGATTCATACATATTCACTTGTTCACGACGATTTGCCCGAAATGGATAATGATGATCTGCGTCGCGGAAAACCCACCTGTCACAAAAGATATGGTGCGGATATTGCGCTTCTTGCGGGAGATGCTTTACTTACAAAAGCATTTAATATTGTGTCGAACGACACAAATTTTGATAACAATGTAAAAATCGATGTTATTCGTATTCTTTCAGAAAAAAGTGGTGAGCACGGGATGCTTGCAGGACAAACTATTGACAAAGAAAGCGAAAACAAATTGATAGATGATTCGTTGCTTTGTGAATTGCAGGCAAGAAAAACAGGGGCACTGTTTGAGTGTGCTGTTCTCATCGGATGTCGACTGGGCAATGTCAAAAGAGACATTCAGGACAAGCTTGTTGAATATATAAAATGTCTCGGTCTTGCCTTTCAGATAAAAGATGATATTTTAGATGTCACGTCATCGGAAGATGTTCTCGGTAAGCCGATAAACAGTGATTGTGATAGTCAAAAATCAACTTTTGTTACATTATA
>JAZQDN010000154.1:0-3465 GCA_045546815.1 Eubacteriales bacterium
GTTTTTTTCAAGATAGCTGTCAAGATCACCTATAGGCTCAACCTCACGCACACGTTTGTCATAGCAGCCTGTTTCATATACAAAAACATCAAAGCTCTTTGGAAGCTCCTCATCTTTTTTGAATGAATCGATCTTTTCAAAAGCGTAACCGTAATCTGCAAACAGAAAATCAAAATAAAATGAGATCGGCGACTCACCGCTTGTTTTGCAATGTGCACGGTCCGTAAGATCTTTAGGTTCTGACTTTGCAAGGTCAGCTTCATTCAGACCAAGAACAAGAAAAATGTTTTTTACATCATCATTTTCAATAAGATACGACACAAGCTCACGGTCATAATCAGTATCTGCACCATAATGAAACATATTGTAAAAGTTTGAATTTGTATACTCACTTAATTTTACGGGGTCATATGAAGCAGCAGATGAAGAACCGATTATATATGAATCAAATTTATCAAAATTGTCAGATATATAAGAAACCTTTGCTGTTCTCGGGTTTAACGTCTGATTGTAGTCATACCAATCAAAAAAGTTGTCACCAAAAACGCCAAACGGGTCAACAACAATATTCAGTCCCATCCACATTACAAACACCATTGCAAAAGCGCAAAGGAACATTATAATCCATCTTTTACCCTTCAATTTAAAACTCCTTTAAACATTTTCGTATACATATGCAATCGGTGTATAATTCTTATTTGCATATACTGTAAAAACAATAATAAACAAACAAATAAAAATAACCAGAAACTGAACAAACCATTTTCTGTTGCAAAACCACTCAACAACATCAACTTTCTTTTCTTTAGCAAGACTGATGCAAAAAATAGCAATTAAAGCAACAACTATTTTAATCGCCGCAGCAGGTGTAAATCCTAAATTTTCAAAAATCTGAAGGTTAAATTTGTCAAACTGCGGAAACAAAAACGTTTGCTTAAGCATCCCTACAGCTGCACCAAGAGATGCAGAGTTTGAAAAATAGCGTCCGATAATAACAAGAAAATTAGTGCGTAAAATACCTATAACAGTCATAATTTTACCCTTTTGTTTTATAGGTATTTTTGAGTATATCTTATTGCTCACAGGAACCCAGATAAGAGCAAGCGACATCCAAAAACCGTTCCACAAACCGTATGCAATGTTTGCCCAACCCGGACCCTGCCATATGCCAACTACAACAAAAACAATAAATGTTGCGATACAAGGTGTGAGACGTTTAGCAAACGAAACCGATACAATCTTACGCATTTTCTTGGTAAATTTTGAAAGTGCTTTAGAAAGCGCGATCGGATAGAAAAGGTAATCCTTCATCCATTCGCCGAGCGAAATATGCCACCTGCGCCAAAAATCCGCAAGGCTTGTTGCAAAATACGGTTGCTCAAAGTTAGATTGCATTTTAATTCCAAAAAGCTGAGACGCACCGCAAAGCAAATCAATACCACCCGAAAAATCGCAGTAAAGCTGTATACAGTATAGTGCTGAACCTATAAATACCATTACGCCGGGATAATTTGTATAGTTTTTATAAATTTCACTTACAGCAAGTGCAAGTGAATCGGCAACAAGGGCCTTTTTAAGTATACCGAATATCATACGTAAAAGACCGTGTTGAATGTTTGTAACCTCAAATTTATTGCCATTATAAAGTGAGTCGGACATTAAATTATAACGGTTTATCGGACCCTGCACAATTTGTGGAAAATAGCATACAAAGGTTGCGTATTTAATTATATTCTTTTGAGGGCTGTATTTTCCTCTATATATATCTATAAGATAGCCTGAAGTTTGAAAGATATAAAAAGATATTCCCAGCGGCAACAAAAACGACGGCGCAGTGATTGACGTCAGCCCCGTCTTTTCTAAAATATTATTGAGATTTGCTATAAAAAAGCCAGAATACTTGAGCACAGCAAGTGTTAAAAAGTTGAGTATCAACGCAATTGAAAGAACGACGCGTTTTTTAAACGTCAGTCTTTTTTTGAAAGCTTTTTTAAGTTCGGGAGTTTCTCCTATAGGTTGAATTGATGCCAATTTTCCAAGAATCAAGGAAAAGACATAAGTAAAAATGACAGTAAAAAGCATATAAACCGCAGCTTTAATACTGTAAGTTAAGTAAAAGCCTACACTAGCGACAAAAAGAACAGTCCACCGTATTTTTTTAGGGACTATATAATATACCAAAAGTGTAGCAAACAGAAAAATAATAAATGATAATCCGTTTACAGACATATTTTATCCTTCATTCTGAAGCTTTGTAATCATTTCAAACATTGCTTCTGCAGAATTAAGATTATCAGGGGTTATCTCGTCAATTGCAATTTCGACGTCAAAATTATCACTGAGCTCGCCTATAATCATAACTATATCAAGTGATTCAAGTATACCGTCATCAATAAGGTGCTTTTCGGCATGAAAGTCAACATCAGGTCTGCAATCCTTAAGTATCTCATATAATTTTTCCATAATTTATTTCTCCTTTTTTGCTATTGTTAAAAGTTGTTTGCGGTCAATTTTCCCCGTTCGGTTTTGAGGGAAGGACTCAAGTTGAATACATATATTCGGCAGCATATATTTAGGAAGCTTTTGCTTGATATGCAAAAAAAGCTCGTCCTTTGTTGCACTGCCTGTATAGAAAAGAATAATTTTAGATGCGCTCGCATCGTAAACACAAGCAGATACCTGAACACCGCTTGCAGAGTTTGCGCAAAGCTCGATTTCAGACATTTCAATACGATGACCCATATGTTTTATCTGTGTGTCTTTTCTGCCCATATAATACAAAACGCCGTTTTTATAAACACCAATATCACCCGTGCGATATATAAGCTCGGGTAAATGTGAATTGAGCGGATTTTGTACAAATGCATTTTTTGTCTGTTCGGACGAATTGTAATATCCAAGCGCAAGGCAACTGCCGCTAACACAAATTTCGCCGCATTCTCCATCGTGTACAGCGTTGTTTTCATCAAGCAAAAACACCGAGCAGTTTGCAAAAGAAACACCGATCGGTATAGCACAGTCTTGTTCAATAACGTCATTAATAATATGATAAGTACAGTTACACGTTATTTCTGTCGGACCGTAAAGATTTACAAAACGGGCAGTCGGAAGCTTTTGCATCCAATAAATCAATGTTTTTGGCGGCATAACCTCACCGGAAAACATTATATTCTTTAAATATTCGGGTTTTATATTTTTAAACGCATTGAGCATTGAAATAATTTTAAGAGCAGGAACAGCCCATATTATTGTATTAATCATACGCTCATTTAGACGTTCAATAAGAATTTTGGGGAAAGAGAACAGCTGTTTTTCAAGAATTTCAACTGTAGCGCCAAGCTTTAAAGAAATATAAATATCTTTAACGGAAACATCAAAATCAAACGGCGCCTGGTTACCAAAGATACAATCAGAAGTAAAAGCAAAAGTATCACAGAACTGTTCAGCCATATCAATTACTGAACG
>JAZQDN010000155.1:0-9789 GCA_045546815.1 Eubacteriales bacterium
GGTGTCTCCCTTTTGCACCCTGTCGCCTGTTTTTTTGCAAAGCACGATGCCCGCGCCGTAGTCGATACGGTCACCCTTTTTCTCACGGCCTGCGCCGAGAGCACACGCAAGGGTGCCGATTTTTTCGGCATCCATTTTTTGTATAATACCGTCGCGCTCGCTCACAATTTTTTGCATCGGGCTAAGCTCACACACCGCACTCACATCTCCGCCCTGCGCCGATATCCACTCGACATACTTTTCATACGCTGAGCCGTCATCAATTGAGTTTTGCGCCATACCGTAGGCATCATCAAATGACACACCCTGCACCATTGAAATAAGATGCGCCGACAGTGTAAGTGCCACGCTTTTAAGATCGTCAGGTCCGCCGCCGCGAAGCACCTCAACCGCCTCGACCACCTCAAGCGCGTTGCCGATATTGTGTCCGAGTGGGGTGTCCATATCGGTCACCACCGCGCGCACATTTTTTCCAAGTCCTGCTCCGATGCTCTCCATTATCTCGGCAAGTGCCTCGGCATCCTCTTTTGTTTTCATAAACGCACCGCTGCCGCACTTGACATCAAGCACGATGTTGTGCGCACCCGATGCAAGCTTTTTACTCATAATGCTCGATGCGATAAGCGGTATGCTGTCTACCGTTGCAGTCACGTCACGAAGCGCATACAGTTTTTTGTCGGCGGGCGTAAGGTTGCCGCTCTGACCGACAAGCGCAATACCGATTTTTTGCACCTGCTCTTTAAACGCCTCGGCAGTAAGCTCGGTTTTGTAGCCGTCAATCGACTCGAGCTTGTCAACTGTGCCGCCCGTATGTCCAAGACCGCGGCCGCTCATTTTTGCAAAAATGCCGCCGTTTGCACAGACCACGGGCAGTACAATAAGCGATGTCTTGTCACCCACGCCGCCCGTCGAGTGCTTGTCACAGCTTTTTGTGCCGTACTCCGAAAGGTCGACAGTATCACCCGACTTCATCATACACTCGGTAAGACAAATCGTTTCATCATCGGTCATACCCCTGAAATATATCGCCATTGCAAGCGCCGACATCTGATAATCGGGAATATCGCCCGCCGTAAAGCCGTTTATCGCAAAGGCGATCTCATCGCGTGACAGCACCCCGCCGTCGCGTTTTTTCTTTATAATATCGTACATTCTCATAGCTGTTCTCCAAAGGCGTACGGTAAAAGCGCGCCTAAAGTATGGCTTTGCGGCACGCCGTCCTTCAGCGTTACGATAACAAAGTCATCGCCGCAAAACTCACTCATCACCTGCCTGCACACGCCGCACGGCATACACGCCACGTTTACGTCACCGTTTTTGCCGCCGACAATTGCAATCTTTTTAAACCCGCGCTTGCCGTCGCTTATCGCCTTGAAAAAAGCGGTGCGCTCTGCACAGACGGTGGCAGAGTACGACGCGTTTTCGATATTACACCCCGTGTACACACTGCCGTCAGCGCAAAGCAGCGCTGCACCCACCGCAAAGCGCGAGTATTTGTTATAGCTGTTTTGCATTGCCGAGATGGCGTGCGTTATAAGCGTTAAATCGTTCATTTCAAAATATCCTCTACTGTTTTGCAAACATAGTCAAAGCCGTGCTGTGTACCGATATCTTTGGGGGCGATCCCATTTTTATATAAAAGAAACGGTACATACTCGCGGGTGTGGTCGGTCGATACATCGCCGGGGTCACAGCCGTGGTCAGCGGTAATTATAAGCGTGTCGTCATCGCGAAGTCTCTGTAAAAATTCGCCAAGCCACGCATCAAAATCGGCAATCGCCTTTGCATAGCCGTCTATATCGTTGCGGTGACCGTAAAGGCTGTCAAAATCGACAAGATTTACAAAGCAAAGACCGTTAAAGTCCTTTTGCAAAAGCTCTTTTGTCTTTTGCATGCCCTCGGCGTTTGAATGTGTAAGGTAGTATTCGGTAATACCGCGCCCCGCAAAAATATCGTATATCTTGCCGACCGAAATCACATCGTACCCCTTGGCTTTCAGTCTGTCAAGCATTGTCTGTCCGTGGGGCTCAAGCGAAAAGTCACGGCGATTGCCCGTGCGCTTAAAGACACCGTTTTCGGTAATAAACGGGCGGGCAATAACGCGCCCGACATCACTTATTTTACGCGCTGTTTTGCAGTAGTCATAAAGCGTTTCAAGCTGTATAACATCCTCGTGCGCCGCAATCTGCAAAACGCTGTCGGCGGAGGTGTACACGATAAGGTCACCCGTTTTTATATGCTGCTCACCGTAGTCGGCAATAACCTGCGTGCCCGAATAAGGCTTGTTGCAAAGAATGCCCCTGCCTGTAAGCGCGCTTAGCTTTTGCAAAAGCTCATCGGGAAAGCCGCCCGGATATGTCGGCATCGGGCTGTGTGACACAAGCCCCGCAATTTCCCAGTGCCCCGTCGTTGTGTCCTTGCCGCGTGACTTTTCACAAAGCCTGCCGTATACGCCGATACCGTTTGCCAAAAGCCCTAAGCTTATAAGATTATCCGCCCTGAAATACTTTGATTTTTGAATAGAGCGCAGGGTGTTTGCACCGCTGTCGCCAAACTCGGCACTGTCAGGGCATTCGCCAATGCCAAAGCTGTCAAGTACAATTAAAAATACACGTTTCATTTGTTTTTTACCGCAACGTTCAGGGCAATCTCCATCATCTGCGTAAATGTAGACTGACGCTCCATTGCCGTTGTTGCCTCACCCGTTAAAATATGGTCAGACACTGTACAAATCGCAAGCGCGTTTTTGCCCGCGCGCATAGCGTTAAGGTAGAGTGCCGCCGCTTCCATTTCAACCGCCATAACGCCCATTTTTATAAACGGTGCGTTAGCGCCCTCGCTGTCGTTATAAAATATATCCGATGACAGCACGTTACCCACGTGGTAGGTTGCCCCGAGACCTTCGCACTCGGAAATCGCATCGCGCATAAGGTTATACGAGCATATCGGCGAAAGCGTGCCCTGCGCGCCGAACTGTGATGCATAATTTGAGTTGGTGCACGCGCCCTGCGCAATAACAATGTCGCGCAGCTTTATATTTTTTTGCATAGCGCCGCACGAGCCGACACGGATTATGTTGTCAACATCAAAAAAGTTAAACAGCTCATAGCTGTATATTGCAATAGAGGGCATACCCATACCCGATGCCATAACCGACACGGGCACTCCGTTATATTCGCCCGTATACCCCTGCACACCGCGTACGTTGTTTACAAGCCGTGCGTTTTTTAAAAAGTTTTCTGCAATAAACTTTGAGCGAAGCGGGTCGCCCGGCATAATAACCGTTTTTGCAAAGTCGCCCTTGTTTGCGTTAATATGTGCTGTCGGTGTCATTTCCATTCTCCTTTAAAATTTTTACAATCCGGCTGGTGCCGAGGCGGTGGGCTCCCAGCTCCAAAAATCTCTTTGCATCGTCAAGCGACGAAATACCGCCCGCCGCCTTGATTTTTACGTGTTTTTCAACGTGGCGCGCAAAAAGCGCAATATCGTCAAACGTTGCACCGCCCTTTGAAAAGCCGGTTGAGGTCTTTATAAAATCAGCGCCGCTTTTTGACACAATTTCACACATTTTTATTTTTTCTTCATCGGTAAGCAGGCACGTTTCAATAATAACCTTTAGTATTTTGCCCTCGCACGCCGCGCGTACCGCCGCAATGTCGGCAAGCACGTCATCATAGCGTTTTTCCTTCAGCGCACCGATGTTAATTACCATGTCAATCTCGTCAGCACCGTTTTGCACGGCATCAGCAGTCTCTGCCGCCTTAACGGCGGTTGTTGCATAGCCGCACGGAAAGCCGATAACGGTACAAATTGTAAGGCTGTCGCCAACATATTCCTTTGCTCGCTTAACAAAGCTTGCGGGTATGCAAACCGATGCGGTTTTAAAGTGCAGTCCGTCATCGCAAATCGCTTTAATTTGCTCCCACGTACTGTCGGGAGCGAGCAGTGTGTGGTCAACTGCCGATAAAATTTTTGTAATATCCATTGTTTACACCTCAAATTTAATGTATGTTCTGTCGTCAAACGAGCAGTTATTTTTGTCAATGCCCTTTGTGCCGCGGTTGTCTTTATAGCAAAGCGGGTCTTTTTGCAAAAGCGCGCGCAGTCTCCACTCGCTCATTTCAAGACTGTCGCATAAATCGGGGTAGCCGTCGCTTGCGAGCACTACCGTGTCACCCTCGCTCACGTCATATTCGTCAATAAAATTCATATTCACGCCGTGACCGTTTAATACACCGTAGCCAAAATCGCTCGTTTCATCGTTTTCAAACTTTAGCTGCTCATTTAAAAACGGCACAATAGCCTCGCGCCCCACGCTTACATCCGCACCGTCCTTAAGCGCGCTTTCAATAACAAACGCGCGAAGCTCCGAAAGCAGCGTGTCAATCCTTTTGGGTGTTTCGTGTTTTTGCCCGTTTATTATGCACGCGCAGTCGCCGAGCGACCAGATCTTTTTTTGTGATACACTGTATACAATAATACATGCACGCAGGTATTCTGTTATACTGTCGTTTTTCACCTGCGCCGCATATGCGCTTGCCAGCGCACTGTCAAGCGCTTTAAAAAACGCTTTTTTGTCGGCATTTTTATCTATTTTTTCAAGCGCTTTTAAAATAACGTTTTTGGCATAGCCGCCCGAGGTGTAAATGCCGTCCCACCTCTGCTTGCCCTTGCTTGTGACGCCGTCAATAACACAGATATAATCGCCGCTCAAAAAAAGTCCGTCCTCGCAAAGCGCGGCATCGGGGCGCTTGCCCTTTATAAACTGTTCAATAATTTTCATTTTAAAACCTTTTTAAGATACTGTCCCGTGTACGATTTTTCACACTCTGCCACCTGCTCGGGCGTGCCCGTTGCAACAATAGTGCCTCCGCGCTCTCCACCCTCGGGACCGAGGTCGATTATATGGTCAGCAACCTTAATTACGTCAAGGTTGTGCTCAATTACAATAACGGTGTTGCCGCCTTCAACCAGCTTTTGCAAAACGTCAATCAGCTTGTGCACGTCCGCTGTGTGAAGACCGGTTGTCGGCTCGTCAAGTATATACACAGTCTTTCCCGTCGGTCGCTTTGAAAGCTCGGTCGCAAGCTTTACGCGCTGGGCTTCACCACCTGACAGCGTCGTTGACGACTGCCCGATTTTAACGTAGGACAGACCGACGTCATAAAGCGTTTTCAGCTTTCTGTAAATCTTCTGGTGGTTTTCAAAAAAGTTCATACCCTCCTCGACTGTCATATCGAGTACGTCGGATATCGACTTGTCCTTGTACTTGACCTCAAGCGTTTCGCGGTTATCGCGCTTGCCCTTACACACATCACACGGGATATAGATGTCGGGCAAAAAGTGCATTTCAATCTTTACAATACCGTCGCCCTGGCACGCCTCACACCGTCCGCCGCGCACATTGAACGAAAACCTGCCCGCACCGAAGCCACGCGCCTTTGCGTAGTTGGTAGTTGCAAACAATTCTCTTATATCGCCAAATACCGACGTATATGTCGCAGGGTTTGAGCGCGGTGTGCGACCGATCGGCGACTGGTCGATATCAATTACCTTGTCAAGGTGCTCAAGCCCCTCAATGCCGTCGCACTTGCCGGGGACCGTCTTTGCACGGTTAAGCTCGCGCGCAAGCGTCTTATATAAAATCGAATTTATGAGTGAGCTTTTACCCGACCCCGACACACCTGTAACGCAGGTCAGCGTGCCGAGCGGAAACTCCACATCAATATTTTTTAAGTTATTTTCTTTTGCGCCGCGCACAGTGAGTGTGTTACCGCTGCCCTTGCGGCGAGCGGTCGGAACCTCTATCTTTTTAGCGCCCGACAGATATTGACCCGTAATAGAGTCTTTGTTTTTCATAATGTCGTCTGCACTGCCCTGCGCAACGACGTGCCCGCCGTGAATGCCCGCTCCGGGTCCGATATCAACGATATGGTCGGCGGCGCGCATTGTGTCCTCGTCGTGCTCAACAACAATTAGCGTGTTTCCAAGGTCGCGCAGCTTTTTAAGCGTGCCTATAAGCTTGTCGTTGTCGCGCTGATGCAGCCCGATTGACGGCTCATCAAGTATATACACAACACCCATAAGGCTTGAGCCGATCTGCGTTGCAAGGCGTATACGCTGGCTCTCGCCGCCCGACAGCGTGCCCGCACTGCGCGAAAGCGTCAGGTATTCAAGGCCTACGTTTTGCAAAAACGAAAGTCGGCTGTTAATCTCTTTTATAACCCGTTCGGATATCATTTTATCCTTGTCGGAAAGCGAAAGCTTTTCAAAAAACGCAAGCAGCTTTGTTACAGAAAGGTCGGTAACCTCGCTTATGTTTTTGTCACCCACCGTGACTGCCAAAACATCGGGCTTTAAGCGTCTGCCGTTGCAGTCGGGGCAGTGGCTTTCGCGCATAAGCGCCTCGATCTCGCGGCGCATATAGTCGCTTGTCGTTTCGCGAAAACGACGCTCAAGGTTGGGGATAACCCCCTCGTAAGCCGACTCAAAAGCCATCTTGCCAAACGAGCTCGACGTGCGCTCCATCTTTATCTTTTTACCGCCGTTGCCGTAAAGGACAATATCCAGCTTGTCCTTTGGCATATCCTCAAGCGGCATATCAAGATCAATGCCGTACTCACGCGAGATAGCGTTATAGTACATCTTTGACATCGCGTCGCCAAAGGGCGATGCCCAGCCCGATGCCTTGATACCGCCCTCGTTTATCGACAGCTTTTTATTGGGGATAACGAGGTCCATATCGAGCACCAGACGATAGCCGAGACCGTCACAGGTGGGACACGCACCGAAGGGCGCGTTGAACGAAAACATACGCGGGTTTAATTCCTCTATAGAAAAATCGTGGTCGGGACAACTGTAGTTTTGCGAAAAGAGCAGCTCCTCGCCGTCAATTATCTGCGCAATAACAAGACCCTTTGCGTTGTGCAGTGCCGTCTCGACCGATTCTGAAAGGCGGCGCTTTACTCCCTCGCGCACAACAAGGCGGTCCACCACAATTTCGATATTGTGCTTTTTATTCTTTTCAAGCGGTATCTTTTCCATAAGATCGTAAAGGATACCGTCAACGCGCACGCGGACAAAGCCGCTTTTTGACGCGTCCTCAAACAGCTTTGTGTACTCGCCCTTGCGGTTACGTACAACGGGCGCGAGTATGTTTATCTTTGTGCCTTCGGGAAGTGCTGCAATTCTGTCAACGATCTGGTCGACCGTCTGCTGCGAGATCTCGCGGTGGCATATGGGGCAGTGCGGCTTGCCTATGCGTGCATAGAGCAGTCGCAGGTAGTCGTAAATCTCGGTAACCGTACCCACCGTTGAACGCGGGTTTTTCGACGTCGTTTTCTGGTCAATGGATATTGCAGGCGAAAGACCCTCAATTTCGTCAACATCGGGCTTTTCCATCTGCCCGAGAAACATTCTCGCGTATGACGAGAGGCTCTCGACATATCTGCGCTGACCCTCGGCATACAGCGTGTCAAACGCAAGCGACGACTTGCCCGACCCCGAAAGACCCGTAAATACGACCAGCTTGTCGCGCGGGATTGTAACATCAATATTTTTAAGGTTGTTGGCGCGTGCGCCTTTAACTTTAATATAATCTGCCATCTATTCTCCTCTAAGCTTTGCTATCTTATCTCTCATAAGCGCGGCGTACTCGAACTCGAGAAGTCTCGCCGCCTCTTTCATCTGCTTGGTGTACTCGGCAATCAGGCGCTCCTTGTCCTTTTTGGTAAGCTTTTTGCCGTTTTCGCGGATATCCTCGGTCTTTGATATCTCAATAATCGAGCGCACGTCCTTGCGCACCGATTTGGGTGTGATACCGTGCTCTTTGTTGTACGCATCCTGTATCGTGCGCCTGCGCTCCGTTTCGGTAATGGCGCGCTCCATCGAGTCGGTAACGCTGTCGGCATACATAATTACCTCGCCGTGCTCATTACGCGCGGCACGTCCGATCGTCTGCACAAGCGACGTTTCGGAACGAAGGAAGCCCTCCTTGTCGGCATCGAGTATTGCAACGAGCGACACCTCGGGAATATCAAGACCCTCGCGGAGCAGGTTTATACCGATAAGCGCGTCAAACTCGCCAAGGCGCAGGTCGCGTATAAGCTCCATTCGCTCCATCGTGTCAATGTCGCTGTGCATATACCGCACGCGAAGCCCAACGCCTTCAAGATAGGCGGTCAGATCCTCCGCCATTCGTTTTGTAAGCGTCGTTACAAGCACGCGCTCGCTTTTTTCGGCGCGCGTTTTTATCTGCGAAACAAGGTCGTCTATCTGACCCTCGACAGGCTTTACCGTAACACGCGGGTCCAAAAGCCCTGTCGGGCGGATAACCTGCTCTGCCACCGCTCCCGAGCGCTCAAGCTCAAAGGCTGCGGGCGTTGCGCTTACATACAAAACCTTGTCGAGCTTACTTTTAAACTCGTCAAAATTAAGCGGTCTGTTGTCAAATGCCGAAGGCAGTCTGAAGCCGTAGCGCACAAGACTTTCCTTTCGCGAGCGGTCGCCGCCGTACATACCGCGCACCTGCGGCACCGTTACGTGCGACTCGTCAATAATAAGCAAAAAGTCGTCAGGGAAAAAGTCAAACAGCGTAAAGGGGGTCGACCCGGGCTCTCTTCCCGACAAAATGCGCGAATAGTTTTCAATGCCCGAGCAAAAGCCAAGCTCCTCAAGCATTTCAATATCATAGAGAGTTCGCTGTTCAATGCGCTGTGCTTCTATCAGTAAATTGTTATCGTTAAAGTATTTTACGCGCTCTACAAGCTCCGCCTTAATCTCGGCAACCGCTTTATCTATGCGTTCTTTTGACGTTACGTAGTGCGATGCGGGGTATATCGTTACGTGTGACAGCACCGCTTTAAGCTCGCCCGTTATGTGATTTATTTCACAAATACGCTCAATCTCGTCATCAAAAAACTCAATGCGCACAATGGTATCGCTCGATGCGGCGGGGAAAATTTCGAGCACATCGCCGCGGGCGCGAAACTTGTTACGCGAAAAGTCAATGTCGTTGCGCTCGTACTGTATTGACACAAGCTCTGCAATAACATCGTCACGGTCCTTTTTCATACCGGGGCGCAGCGATATCACAAGGCTTTGGTACTCAGACGGGTCGCCAAGGCTGTATATGCACGAAACGGACGACACGATTATTGTGTCGGGGCGTTCAAGTATCGAAAAGGTTGCGCTGTGGCGCAGCTTGTCGATCTCGTCGTTAATTGAGCTGTCTTTTTCAATGTATGTGTCACTCGCGGCAATGTACGCCTCGGGCTGATAATAGTCGTAGTAGGAAACGAAGTATTCAACTGCGTTTTCGGGGAAAAACTCACGGAGCTCCGAGCACAGCTGGGCGGCAAGCGTTTTATTATGAGCAAGAACGAGTGTCGGCTTTTGTATCTTTTCAATAACGTTTGCCATTGTAAACGTTTTACCCGAGCCGGTAACGCCGAGAAGTGTCTGCTCTTTTAGTCCCGCGTTAAAACCGCCTGCAAGCTTTTCAATCGCTTGCGGCTGGTCGCCTGTCGGCTTGTACTGTGAATGTAAAACAAACTTATCGGGCATACTGCCTACTCCTTATCTTGTAATAGCCTCCCTTGTAAAGGGAGGGGGACCGCGTCAGCGGTGGACGGATTTGCCTCCCTTGTAAAAGGAGGCTTATATTCTTCCAATATATTATATACATTTTACCATAAACAATTTTTAATGTAAACTTTATATTGATATTTTGTATCTCATTTGATACCATTTATGTATAAAACCCATATCGGAGGATTATTATGCAAAACA
>JAZQDN010000156.1:0-10075 GCA_045546815.1 Eubacteriales bacterium
ATTTTTTGGCAGGGTGATTTCCTTTACTGTTGACAAAAAAATCACATATGATATAATTATACGCAAAGATTGACCTACGTCTTGGACGTACGCTTCGGAGAAAAACTCGAGAGGGTAAACTTTCATCACAACTTGAATTGCATGATTTGTTGCACCTAGCGAAAGGACGTTTTCAATGAAAAAATTAGTATATATTTTAGTATTTGCAAGCATTCTTCTTGCATTGACAGGATGTGGAAAAACAAAGATTTTGCATTGTGATAATTGCAACAAAGAGGTTGCAGTCAGCGAAAGCTCCAACATGGAAGAAGAGTGGATTATTTATTGTGACGAATGCAATGAAGAGCTCTTTGGTGGAGAGTTATAATATGGAAAAATGGGGTACAAGTACCCTGATATACATTGCTGTCTCTTTATGTATAGCGATACTATGTTTATCAATGTTTTTGCCTGTATGGAAATACCCGGCACAGCTTACAACAGATAATCCTTTTTCAATCATCTTTTTTACAGTGCAATGTCTCACCCTTGCTTTTTCTATCACTCAATTAATATTCTTTTTATTAAAAAAAGATTTTCCGCAATTGTTATACGTTGTTTCATTTTTCTTTACTATGGCTTCGTTTTTTCTTTTACTGATTGTTGGATTCTTTTTTATACCGGCACAATTTGACATTCCTATTTTCCCTGCGCAAAAATAAAAAATCCTTATCCCCATCGTTTTACCGATGGGAATTTTTATTGCAAAGTTTACGGTCAAGTGATATAATGACAAACAAAACAAGAAAGATTCATAAAATGAAACAGACCTGAAAATCAGGCTGATTTTTTCTTGTATATATAATTTTAATATGATAGAATGATATTTAATTTATATTTTGGAGATTACAATATGGAAATTCGTATTTTGGGAAGGCAGGAGCAACAGAATATATACACCGATGCTTATGAAATGTTATCCGCTGCGGACAACGAGTTTGTTCCGCCGCTTTCATCCCGAAGCTCATCAACACAACAGGATTTTTCCAAATCCGACAAAAACGACAGCATAGAAAAATACTTTGAGCAACTCAAAAGTCAAAGGTTTGCCGCGGTCTTTGAAAGCGGCGAGTTAATTGCATTTGTTTCGTACAAAGAAGATTACACCTGCCCTGAGATTTCTGCCAAGGAGCTGCCAAACATTTATCTTTCTACTCTTGTTGTCAGCCCCAAGGCAAGAGGAAAAGGCGTTACCACCGCTTTATACAAAACGCTGTTTTCCGAATATGAAAATGTAAATATCTTCACAAGGACCTGGTCGACAAACATTGCGCATATCAAAATTCTTCAAAAATATGGGTTTGATGTCATAAAGGTATTGAAAAATGACCGAGGAAACGGAATTGATACCGTTTATTTTAAAAAATCACATAAATAAGACGGAGGTAAATATTATGTTTGATGCACAGAAAATAAAAAATGAGTGCGTTGAGTGGATAAGAGACTTTTTTGAAAAAAACGGTCCCGACTGCAACGCTATTATAGGAATTTCGGGCGGTAAGGACAGCTCGATTGCCGCAGCTCTTTGTGTAGAAGCGCTTGGAAAGGAACGCGTAATCGGTGTTTTGATGCCGCAGGGTGAGCAACACGATATTGACATGGCATATTTACTTGTTAACCATCTCGGAATTAAGCACTATGTTATAAACGTTAAGGATGCTGTAGATGCGATCATCAATAATCTGCCTGCCGATATGCAGATTACTAGCCAGACCCTGCAAAACATTCCGCCAAGAATCAGAATGTCAACGCTGTACGCAGTCTCTCAAAGTAATAACGGACGCGTTGTAAACACCTGCAATCTTTCAGAGGATTGGGTCGGCTATTCAACAAGATACGGCGATGCCGCAGGTGACTTTTCTCCCATGTCCAATCTCACAGTAACCGAAGTTAAGGAGATCGGCTATTTACTGGGGCTTCCCAAAGAGCTTGTAGACAAAACTCCGATTGACGGACTTTGCGGTAAAACAGACGAGGAAAACCTCGGCTTTACCTACAGAGAGCTTGATATATATATCAGAACAGGTGAGATTGAAGATAAAGCAAAAAAAGAGATTATTGACAAAAAGCACAAAGCAAATCTGTTCAAATTACAGCTCATGCCTGCATTTAAGCCGGAGATGTAAAAAAGCACTGTAGATCAATTGATCTACAGTGCTTTTTTAACGAAGTTTCCCGCTTAGCATTTCAGAAATAATTGCAAGTACTTTATTATAACAGCCTCCACAGCCGGTTGAACAGTGCGTTGTATTTTTTACTGTATCAAAAACTGAAAGTAGTCCGCTCAAATCCTTGTTTTGTTCAACTGCATCAATAATGTCAAAGTATTTAACATTATTACACAAACAAACCACATAATTTTCATTCGCTGTTGTATCAAGTGGTTTTAAATCGCAGACAGGAGCAACATTATATTCCGTTTTCCACAATCCGTGAAGATTGCAATAAGCATATACTGCAACAAGCTCATCCTGTGTTGCCATATTAAAACTTGCTGCAGGCATATCGCCGACTGACAAGTATTTGAGTTGTGAGCCTAGTTTGGTCTGAATGGCGATCCATTCAATTGAGTGTTCAGCGAGCATTGGATGCTCAACCTCACCCACCATAACATAAACATTGTTATTGTCAACCGTACAGATGGGAACATGTTTTTCGGTAGAAGCATCAACAGTATTTGGAACGAGAAGTTCCATCTTTTTTCCACAGCACATTACAGGGACAGAAGCATCTTTAACTTTTGTGATAATATTACCGCAAGTTTTACATATATAAAATTCCATATCTACAAAATTCTCCTTATATAATAATTTGATTATATCACAAGAATAATTGTATTTCAATATGAATAATACTTTTATCAATAACTGTTTGTATAAATCTACTATTGACAAACTAAAACAGCAATGTTACAATTTATTCATAAATAGTTAAAATTTTAAATAAACTATTTACCAATTTAAGAAAGGAAACACGATCATGGAAAACACAGTTAACACAGCGCCTGTTGGTCAGCTCAAAACAAACAGAAGTTTATTGAAGACTATTTTACTTTCTTTAATTACTTTCGGTATTTATCCGCTGGTTGTTATGACGACGCTTACAAATGACGTAAACATTGTTGCTTCTAGATATGACGGCAAAAAATCAATGCATTACTGTCTTTTGACCTTTATTGTTGCTCCGGTAACATGTGGTATCGCAGGTATCGTATGGAGCCACAACATTTCAAACCGTATCGGCGCAGAGCTTAAGAGACGCGGAATCGCTTACGACTTCAGCGCTAAAGACTATTGGCTCTGGAATGTTCTCGGAAGCCTTCTTCTCGGTATTGGCCCGTTCGTTTATCTCCATAAATTGTTCAAGGCTACAAACCTTATGAACGAAAACTACAACATCAACGGCTAATTATCATTAAAAACCCTTGAAAAATTCAAGGGTTTTTTTATTTGATTATTTTTAAAAAATCACTTTTTATTATTAAAAAAATGTGGTATAATATCGTTTATATTTATGAATATTTCCGGAGTAATTATGGGCAAAAAAACCTTTTATACAGAGCTTTGTTATGTTCTGGGGCTTATAATAATGGCATTCAGTGCCGCATTTATTGAAAAAGCGGATTTCGGTGTGTCAATGGTGGTGGCACCTGCATACATACTTCATCTTAAAATATCGGAATTTTTACCGTGGTTTACATTTGGTGTAGCTGAATATTGCTTTCAGGGTCTTTTGATTGTTGTGACAATTGTTATAATGAGAAGGTTTAAGCTGTCTTATCTCTTTTCGTTCATAACAGCAGTCATTTACGGAACGCTGCTTGATATTGCAATGCTTATTATTTCGGGGCTTACAGACAATGTTTTTGCACTGCGTCTTGTATGGTATGTTGTCGGAACATTGCTTTGCTCATTTGCAGTATCACTCTTTTTTCACACATATATTTCCCCCGAAGCATACGAGCTGATTGTAAAAGAGTTTTCTGTAAACTTTAAATGGAACATCAACAAGGTAAAAACCGGCTTTGATTGCATCAGTACCGTTCTGGGCATTGCGTTTTCATTCATTTTCTTCGGGTTCGGTGTTTTCAGAGGTATAAGCTGGGGTACAATTGTATGCGCGCTTGTAAACGGATTTCTGATAGGCAGGTTTACAAAGCTGCTTGAACACTTTTTTGTGTTTAAAAACAGACTTAAAATTGACAAATACTTTAAATAGGAGAACAAAATGAGTTACAAGCTGATTGCAAGTGACCTTGACGGCACATTGTTTAATAAAAAAGGTGAAATAAGCGAGCAAAACTATGCCGCTATAAAAGCTCTGTATGAAATGGGAGTGCATTTTGTGCCGACATCGGGAAGGTCTTACGGCGAGATGCCAAAAGTGCTTAAAGACAATCCGTACATACGCTATTACATCGGTTCTGACGGCGGCACTATCTACGACAAAAAAACAGACACTACACACAGTCTTTGTCTGCCGACAGAGCTTTCGCACAGTGTGCTCGACAAGCTCTTTGAGTACCCCGTAAATATGATGGTTCACACGGACAACAACTCATATGTTAACGCTGATATGCACAATGCCGACGACTACAGAGCACATAATTACAGTGAAAGCTGGATAAAATTTACTTTTGAAACAAACATACCTGCAAAAAACTTTAAAGAGTTTGCATACACAAAGGACGTGGAGATGTTTTGTGCGTTCTTTAAAAACCACGATGAATTATTGGAATGCAAACAATTTTTTTCATCAAATCCCGAGCTTTTAGTGGCACAGTCGCACAAACACAACCTTGAAGTGTTCTGGAAAAATGCGGGAAAAGGTAACGCAGTTTTAAAGCTTGCCGAAATTCTGGGCATTGATAAAAAAGACACCATTGCTGTCGGCGACAGCACAAACGATCTCACTATGATCGAGGCGGCAGGACTCGGTCTTGCGATGGAAAATGCGGTTGACGAGTTAAAAAGTGTTGCAGATACGGTCATTTGCAATAACGAACAGCACTCGACAAAATACATACTTGAAAACTACATAATATAAAAAGCAGGCTTATGCCTGCTTTTTATTTATTAAACTCTGCAAAGATTGTCTGAGCAAGGTTTGACATAACGTCAGGGTCTACCTTTAAAACGGCGCGGTCATAAGTGAAAAGACCGTTTGTTTCGTCTTCAACATCGGAAAGCTGTGTCAGTACCGACGCACAAAGTCCGTTTTTTATATTTGCAATAATATCGCGCTCATACATTGAAACAAGAGCTTTTTCAAACTCTTTGGGGTCTTCAGTAAAGAAGCTGTAGCCCGTATTGTCATTTGGATTAAAAAAATGGTCCTTGACCTTGCAGGAATATCCGCCGAACTCGGAAAGCACCATCGGTTTTCCGGGCAAGGACTTCAGCTTTACAGGTTTAAAATATATATGGTCACTTTCGACATCAGACAGTTTTTCCTTAAACCAACCCGACGTTGTATCATAAATACGCGTGGGGTCATATGCTTTAAAATGGGTATAGCAGGTATCTGCCTCAAACTGTCCCCAGCCCTCGTTAAAAATGGTATAATAGATGACACTCGGATGATTGTAAAGTGTATCAACTATACACTCGCTTGTTTTAAAAAAACTTTCACGGCGGCGTTTTGTTGCCCTGTGTGTTATTCCGCGGCGAAAAAGCACTGTCGGAATTGCGGTGTCAACTACAAAATCGTACCGTCCGCTGTTTATAAAGTCCTGAAAAACCGCCATTCCGTATTTGTCACAATAATAATAAAAGAGGTCGGGCTCAAGCTTAATATGCTTACGAAGCATATTAAAACCGCATTCCTTCATTTTAAGAATATCATTTTTAAAGCCTTGCTCTGTTGCAGGCAGGAAAATACCGTCACTGAAATAGCCCTGGTCAAGAAGACCGTGGAAATAATACGGCTTACCGTTTAAAAGGATATACGATCTGCCGTTTTTTTCACCGACATCTACTGTACGAAGGGCAAAGTAGGAATAGACCGTGTCAGCACCTGATCTTATGCAAAAATCGTATAGATGCGGGGTTTCGGGTGTCCAATGAACAGGATTTTCGATATCAAGTGTTATTGTATCGGAAAATGTATATTCTGTGTCGCCCAAAACAAGCGTTTTACTATCGGCACCGCCGACAGTTTTTATCGTTACGCTGTCAAGGGCGGGAGTTATGACAATATTTTCGATTGCGTCGTGCGGCACGCTTTCAAGCCACACTGTCTGCCATATACCGCTTATTTTGGTATACCACATACCGCCGCGTTTTACACGTTGTTTGCCATAGGCTTCGTTTATATCAAGCGGGTCGGTTACAACTACACGTATTTTGTTTTGTCCAACCTTGACGTTATTTGTTATATCGGCGCTGAACGGTGTGTAACCGCCGATATGCTCACAGACAAGGCTGTCATTAAAATAAACATTACAGCGCTGGTCAACTGCACCGAAATGCAGAATTGTTTTATCGTTTAAAAAGTCAGCAGAAACGTTAAAGCTTTTTGTATAAATCAGCTCGTCTTTTTTGCCGACAGTCTTCATCACACCCGAAATTCTGCTTTCGGGGACAAAGGGAACCAAAATTTTGCCGACATACTTATCTTTGATTTCAAAATCCCACTGTCCGTTTAAGCAAAGATAGCTGTCACGCTTAAGCTGCGGACGCGGATACTCGGCAAAGGGAATTTCCTCAAGGCTGTTTTCAAAGGGTGTCTTTAAGCTGATAAATGGCTTACGCGTTGTTTTTTTGACAAGCGAAAAGAAAGGAAACACTACCACGATTGCAACAAGGGCGGCAAGAAAAATATTTGCGCTCGGCACAAAAGAAGATGTACCGTCAGAACCCACGACTGTTTCGGCGTTTGCGAGCACAAGCTTTCCGATAAAAGGACCGACAACACCGGGAACAAACACCTGTGAAAAGATGCGCACACCCTGTAAAAGACCCGATTTTCCCTGCGGAGTATTATCACGGATTATTGCACCGAACACACCCATTCCCGACAGGTAACCACTCATCATAAAGAGCGAACCTACAAATACAAGCGGGGTGGATTTGAAAAGATAGAGCATTATATATCCTATCACAAGAAAGAGGACGGCGATCTTACCCGAAAAGCCAAAGCCTTTTTTATCATATACCCTTCCCCACAGCGCTGTGACAACCGACGCCACTATAATTGCAGGTGCCATTACAAAAACATAGTTTGTCATACCGAGCGATATCTCATAATAGATGATAAGATACGGCATAAAAATCTGAATTGAGATATTAAAAATAATAAACGCGAGCAAGGACACATAAAGTGTGGGGTTTTGCTTTATTGTTGAAGGCTTAAAGCCGTAAAAGACAGTTTTGAAATAAGGTGCGTTGTTAGGCTTGATATCCGGCTCTTTTATTACAAAAAGACCGAGGATGCCGATAGTCAGGGTGAGTGCACCGATTATTAAAAAGATTGCTGTCCAGCTTGATGAAAGGGACAGATCAAAAAACATAAAGCCACCGAACACAACAAGGATTGCAACAAGCGGCATCATTGAATTTATTCCTTCTGCGGCACCGCGATTGGTGCTGTCGGTCGAATCGGTAAGCCACGCATTAAAAGCTGCATCGTTTGCGGCGGAACCGAAAAAGGTCATAACACAATCAAGAATTATCGTAAGCGACACACCGACAGATGCCGCCTGAAGTGTAGCGGGAATGAACTTTTCGATTATATCTGTACGTAAAAATACAAAGCTTAAAATTGACACACCCCAAAGGATATAGCCCGAACATATAAAAAGCTTACGCTTGCCGATTTTGTCAGAAAGCGCACCGATAAAAACAGTAGTGAGTGTTGCTGCAACAGACGACGCGGCAACCATAAGCGAGATATCGGCGGCGGAAGCGTTAAACATTTTATATATAAAAACGTTGAAATACATATTTTCAACGACCCACGCCACCTGACCCATAAGGCTGAATATTGTGAGCACCGCCCAAAAGCGACCACTGAGTTTTGTTTTCATAGTTTACCTCTGTTTTAGTGATGATAATCTTTCATAAGCTCTGTATAGTGCTTATATATTTCTATATATTTTCTGTATACCTTATCGCTGATAAGGCCGTCTTTATAGTACTGCTCCGAAAGAGTAAAAAGTTGAGTGCGGCAGGTATGCGCCGCGTCTTTATAATTGTTTGAAAGATAGTTTTTGAGCTCGGATAACGTGTATTCGAGTTCTTTTTCATATTTTGATTTTAAAAATAGCATATTTGTCCTTACTGTTTTTTCCACGTTCTTGCAGAAACTGCGAGCACAAGCGGAAAGATTTCGAGTCTGCCAAGCAGCATTGCTATCGACAGCACAAAGGTTGAAAAGTTTGAGTAAATTGAAAAGTTTCGGGTAGGTCCTACAAGCGCAAAGCCGGGACCGACATTATTAAAGCAAGCTGCAACTGCCGAGACATTGGTTTCAAAATCAAACGGTTCAAGACTGATAAGTAAAATCAGTATTATAAAACAAGCTGAATATATGGCAAAATAACTGTTTACGCCTTTTATGGTTGACTCATCGAGCTCTTTACCTTCAAAATTTATGGTGCTTACCGAGCGCGGATGTATCATCCTTTTAAGCTCGCGGCGAATAACCTTACCGAGTATTACAACACGCGATATTTTAAAGCCGCCCGCAGTGGATCCTGCACAGCCGCCAAAAAACATAAGTAAAAACAGTATCACCTTTGAAAAGCCGGGCCACAGGTCAAAGTCCACCGTTGAATAACCCGTCGTTGTAATGATTGACGACACTTGAAAAGCAGAGTGACGCACCGTATCAAAAACGTTATTTACAAGCGGATAAATATTAAACGAAATAAGAGCAACAGATGCGGCAACTATACCGAGATAGCACCAAAGCTCTGTGCTTTTAAATACAGACTTTATTTTTTTAAGTAAAATCAGATAATACAGGTTAAAGTTTATGCCAAAAAGCAGCATAAAGATTGCAATAACCCACTGTAAATACGGACTGTAGCTACCGATACTGTCAGCCTTTATTCCAAAGCCGCCTGTGCCCGCCGTACCGAAAGCGTGCAAGATACTGTCAAACAGCGGCATACCGCCAAGCAACAATAGCACTATCTCAACAGTTGTCATAACGATATAAATAAGATAAAGGATTTTTGCAGTATCCTTTGCCTTTGGCACAAGCTTACCGACAATAGGGCCAGGAATTTCCGCGCGCATAAGGTGTATTGAGCGGTCGGATACAGGTATGATCGCCATTATAAACACCAAAACACCCATACCGCCTACCCAATGAGTAAAGCTTCGCCAGAAAAGCATACCGTGGCTCATAGCCTCTATATCCGTAAGAATTGATGCGCCGGTCGTGGTAAAGCCACTGACCGTTTCAAAAAATGCATCAAAATAGTTAGGAATCTCACCCGAAATCACAAACGGCAACGCACCGAGTGCAGAAGTCATTACCCACGCAAGCGAAACAATTACAAAGCTCTCCTTTGCATAAATAACACGGTTTTCGGGGCGTGACAAAAGTATTACCGCGATGCCGAGAACAAGACAGACTATAATCGTTTGTATAAAGGCTGTCGCAGATAATGTTTCACCATAAATAAACGACACCAAAAGCGGCAAAAGCAGAAGTCCTGCTTCGGCAAGACAAATCTGACCGACTGTTTTTAAAACCATCCTTCTGTTCATAATATCACCTACTTGATTATGTCAGAAAGGTCTGAAAGACGGTGACCTGTCGCAAAAACAATTACCTTATCGCCTGTTTGTATAAAATCGTTACCGGCAGGGATTATTGTTTTTCTGCCGCGGTTTATACCCGCAATAAGAATATTACGCTTTATCTGCAGGTCCTTGAAGGGAATATTGATATATTTAAACTCTGCATTTACATCAAACTGTAGCGCCTCTACCCTGCCGTCCATAAGCTTGTACAGCGTTTCGATTTTACTGCCCATAGAATCCTGAAGAGCACGCGCATAGCTCACAAGCACATCGGCTACAGC